>JAZOXB010000097.1:0-1893 GCA_045659585.1 Faecousia sp. | reverse complement strand
ACGATACCTTCCTGAAAAACGGAACCATTACCCCGAGACAGCACAGAGAGATGAAGAACTGGATCACAACCCGAAAATCCTCATCCTTAGAGAGGTAAAATAGCGTACCAATTCGGAACAATGTCAATTCATTTTGATATTGTTCCGAAACTATTTGACATTATTCCGAAAATCGGGTATACTATTAGTATAAGATTCTGTAAGGAGGTATCCAAAATGGCTGACACGATGTATGTCAAGGATGCGGCAAGGCTGTGGAATTTATCGGAGCGGAGAGTCTCTACCCTCTGCAAGGAAGGAAAAATCAAGGGTGCGGTAAAGCAAGGGAAGTCCTGGCTCATCCCTGCTGATGCAGAGCGACCCGGTGATTGCCGCATTAAGGGCGGAGACTATATCAAGCCCAAGGATGTGCCCAAGCTGGCACTTCCTATCGGGATATCCGACTACCGCTTAGCTTCCTCAGAGTACTATTACATCGACAAGACCATGATGATCAAGGACTTCCTCGACGAGAGGCCTATGGTGTCTCTCTTCACCCGTCCCCGTCGCTTTGGAAAGACACTGAATATGGATATGCTCCGCACCTTCTTCGAAAAGACCGACGAGGATACCTCCGTCTATTTCAAGAATAAGAAGATTTGGGCTTGTGGCAAAAGATACCGTGACCATCAGGGTAAATATCCCGTGATCTTCGTTACCTTCAAGGATATTAAATTCAACACATGGGAAGAAACCTTTGAGGCCATCAAGGACATTTTTGCGAAGGAGGCCTACCGTCACCCGGAGCTACAGCACAGCGACAAGTGCAACGACTACGAGAAAAGGAGCTTCGAAAAGCTCCTCGCAGGAGAAGTGTCTGAAGTGGAACTGTCCGCGGTTCTTCAGAACCTTTCTCAGATGCTTCACAAGCATCACGGCGTGGCCCCTATTATTATCATCGACGAATATGATATTCCCATCCAACAGGGGCATATGAAGGGGTTCTACGATTATGTTATTCTCTTCATGCGAAATCTCTTCTCCGGTGGCTTAAAGGATAATAGGCACTTGTCTTTTGGCTTCCTCACCGGCATTCTCCGTATTGCAAAGGAAAGCATTTTTAGTGGCCTAAATAATCTGACCATCAACTCAGTATTGGATCAGAAGTATAGCACATATTTCGGCTTCACCTCCGAGGAGGTAAAGGAAATGGCAGAATACTACGGTGTTTCCGAAAAGTATGAGGAAATCTGTCAATGGTATGACGGCTACCGTTTCGGTACTGCTGAGATCTTTAACCCTTGGTCTGTGATCAATTACTTCAATCACGGCTGTGAACCACGAGCCTTCTGGCAATCTACCGGAAGCAACGATATTATCGGAGAGATCATTGCGGGCGCCGATAAAGAGATTTACGAGAGATTGACTTCTCTCGTAAACGGCGAGACCTTTACCACCTACATCGATACCGGGGTCATTTATCCCCAAATCAAGAGCAATCCCTCCACCATCTATAGCTTCCTTTTGGTTGCCGGCTATTTGAAGGTACTGAAAACAACACCCTCTTTCAACGGGGATTTCATGTGTCAAGTGGCTCTGCCCAATAAAGAAATTTCCCAAGTTTACCACAAAGAGATCCTGCAACAGCTCCATCCCATTATCCCTCAGCCCACCGCTATTTCCATCCAAGAAGCCATTTTCTCCGGGGATCATCTGCGGCTGAAAACTCTGATCCAAACTCTGCTCATGCAATCCGTCAGCTCTTATGACACAGCGGGAGAAAACTTCTACCACGGCTTTATGCTTGGCCTATGTGCCTTGCTGGGCGGTTCCTTCCTCACTTCTAACCGAGAATCCGGCGATGGAAGATACGATATCCAGCTCAAGCCCGTAAACAAGAACCTCCCCGGCATC
>JAZOXB010000096.1:0-2124 GCA_045659585.1 Faecousia sp. | reverse complement strand
GAATATGGGGGTATAGCTCAGCTGGGAGAGCGCTTGAATGGCATTCAAGAGGTCAGCGGTTCGATCCCGCTTATCTCCACCAAAATCGGATCTGTGATATTCGAAAGAAAAATCTCGAAACTTTATGGTTTCGGGATTTTTTCTTTTCCTTTTGCCCATAAATTGTTCTAAGATTGCCCCTATGCTTTTTAGGCAATCGAAACCTTAAAAACCCGCGAAACTTTTCTTACAAGAATCGTACAAGAATCAGCCTGACTTGACGAGTTTTATCACATTGCCATACAAACCTCCTCCAGGAGCAGAAAACGCCTCATCATAACGGCTAATTGCTTCCTGCTTGGAAGATTCTTGCGCATGTGCATAGTACATTGTCATATCAATTTCTGCGTGGCCTACTAGTGCCTGGACCGTCTTAGGATCCACGCCCAGCGCCAGCATATGGGTAACATATGTATGTCTGCAGCAATGTGGCGTCAAGACACGAACTTCTTCTATGGCCTTAAGGTATTCTCTGAAATGATCACGGAAATAAGATGGGTTAATGGGTTTTCCCTCCACTCTCGGACTCTCCCAAATGAAGGTGCCATCGGTATCTCTCAGGTTCCGGGCACAGTATCGAACTGTTTCCGGTACAGGAATCGTGCGCAAGCTGTTATGGGTCTTGGTGGGACCAATTGTAGGCGATCCCTTTTCCATTACAATTGCTTGCGCAATATTAATGGAAGACCCATCCTTTGCAATGTGCCTGGGCTCAAGCGCTAGTAGCTCTTGAGTACGCATTCCTGTGGCGAGCATAAGCCGAATGCTCCAACCGATTTTATCTTCCGGAAGCTCTTTCATCAGCTTTCGAACTTCGTCCGCTGTGAACGCATCCTTACCTTTGGGAGGTCCTCTTCGGATCTTTTCAGCATGTGCTACGGGGTTTTTCATAAGGATATCATTTGCCACTGCCATTCTAAAGATCTGGAACAGCATACCTCTGCTCTGTGCCACAGTGGAACCGGACTTACCATCTCTGACCAGTTTCATAAGGTACTGTTCAATATCGTAGGCTTTAATCTCAGAAAGCTTCTTCCGGCCGTAGTAGGCCTTCAGATTGCGCAGAGTATATGAATATCCTTCTTGCGTTGTAACAGAGATTCTATTTTTATGATGTTCAAACCAGAAGTCAGCCCATTCTGAGAAGGTATAATCCATTGCGACCAACATTCCGGCATCCCTTCTGCTCTCATACTCTCGCTTCAACCGTTTGGCCTCCTCGAGCTTAGGAGCAGTAAAGGTTTTATACTTACGTTTTCCATCAGGCTTATAGCCATCCATAATTTGAATTTGCCAAGTGCCGTTTTTCAACTTATGGATGCTGCCATCACCTTTGGATCTTTTCTTTGCCATATTACTCCTTTCCTGGCAAATGTGTCTACTGTGTTCTTGCATGTTAATTTTAGCACAGAAAAACGCCATAGGGAAGATACTAAAAATTAACATATCGTAAACTTTTCAGCAGAATTAAACCGCCATTTTAACATTTTTTATATATTATTACAAACAAATTATATTACTTTGCTGTATTATCTTCTATCCATTTTAAGAACTTGTTGCGTTCGACCATCATGCGTTTACCAACCATGACAAGAGGGAAACCGTCGGAGTGCAAAAGGTTATAAACTGCCGATTTAGAAATGCATAAATAGACCTCTACTTGTTTAGCATTTAAGAAAAGAGGTAACTCTTCTACCGAATTGTAATGATACTTCATATCCGTTCCTCCTTTATTAATAATGTAGATCAATCCAATCGGCGCCTGCAGCGAACAGGTCCATAGAGTCTCCTCTCCCCGCCTTCATTGTGGCCAGGCCGCGAATTACGGAAGTACCATTGTACCCTTGCGAATCTTCGCGTTGTATAGGAGCCACCTATACATATGTGCTCTTGGTTCTGATAGGCCGTCAGACGGATAGCCGCTCCTCAGCAAGGGGATGTACCGATTGGAAGGTATTCACTTTTCAAGGTGCATGGCATGGGGTGCCTTTCACCTATAAAGGAGGCATCAAAATTCCAAAAACATATCAATTTCAAAAGAATATTTTTCAAAGCGGCGGTGAACGACAAAAATATCTCGTTCAC
>JAZOXB010000095.1:0-4814 GCA_045659585.1 Faecousia sp. | reverse complement strand
CAAGATCCGCACCTACCGCACCGGCAGTGGCCTGTGCGATCTTCTTCAGATCCACATCCTCTGCCAGATGGATATTACGGGTGTGCACCACCAGAGTTTGATAGCGTCCCTCCAGATTGGGACGATCCACAATGATCCGACGGTCGAAACGACCGGCACGGAGGAGCGCCTTATCCAGGATCTCGGGACGGTTGGTAGCCGCCAGGATCACGACGCCCTTAGAAGAATCAAAGCCGTCGATCTCTGCCAGAAGCTGGTTCAGAGTCTGTTCCCGTTCGTCGTTGCCGCCGAAACGGCTGTCACGGCTCCGTCCGATGGCATCGATCTCGTCAATGAAGATAATGGCGGGAGCCACCTTAGAAGCTTCTTTAAACAGATCACGAACACGGCTGGCACCTACACCTACGAACATTTCCACAAAATCGGAGCCGGAAATGGAGAAGAACGGCACATGAGCCTCACCTGCCACAGCCTTGGCAAGGAGAGTCTTGCCGGTACCGGGAGAGCCAACCAGCAGAGCACCCTTGGGGAGCTTGGCACCGATGTCCGTATACTTCTGAGGATTGTGGAGGAAGTCAATGATCTCTACCAGAGATTCCTTGGCCTCATCCTGACCTGCCACATCCTTAAAGGTCACACCGGTCTCCTTTTCCATATAGACCTTAGCCTTGCTCTTACCTACAGCACCAAGACCGCCCATACCGCCGTTCTTGGCGATCCGTCGCATCATAAAGAACATGAACACCAGGAATCCCACAGGGAGGATCAGGCTGGACACGATATACAGGAAGGTATTTTCCTGAGTCAGCTTACCTGTCAGCTCCGCACCCCCGTTCCACAGTGCGGGGATCATATTGGTCATTTCCACATAGGGCAGAGGGGTGGTGTAATAAATGGTGGGGATCTCCTTGGTATCATCCTTCCGTGTATAAGAGATCCGCTCATAGGCCAGCTCGACCTTGTCGATCTGCTGATCGTTTATGGCTTCCAAAAATTCATTGTAAGGAACCTCCTTCTGCCTAAAGCCCATAAGTCCCTCGACCATAGGGCCGCTGAGGAAGAAGAGTCCGACCATAACCGCAAGGATCAGTACATAGGTAAATCTCTGCCGATTCCGGTTCTGCCGATCTCCATCGTTACGGTTGTTGTTTTGATGCAAATCCGACATATCTTCACACTCCTTTGTATCGAAACATAAATATCGTTGGATATCATACCACATTTTTACTCATCATGCAATGCGGTATGGGTAAATTTTCTATGAATTCATGTTTCTACTTGTGTATTTCTGTTTTTTTTGATATAATAATATGAATCACAAACAGGAGTGTTATACTATGAGAAAAGAAACCAACTATCAGCGGGACGAAGCCGCCTCCGAAGGCCTGATCGAAGGCCGTAACGCCATAACCGAGGCTCTGAAAAGCGGTCGTGCCATCAACAAGGTCTTTCTGGCTGACGGCGATGTAGACAAATCTCTGGGCAGATTGGCCGCACAGGCCAAAGATGCCGGTGCCGTTGTGGTTCGCATCGATCGTCGTAAGCTCAACGAAATGAGCCCCACAGGTGCTCATCAGGGCATCATTGCTTCTGTAGCCGCCCATGAGTATTCCACCATTGAGGAAATTTTAGCCAATGCAGAAGAAAAGGGCGAAGCCCCCCTTCTGGTCATTTGCGACGAACTGTCCGATCCCCACAATCTGGGAGCCATTCTCCGCAGTGCGGAATGTGCCGGTGCCCACGGCGTCATCATTCCCAAGCGTCGCAGTGTCGGTCTCACCGCAGTGGTAGGCAAGGCTTCCGCAGGAGCCATTGAATACATGCCCGTTGCCAGAGTCTCCAACCTGTCTGCCGCCATCCGGGAGCTGAAGGAACGAGGCGTCTGGATCTACGGCACTGCCGCCGAAGGTGCAAGCCCCCTGTACAAGACCGATCTCACCGGCCCCACCGCCATCGTCATCGGCAACGAGGGCGTGGGCATGAGCCGTATCGTTGCGGAAAGCTGTGATTTTAAGGTCAGCATCCCCATGAAGGGCAAGATCTCCTCCCTAAATGCTTCTGCCGCCGCCGCTATCCTGCTGTACGAAGCAGTACGGCAAAGAGGGTAAGCCTATGGATCAACAGCCGGATCAACTGCATATTGCTCCGGCCTCTGTCGGAGATTATGCACTGGAGGATATTTTAAAGGAATTCCGCTCCGAGGAGCAGGAAGCTACCCCATTACCACAGCCCCAGCCTCCAGCCGTTCCCCCTCCAACGGGTCAATCCCTTTCGGATACCCAGGTTTTTACTCCTATACCGGAGTCTCCTACGCCACCTCCCATAAAACAAGAACAAGAGCAGGAAGAGGACGAGGAGCCTATTAAGATCTACCGATCCTCCAAGGATGTGGTATCCAAGCCTCTTCACACCCCACGGCCTCCCATTCATATTCTGGAGCCCGTCCGAGCCGAGGAGCCCGAACCCGTGGAAAGCAAAGAGGAAGCATCGGATCCCGATGCACCGCCTCCCCCCTTCCACGACCCCGAGGCTCTCCTCCACAGCACCCACAAGGCACTGGGACGACTCCTGATCCAGAGAGTCTTTCTGGCAGTTACTGCTCTATGTGAGATGTTCCTTCTGCTCTACACCACCAAGGGCTGGGATTTTTCGGAATTTCTGAATGCCCATACCCCTGCTTTGGCTCTGGTGCTTCTCACCGTAGGTATGGTTCTGTCCTACCCGATCCTGTGGCAAGGACTTAAGGATCTCTTCACTCTGCGGGTCAGCCTGTATACCGTTGGCTCCCTCAGCGGGGTCCTATGTATGATCTATACCTTTTCCCATCCGGACACGCTCTATGCGCCCTTAGTCACCGCACAGCTGTTTTTCCTCTTGCAAGCCATGGTCAATGAACAAGCAGCCTTCTTCTTTACCGCACGAACCGTGGTCAAATTCAAGTCCCCTATGGGCGTTTGTAATGCCCCCCGTTTACCGGAAAGTGCCGCTTCCCTCCGCAGGGATCCGGGCAATGTTCCGGATTTTATGAAACGACTGCGGATCAGCAGTTTACCCCAGGATCTCCTCTGTGTGTATGCCGCCATTCTGCTGGTTATTCTTCCCCTGCTGTCCATTTTCCTCAGCAAGGATGCCGAACTGCCCTATATGCAGGTGTGGCTCCTCTTGCTCCTTGGCTCCATGCCCTATGCAGGTATGCTGTGCTACTTTAGGCCCTTCCGCTCTCTGGCGAAAAAGCTGAGCCGTTACGGCGGTGCTCTGTGCAGTTGGCACGGCGCACAGATTTTCGGCGGTAAGCACACCATCATTCTGCGAGACGGTGACCTCTTCCCCCGAAAGGGCATCACCTCCAACGGCATGAAACTCTACAACGGTTATGCAGGCTCTCTGGTCATATCCTACGCCCTTGCCGCTCTGGAAAAAGCTGAAAGCCCCCTGCGTTTTCTCTTCGAGGAGCTTCTCCGTGAGCAATACGGAAAGCACAGCGTTGTCAGAGACTACCGTTTCTATGACGACGGCGGGATCGGCGTTGAGATCGGTGAGGATATCGTCCTGGTGGGAAATCTGGGCTTTATCCGCTCCATGGGTGTTCATATGCCCGCAGGCACCAGAGTCCGTCAGGCAGTCTATGTTTCCGTTAACGGGGAGCTGGCAGGGATCTTTGCCCTGCGATATAAGGCCAACAACTCTACCCACGACGGTTTGCGGGATGTTCTGGCAAATCGGAATTTCTCCGTCATTCTGGCAACCAGAGACTTCCTCATTACACCGGAGCTCATTGCCGCCAAATATACCCTGCCTACGGACACCATGGCTTTCCCGGACTATACGGAACGGCTCCGCCTCTCCGCAACCAATCCGGAGCAGGCTATGAGCCAGGGAGCCCTCATTGCCGAGGACACCTTCGGTGCCTTAGCGGTGACCGTGGCCGCAGGTCGCACCCTGAAAAACTGCTCCCTGGTCACTACAGCCATGACCCTATGTGCAGGTGCCTTGGGTCTGCTACTGACCATTCTCATGCTGGCATGGAGTGCTCCGATCCTGGCTTCTCCCATGCACATTGTGGCTTTCCAGCTGCTGTGGGGCATGATCACAGCCTTTGTCGGCCTGATCCTACTGCATTTTTAAGTCATTTTTTAAAAATTTTAAAAATTTTTCGAATTATTTACGAGAAAATGAAGATTTGCAATTGCATTCTTTCCTTTTATCGTGTATAATGGAACCAATTGTGGCAACACTGGTATGCCGCGCAGTCTTTTCGACTGCATAGAAAGGAGTTTTCAACTATGTATACTGCGAATGATATCCGCAACATCGCCCTGCTCGGCCATGGTGGCGACGGTAAGTCCGCTCTGTGCGAAAGCATGCTCTTCCTCACCAAGGCTATCACCCGTCTCGGCAAGCGCGCCGACGGCACCACTGTTTCCGACTTCGACGAAGAAGAAAAGAAGAGACAGTATTCCATTAAGACCTCTGTGATCCCCGTAGAATACTCTGGCTGCAAGCTGAACGTTCTGGATAACCCCGGTTACTTCGACTTCGCCGCTGAGGTCGCTCAGTCCCTCCGTGTTGCCGACACCGGCATCATCTGCCCCACCGCTAAGTCCGGCATCGTTGTCGGTACCGAAAAGGGCTGGAAGGCTCTGTCCGACGCTGAGCTGCCCACTATGTTCTACGTCTCCAAGCTGGACGAAGAGAACGCTAACTTCTACAACACCTATGACGCAATCCACAGCACCTTCGGTGCTTCCGCAATCCCCTTCGTATTCCCCGTAGGCGACGTTGTTGTTGACCTGCTGGAAAAGAAGGCATACGAC
>JAZOXB010000094.1:0-14918 GCA_045659585.1 Faecousia sp. | reverse complement strand
CTACGGTAGCACTCACCTGTCCGGTGAAACCGGAGTTTTCATACCAGCCTGCAAAGCAGTAGCCATCCTTTTGGATTCCCAGAGGCAGGGCCGCACCGGTGACATAGGTGTATTCCTTGGGGGCTTCTTGGGTAAAGGTACCGCCACCCAGATTATATGTAATGGTGTAAATAATAGCTTCGGGATAGTCGTAGCTAGTAAGGGCAGCTGTGAGAGTATGAGCAGGATTGCCGTAGTAATCCTGAGAATTGGTCATAGCAACCTCGTCACCCACATTGCCATACACGGTGAGATAGCCGATGGAAATGCCGTCGTCATGGGCATAGAGTCGGGTGCAGGTAGCAGGGGCTTGGTTTTCGGTGCAAATAGCAGGGAAACGGGGGGTGTTGGTAAAGGCATTGTTATTTGCCTTGGAACGGGAAACCGTATTGATACTGCCACCGATGATACCGGTGGAGAAATTGGTTTCGTCCTTACTGCTACCGGCTACGGAAGTGGCGCAAGCGGATTTCAGATAGTAGGTTTCCGACCATGTTCCGGTGTAACCCGTTCCCACACGGGCCAGAGCCGCTGCGTCTTCCCCTGCGGTAATGATACCGGTGTTAATACAGCCTGTTAGTTTGATATTGGTCTGACCCCAACCGGCAATACCTGCCGCGGCCTTTACCGTAGCGGTGACAGTGCCGTAGTTGGCACAGTATTCAAAGCGGGCAGTGTTTCTTGCTACACCTGCCAGACCGCCTGCACCGTCGGAACCTGTGGTGGTCTTAATGTCTGCACCATTGGAGCAGTAGCGGAAGATGCATCCTCCGTCAGCATAGCCTGTAATACCACCGGCACGGTTGGCTGTGGTAACAGATCCGTTAAAAATATGCAGGCCGTCAAAGGTTGCCTTATAGCAGCTTCCGAAGAGACCGCCACCGTTGAGAGAGGTGTTGTTGACCTTCAGATTGAAGACCTTAAAATTGTTGCCGTAGAAAGTGCCGGAGAAGGACTTTGTCCAGCTGGAATCCGATACGAACTGACCGATGGGGGTATGGGTCGCATTGTTCATGTCAATGTCTCCCAGCATATAAATGCTCTTGCCGGACAGGGTCTTGCCGCCGTTTACAGCAGTTGCCATAGCCGTAAAGCCTGCAGTATTGGTGATGACATAGACACTTTCGTTGGGATATGTGGTGTACTGGGCAATGTTAGGCAGATCTACCGTAACCGTCAGGGAAGTGTTTTGGGCAGGCATGGTGAAGGTTCTGCCGTTAACACTGCCTGCAGAGGCGCTGAGGCTGACGGAAACATTTTCGGGAACCCGTACAGTGTAGGTGTCCCCTGCATTATAATAGAGGGTTGCAGTGCTGCTGTAGCTCTTATTTTTGTAGGTAACAGCCAGAGAATATACGCCGCCCTTGCCCCGCAGTTCCGGGAACATGGCGCCCTTAGACCAGATGGGACTTCCTGCGTTCTGATTCATCAGATAGGCCAGATAACCGCTACCCAGCCAAGCCTTGCTGACCTTTTGATCCTGGGTCGTCCAGCTCAGATCGAGATAGTTATCGAAATAGTAGGAATTTTTCACAGCATTGGCTTTGTTGGCCTCTAAGATCTTGCCACTGTAGCGACCCAAGCCGTAGCAGTCGGTAGCGCTGAGGGTACCGATGTTAAAGCAGTTGATGATCTGGCCTACATAGCCCTCATACTGGCCTTGGCACCAGTCGGCAATACCGGAGGCATGGTCAACGCCTGTTACTCGACCGGCAAAGAAGCTGTTGCGTACAATACCGCCGTTGAGCAGAGCACCTGCAATGCCGCCTGCGGACAGATCCGTAACTGTACCGGAGGCGGTTATGGTTAGAACAGAAGAACTCCAACACTCGTCAATAAGACCCTTTGCAACACCGGCAAAACTGCCTATACGGTGAGAATCACTGCTGCCGGTAGCTGTAAGAACACAGCCCTCCATACCCAAACGCCGTACAATGCCGCTTGCGTTCACGGTATCAAAAAGGCCGCAATTCTTGTTGGTGGTGGTAATACTCAGACGCTCGATGACATGATAGCCTCCGTCAAAGGTGCCGGAGAAGGCAGGGACGGGGGTGTAGGCGGTGCCGGACATATCAATATCGGCTACCAGATAGAAGGTAATGCCACTGAAATTCCGACTCTGTCCCAGTTCAGAGAACTTCTTCAGACCGTTGGGAGTGGAAATTTGGAATGCCTTTGCACTACTGTAGTCCTCGTAGAGCATAATGTCGGGAATGCCCTCTGCAGCCTGTGCTTCTACGGGAGAGATTCCGCCGAAGGAGAACAGGGAAAGGAGACAAGCAATGGCTAATAACAGGGATAAACTTCGTTGCTTCATGGAAACACATCCTTTTTATTTTCTTGCTTCTATTTTATCGTGATACCTAAAAAATGTCAACAGATTCCCAAATATAAAGATTTTTTTATGTAAATATTGCAAAATCAATTGTCGCTGTAGTATAATCCATATTAGATACATTTTATTGCAAAAGGAGAGGGATCACTATGAGAAAAAATAGATTTAGCAGATTTTTAGCCGTGATTATGACAATGGTTATGCTGTTGTCTGTCCTTCCGAGTTCGGCTCTCGGAGCGCCAAAGGAGAAGGCGGAGTCCGAAGCAATGTCTGCGATCCCGGAAACGAAAGCGGTTTCCGTGGGAAGCGTTTCTGTTCCTGCCTACTCCGGCGGCACATCCTCCGGCTGGATGACCTACGATTGCGGTCAGAACCTCAGTAGGGGAGACACGGGAACCCAATCCAAAATGCGGATCGTGAAGAGTACCACAGAGGCCCAGTTCCAAACCTACGGAACGACCCTGAAAAATCAGGGATACACCATGATCTTTGAAAATACAGTAGCTGCCCAATCGGGATATAATCGTTATTACAAATTCCTTTCTCCCGATGGCACTTATGTTCTCTATACGTATTATGTTGCGGCCTATAAAGAAGTTCGAATTATTGTGGACACCAATCGGGATACCCTGCGGCTATATGATTACATCAGTCCGGGCATGGGCAGCGGAAACGGTCGCACAGAGGTTTATATGATCCCCATTTCCGCTTCTCTGGACGGTTTTTACTACGATAGCAACTACAGTATATATAATCGGGATAATGCAGGTGCCCTTATGGTCATTAAGATGGCAGATAACAGCCTCTTTGTGGTAGACGGTGGCGCCTATATCCAAATGTCCGACCGGGATTGTGAACGGATCTACACCTTCCTGCGGAGGATCACCGGCATCCCCGAAGGTCAGAAAATGTACATTAACACCTGGTTCGTTACCCACTATCACGATGATCATGTGTCCGGCTTCTCCCGTCTCATGTACAAGTACAACACCGAATTTGAACTGCAAAATGTCATGTACAATTTCGATGTAGTGGGATATAGCGGAGATAATATGCAGATCATCGGGGAGCTTTTCCCCAATGCAAAGTATTATAAGCAGCATACGGGAGAATCCTTCAAAATCTGTGATGTGCAGATCGACGTTTTGTACACCGTTGAGGATCTGTACACCCCTAACAGCAGTAACGCCTTGGTTTTAGACAACGTGAACAGTATGAAAAAGTCTGACGAAGAAAACAACTGTTCCTCTGTTCTCCGGGTTACCTTTGACGGAAAGACCATGATGATCACGGGGGATATTTATGATTCCGATGCTATTATGATGGGAATGTATCCTGCCAAGGATCTCCATGTGGATATCCTTCAGCTTCCTCACCACGCCTATGACAACCATGTGACCCTGGTTAAGACCGTTGCGCCTACCATTTCTTTCCTCCATCAGGCAGAAAGTGCCGCTCGTAACCGTCAAACCCTTTACAATGTAAACAAAGCATGGATGCCCTATGCAGGGACTATTTACTATGGAAATACCGAGACCGTAGGCTACTGTGCTACGGAGGGAATCTTCCTCCGGGAGCCCTTTAACGAGGCTGTTGACTGGATGGATTGGGGCAACAAGACTTGGGAATTGGACGAAGCCAACCCCCATGTGGGCGATCCTGTGGCGGATCCCGAAGCCTACTACCGATACACTGCCACCAATGCCCTGACAACAAGCACGAAAGCCTATGCCATCGTAGACGACAAGCTGGGCTATGCCTTGGGCTTCGATGCTGTGAGCGGAGGAATATCTAATGCAATGCCTACCTTCCGTAGCGGAGACAGCTACTATTTTGCCGCCTCCCAGCGACGGCTGGTAAACTGGAACATGAGTTATAGCAGTAAGGGTACCAATGCCAACGCCATTGTTTCAGGGGCTACCACATACTCCGGTGGTCTGCCTATCAATAAGGGCAGTGGGGACTACTGGGGAACCCCTACTAAGAATACAGGCATTACCTTAGGAAACGGGGATACCTTCAAATCCGCAGGATCGATCTATTCTTCCTGGTGCCCCTTTACCGACCAGTTGGAAAGCAAGTCCCAATGGGTTTGGATGGATGCCCTCTCTGACGGAAGGGTTCTGCTGTACCGTCGTGCAGACAGTATCTACTATCCCTTATACAGAGATCCCGGCACCGTCACCACGGGCAGTGCCAATAACACAGGCTGGGGCACAGCCAAGCTGTCTAAATCCCAGATCAATGATAAACGGGATTACTTTGCCCTCCGCCTCTACGCTTACAACTCCACCCCAGATACTATGCTCCTGTCCTGGACAGGGCACAAGGACTACTACGCCAACGCAGGAATCAGTAAATCTCAGGTTTTGTCCCTGCTGACGGCAGATGTACGGGTCAATTACAGCTTCCAAACCTTCCCCGGTAAGGGTGAGGTCTTCTATGACAGACAGAGAACCACGGGCCCCGATGCAGGCACCTACCGTCTCGAGTTTACCGCTGGTTTTTCCGGCAGCACCCCGGGAGATTATCCTGTGGTGATCAAATACAGAAATCAAAGCGGAAAGGATCTGGAGCTGGGTACCTTTACGGTTCATATTCTGGATCGCAGCAGCGACCCTGCCATGAAATCCCTGTTTATTGATTTTAACGACGATGCCGCTTCTCGCAAGAAATACCAGTATGACTCCCAGTACGGTGGAAACAATTTAGACGGAAGTTCTCGCTGGCAGTTCATTGAATACAATTACGCAACAGATACCAATGATATGACACAGGGATTCGTAGACACCCTTTCCGGCACAGCAAAGCTTTATACCAAGAGTGCAGATACGGTTAGCAAAACCCTTTCTATCCGTTCTTACATAAACGGCTACGGACATCTAAAATACAATCCCAAGGATGCGGAAATTGTACAGATCCGCTTTAAGATGGAAAATCTGAAATCTGCCGAGGGACAGGAGGCAAGCTTCAGTCTCTGGTACCATAAGAATGACGGAAGCGGAGATGTCAGTGCCTCGGAAGCACAGCATTCTCTGGGTACGAATTTTGTATCTGACGGAAACTACATTACTCTGACAGCTGAGCTTTCCGATGCCTTCCGCAGTGCAAAGACCATTACGGGCTTACGCCCCGCCTTCTTCTATGTGGTTCCTACGGACCTGAGTCAAAAGGGCTGTGTGACCATTGACTACCTCTATATCGGCCCCAAGGACAATGCTCCTCAGGAGGAAAAACGATCTCTGTTCTTCGATTTTGATGACACTACAGAGGATCGGGAACGGTACAGTGCCGGGGAACAGTACAACGATCGGAACTTTGACACAGATCATATGCTCTATTGGGCAACAGACGAAACCAGCACAACGGAAAAGCTTGCCAATGACTGTCGCATCGATCATGAGACGGGTACCCTTACTGTTTCCGTGGCAGAGGATCTGGCCTACGGGAATAAAAACGGCATATACGGCCCATGGATTTTTACCACCGGTGTGCCGGATGTGCTGGTCTCACGAACCAATCGTACCTATCATGCTTTGGGCTTTGAGCCTCAGCCGGGGGACTATGTTCAGATTCGCTTTAAGTTAGACGGCTGTGTTATGGCTAAGGGAACCACACCTCAAGTGGTAGTGTGCTACGACCGCAGTGTAGCAGGGGTCTCCGCTCGGGGAAGCTACTCCATGGTTGCAGACTATACCTTCCAAAACGGAGTCTATCAGACGGTAACCATCCCCGTCAATTCAGACTTTGCCGGTGCAGACTGTATTACCACATTGGGCTTCCGCTTCTATCACATTAAGGCAGAGAGCAAGGGCTCCGGTACAGTGACCATTGACTATATTTATGTTGGCCCCGGTGGGGAGGAATTGCCCCTTTCACACAGTGTGATCTTTGCAGATGAGGACGGAAATCCCCTTTATGAGCAATTGGTTCCCACAGGAGGAACGGCTCAATATGCAGGGACGACGCCTACGAAGGCTCCCGATCATGAAAATCACTATAGCTTTGCAGGCTGGGTAGATGCACAGGGACAGACGGCCGATTTGGAAAATATCCTTGGAGATATGACGGTCTTTGCTGCCTTTGAGGCACAGGAGCATACCTTCCGAGAAACCGTTTCCGTGGAACCCTCCTGCAGTAGCTTAGGACAGAAGGAATACCACTGTAACTGTGGCTACAGCTATGGGGAAGATATCCCCACTGCGCAGCACACTCCCGTAGAGATCCCCGGAACACCTGCTACCTGCACGGATTCGGGCATGAGCGCAGGCTCCTATTGTGAGATCTGCGAGGAAATTTTGGTTGCTCCCACGGAAATTCCGGCTACAGGGCATTGTGGCGAAATCATTGCCGGTAAGGATCCCACCTGTATCAGTTCCGGCTTGTCCGATGGCTCTTTCTGCTCCGTATGCGGTATTACCCTGACACAGCAGCAGATCCTTCCCAGACTGGGTCATGACTATTCTGTTTATACGGATCTGGGCGAAAATCACATGGTGCAGTGTAGCCGCTGTACCGCAAAACGGACAGAAAGCCATAGCTTTGCAGATGGCTTGTGTCTTTGCGGACAGTTTGAAGGCAAAGATCCTGTTTTAGAAAGCAATTGGAAGCTGAGCCATACCCTGAATCTGGCAAGTGATATTTCTGTCAACTTGGCAGTATCCAAGTCCCTGCTGGCTGGATTTGATATGGATACGGTTTATGTCCTGTCCGAGCTGGAGGTTTACGAGGGAATCGCCAAGACCGGGACCAAGACCATCAAGATCCTGCCTGTGGAACGAGGAAATTACTATTACTTTACTCTGGAAGGTCTTACTGCAGTCAATATGAATGATCGGATCCGTTCTGTTCTGTACGGAGTCAAGGACGGTCAACCTTACTATTCTGCAACAGATGATTACAGCATTGGTGACTATGCCTATTCCCAGATGAACAAAAACGCTTCTGCTCCTGAACTGAAAACCTTATGTGCAGATCTCCTCCGCTATGGTGCGAAGGCACAGATCTTCAAGGGGTATCGTACAGACAGCCTTGCAGACGGTGCTATGACAGAGATTCACAGGGCATATCTGTCTGATCTTGAGGCAGTGACCTTCGGTGATACCAACAGGGTTCTCAGCGATTTGGATCATGTAACTGTCCCTTGGGCAGGCAAGTCCTTAGACCTTGCTTCTAAGGTTACCTTGAAATTCATTTTGGATCTCTCGGATTACAAGGAGTCGGTGGAAGAGCTGAGCCTACGGGTATCTTTCACAGGAATCGATGGCAAAACTACGGAGAAGCTACTGACCGATGCGGAATTGTACGATGAAGATCGGGGCTATTATGCCTTCTCCTTCGACGGCCTTTTGGCGGCGGAACTTCGCACAGTGGTTTCTGCACGGGTATATAAGGGCGATACCCCTGTATCCTGTACTCTCCAATACAGTGCAGACACCTACGGCAATAATAAGAAAGGTGACCTCTTAGAACTGTGCAAGGCACTTTTCGCCTATTCAGATAGCGCAAAGTCCTATTTCATATCTTAAACAAATAACACAAAAGGGTCTGTTCCACCGTAAAAAGTGGGACAGACCCTTTTGCTAAATTGTTAATAATATTAAATTGTTCTTTTTGTATCTCCCCTCAAAACAGTGGGGACAACATATCCGTCATCAAGCAATTGTGCCAAAGTAAACCTTTGCACTGTCGGAGTAGGCAAAGAGAGCTTTACACAGATCGCCCAAAGCTCCGGTCTTGTTGTTGCCGTAGGTGTCGGCAGTGTACTGTAATGTGCAGGAAACGGGAGTTTCGCCTTCAAAGATCTGTACGGACAGAACAGAACGGAGTTCTGCAGCTAAGAGGGTGTCCAAGGTGAAGGCATAGAAGTTGTACTTGGAATTGTACAGTTCTCCGTTGGATAGGGTCAGGGCCTTTGCTTGTCCGTTAACATCCTCGTAGCTGACCTTGAGGGTCAGATCTGCGATGTCTCCGGTGTAAGTACCCATAGAGAAGATGAACTTGATCGTAACCTTGGAAGCCAGATCCAGAGCCTTGCCTTCCCACTTCATGGGAGCATTTTCCACATCGTTCAGCACGGTGTTGGTGTTGCCAAACACCACGGAGTCCGGATCGCTGAGGAAAGACTTTTGTTCCTCGGTCATATCAGCATCTGCAAGGTTGTCTGTACGGTAGTTCTTAAAGATCTGCGCCTTCGCACCATAACGGAGAAGATCAGCACAAAGGGTCTTCAAGGATACCGATGCAGTTGCCTTTTTCATCTGAGAGTATGCATAATCCGCAATGCTGTAGTCGTCAACAGGAGAGTAATAAATCTGACCATCCTTGGTGCCGTAGAGGACAGAACGGATCCTGTCGCTCATCTTTACAGCGCTGAGACCGTTCAAGGTGAAATAATAGTAGCTGCCCTTTACTTCAGGCATGATCTTGATGGTCTTTACGCCTGTTTTGGTGTTGCCTTCGTAAGTATCCAGTTCCGCAAGGACATAGACCGTATCCATATCGAAACCGGCCAAGGAGGACTTTCCAATGGCAAGGCTTACAGAAATATCACTTGCAAGGTTCAGGGTATGACCCATCTTCCAAGTCGTTTCTTCTATGGGTTCCTTGATTTCTGCTTGTCCGCAGATACACTTACCTTCGGTGTAGCTATGGGCTTCTTCTACGCTATAGCCGCAGCCGCAAGTCTTAGTGTGGTTTGCACCGTTGTCGGTATATTCGTAGCTGTGACCAAGTACGGGGATGATTTCTGTGTAGGAAAAACCACAATCCGTGCAGGTATAGGTCTTGCTTCCGGCTTCTGTGCAGGTGGGTTCCGTTACGCTTTCCTGATACTGATGGGGGGTAGGCATTGTTTCCGGGGAACCGATGTAAATATAGTCGATTTCAGCAGTGATCACATCTCCGTAAGCTACAGAATTGATCAGCGCGTTGAAGCGGACGATCTCAGGGATTGCCATGTAGCTTGCATTGGTTCCCAAGGGGAAATAAATGGTAAAATAACCGTTTCCGACTTTGTCTGCATTAAAGTAATGGGTGACGGTTATGACATCGTCGGGAGAACCTGCTACATGGAAGCATTCAAGACGGAAGCTGAGATTTCCGTTTTCTGTCAGAGGTCTGGCTCCGTCCAGTTTGAATCTGACTTCGCAGTAATCGTCTTCGGAAGGAATATGGTGGAGGGGATAGGAGCGGTTCGCACTGTCTTCGTTACCGTTACCTGTTCCAAGGTAATGCCAGCTCTTACTGGGCAAGGACTTGGAGGTAAAGTGCAGGGATCCACCGCTGATGCTCTTGGAGGCTACATCACCATTATCCCACCAATTTTCAATGCGGTCAAAGTTTATGCCACTGTAATTGTTGCTTGCATAACGATATTGGGCTGCGGCTGAATTGGAGAAGTCGAAGAGCAGATAGCTGTCTTCTCTTGTGGGCATGGTTGCTTCCGGCCCTACATAGACATAATCCAGAGTTACATAGGCATCCTTGCTGTCGTCTGCCTTAACAAAGCCGTGGAACTCCACCAAAAGCTTCGTGATGACTTCTGCAGAGGTAAAAGCGTCATCTAAAGGCAGGGTGACGGTCATGTATTTGCCATTGACAGTAGCGTCTCCGTAAGTGTTGGTGTTAAGGGTAGCAGAGGTGTCGTTGTTTTTGTAATAGCGAAGAGCAATGCTTCGTGCTCTTGCCTGAGGGTCAACGGTATCGATATCCGATCTGAGCTTTAGATTCTCCAAGGCAAAGCGCACCTGGAAGACCTCTGCATTTGCAGGATGATATTGCAGAGACCCTACAGACTCTGCTGTGTCGTTGGTTTCGCCGAAGACGAAACGGCGGCTGACATTGCCGGCATAACTGCTCTCGGTGGGATAGGGACCGTTGAGCTTCGTTGTAACTGTTCCGAGTTCGTTGTCAATGCTCTGGATCCCGCTGACGGGGAAATCAACAGCACCGCTGCCGTTATAGAAGTTTTGAGTTCTCAGAGCACCTGCCACATCATAATTTGCGCCACCGTAAACGGGATTTGTGCTGTACCGTTGCTGATCCTCCCGGGTATTGCCGAAGCCGAAGTAGAGGGCATTTTCGTCATTGGTCGGATCATAACCCACAACAGTTTCCTTGGATACTGTAGGATTCTTTTCGGCAGGTCCGATGTAGATGTAGTCGATGAGGAATTCCGCAGTCTTGCCGGAGGCATTCTTCATATTCATGAACTGAGGATGGACCAGATTGATCCAATCGGATGCGAGATATTCTGCATCTGTCAGCTTGGTCTCCAGAATGAACCAGCCCTTATCCACATAGTCTGCAAGGGTGAAGTTGATGGGGATATTGGTCCAGGTGCGGCTGGTGCCTGCGGAATTGACAATGGCATTGGGTCGGTCCAAATCCATGCGGAAGGTAGCTACTCCATTGTCTGTGGTGGCTACGGCATTCTTGATCTGGATCCGAACCTGTAGAATGTCATTCTTGCCGGGAACAAAGTGTAGGGCGCTGACATTATCTATGCGACTCCGGGTAGAGTGGCTGGTATCAGTGTTTCCGGTGGGTACAGCTAACTTCAGAGCGCCGTCGGCAATGGTGGACATGGGAGAGCCATTGTATACTGTCCAGTTGGAGGGATCGTCAAAGTTCAAATGGTTATAGGTGATGCTGTTATAACGGTCCCGATCTGCGGCGGTGTTGGTAAAATCGAAGAACAGCGTGTCATCCTGTCTGGGGAAGAATTCTTGGGGCCCAATGTAGATGTAGTCAATGGAGAAGACCGCAGTAGCACCGCTGGCAGACTTCAGATTGACGAACTGGGGATGAACCAGATTCATAAAGGTAAACTTGTTGTACTCCGTAGTATTCAGGGGGAATGTTAGGGTGACATAGCCCTTACCTACCACATCGGCAACCTTAAAGCTCTTCTCAAACCGGGTGTAGGTTTTGCTTACATCTGCGGCATCGTCGAGATTATTGGGGCAGTCTACATCCAGGCGGAACTTAGCAGTGCCGTCGGTGGTAGTGGCTACGGCATTGTCGATCTTAAAGCGTACCTGTCAGTAGTCGGTGGATTTGGTGAAATAGTGGAGGGGACGGTAGGCCCACTGCCCCTTGGCGTTGCTCAGGGGACGGCTGTAAAGGCCAACGGAGGTAATGGTTTCGTCAATGGGGGAGAAGCTGAGGACACCACGACTGATGGCACTGGCAGTGGTATTGGCTTCATGATCCCAATTGGCCTTCAGGTCAAAGTTGATGCCGCCGTATACGGAACTGTGGTACCGCTCCTTGGCAATGGAATCGTTGTTAAAGTCAAACATCAGGTAGGAATCGGATTGGCTCTTATAGTTGGGAGCAGTTACATTGGGTGTGGTAGTGGTTTTCAGCAGCTTCTTAGCAGCGGAAACGCTTTCGATTTTAAGGGTATTCGTTCCCAAAGTGACGAAGGAACCACTGTAGGTATACGATGCATTATCCACGTCACAGGAAATTAAGGTGGGGAAATTGGGACTTCCCAGATTGGCGCTGTCGTTGGCAGTATAGAGGGCGTGGGTGTAGTAGTGGCCGGAGAATACAAGGCTGATCCCCATTTGGTTCAGGATCTTTGTCCATTCTGCAAAATCTTCTTTGAGACCTGCAGTGGTAATTCGGTTTATGGGCATGTGACAGAAGGCCACTCTGGTGGGATAGTCCTTCCACTTGCCTTCTGCAAGAACCTCTTTGAGCCATTGGGTCTGTTCCTTGCGGAAGTTCTGATAATCCGTGGTGCCGCCGTATTCGGTATGGCTGTCCACCTTATCCTCACCGGAATCCAATACGATTGCAAAGAAGTCGGGCTGTTCGATGGTATAGTAGCTCTTGCCGGAGGCACCGGTGGGGGTCATAGAGTCCAGTAAATAGGAATAATTGCCTCGGACTTCGCGGTTGCCTCGGGTGAAGATCACAGGCTTGGTGCCGGTGGTAAGGGCACTTGCGGTGTCCAAGAGAATCTTAACATTGGCTTCGGTGTTGCCCTGAGAAGCGTAGTCACCGCCGATATAAAGGGCATCGAAGGTTTTATAGGCAGCTACAGCCTTGGCTTCTGTGGCCAGATTACGGAAATCCGACAGACACAGGAGTACAGGCTCCTTCTTATCTCCCATGGGGGTAAAGGGATAGGTGCGGCTTACGGTACTGCCGTGGGTGGGGGAGTAGGCTGCACGGGTGCTCATGGACTGGAAACAGGTTTTGTAGCTGCGAGCAGAGTCCAGGGCGACACGGGGTACCCGGATGCTGTGATATTTGGTTTCCCAATCCATAAGGCCTGTGGTTTGATCATAATATTTCTTTCCCCCTACCTCGACCCAGGCCATGCCTGTGGCATCGGTGGTGAAAACGATCTGATACCCATCTTCAACAGCAAAAACTGTGGGGTGCAGGGTATAGGGAGAGGAAATGGAAGGAACGGAGGCTCTTGTAGCGGGGGTGGGAGTGATGTCTGCATCTTCTGCAGAGGCCAGCTTCGTGGTCTTTCCTGCGTTTTCGTTCACATAGGCATTGGTGAAAACGGGAACGGTCTTGGTAGCCTTTAAAGTCAGGGTGTCGGTAACATTTTCGATCTTATAGTTTGTGGGATTTACGGTTAGGAAGGTGCTGCTGTAGGTTGCATTGGTGTTTTCCCGATCGGAAACCACCACAACCGTGTAGTTGGGGTCGGAAAGGTGCTTGGTGTGGTCGGGACCGTAAACGCCGTACCAGTGGGTATGACCTGCCACCTGAATGCTGACACCCATTTGATCCAGCAACTCTGACCATTCCTTATAGACGGTCTCAAAGGTTTCCTTTGCGTAGAAGCTGAAGGGCACATGGGCAAAAACCATGCGGACGGGATACTGTTCCCATTCACGGGAGGCTACCACCTCACGGAGCCATTGGGTCTGCTCCTCGCGGTAGGTGGAAAACTGCACCGTGCCGCCGTATTCTGCGTGGCTGTCTACTTTATCCTCGCCGGCATCCAGAACGATGCCGAAGATTCCGGGCATTTTTACGGTATAATAGGGGCCGGTTTTCTCACTGTAACCGGAAACACGGTACAGGTTGTGAGACTGGGCGCCACGGACCTCGTGATTGCCACGGGAGTATATGGTAGGCTTGCGACCTTGGGTCACGGCTCCTGCCATATCCAGATGAAGCTTGACATAGGTATCCTCTGTCAGCTTGCCGGAGTAATCTCCGCCCAGCACATAGACATCGAAGTCTTTATACTTGGAGATGTTGAGTGTGGGATTCTTGTCGTTGTGCTGGTCGGAGCTACAGTAGAAAACCGGCGCACGATTTGTGGGGATGGGGTCGAAGGGATAGGTGCGGCTGACAGTAGATCCGGGAGCAGGGGAGTTGGAGGGACGGGATGTAAGGGAACGGAAACAGATCTTATAGGACTTTGCGGTGTCCAATGCAGTCTGAGGAACGGTGATCTTATGGTATTTGCTCTTCCAGTTCATAAGACCGTTTCGAGAATCGTTGTATTTGACTCCGCCGATTTCTACCCATGCAAGGCCGTTGCCATTGGTTGCAAAGGCAATCTGATAGGTATCTTCTACAATAAATACTACGGGGTGCGTGGTAAAGGGTGCAGAGATAGAAGGAACGCTTACGGCGCGGGTCTCTTCTGCAGGGGCGGCGGGAGCCCGGGGACTCACAGTGACGGGTACCAAACCAATCAGTAGGCAGAGCAGAAGAAACATGGAAAGAAATCGTTTCATAAAGGATCCTCCTTGCATAAATATTGTGCTTATTGTGTTATTATACCATAAAGGGAGTCGCAAAACAATAGATAATTATCCAATAAATGGTGTGAAGGGGAAGGGAAAATCTTACGAAAGTTGGTTATAAAGATAACCATAAACAGGAGGTTTCTGTTTTTTGTTGTCATGGAAAAGCAAGTTCATACGGTCAAGTTCGTCTTCTCCATGGGCTCCTATACAGGAGACATTGCAGATCCCCACAGCAATACTGTGGGGACAAGTCGCAACAGCGACTTGTTCAGCAGATATTATGGTAAACAATTTGTTATGGATATAGAGGGATATCTTCTTGATTTTATGGTTGTTTCTATGGTATAATATGTTAAATTATTATGGGATTGTGTAGCTTTTTTGCCAATCTCGATTTGAAAGTGAGGTAATCACATGAAACGCATTAACAGACTCCTTTCTATCCTTCTGGTACTGTGTGTTCTGGTAGGGCTGTGTCCGATTCCCTCTGTGGGAGCGGCTCTCACCTCTGAGCAACAACTAACCTCTGAGGAACTGAAAACAAGGATCGGCGAAATCGCCACAGGAAACAGGTATTCCAAGTATGTGCAGTACGAGATACCTACCACAACAGAAAATGGTAAGACAGTGATAGTCGGACCGAAAGACGTATTGACAGGTATGCATGGCCATAATTTTATTCTTGTGGGTAGTGCTTTCAGCGTAAATGGTGCACGGTATGCATTTGACCCGTCTGTATCCCCCTCCTATTGTCAGTATGGGCTGGATCAGGTGGTTATAGAGGGAAAACAACTCTTTAACGTAAA
>JAZOXB010000093.1:0-16898 GCA_045659585.1 Faecousia sp. | reverse complement strand
GGATACAGCTCAGCAGTAATGACGGAGCCGTTTTCCAGCTCGAAAGTTGCAATGGGATTTGCCATATCAACGATTCCTTTCTTATTTTAGTATCTATTTTTGTCTTTCATTGCACGGTCGATTTGACGGCGTGCATCTTTATTTGCAGCATCTTGACGCTTGTCATAGAGCTTTTTACCCTTACACAGGGCGATCTCCACCTTTACGCGGGAGTTCTTCAGGTAGACCGATAGGGGAATGATAGCATTACCCTCTAACTTTACCTTAGAATGGAGCTTCATGATCTCACGCTTGTGAAGGAGAAGCCGTCTGGGGCGCAGGGGATCCTTATTAAAGATATTGCCCTGCTCATAGGGACTGACATGCATCTGTTTGATCCACAGTTCCCCATTTTTCACCTGACACCAGGCTTCCTTTAGGTTAAAGGTGCCAAGACGAATGGATTTTACTTCGGTACCGAACAGTTCAATACCGGCTTCAAAGCGTTCTTCTACAAAATATTCATGAAAAGCCTTCTGGTTTTTTGCAAGAATTTTTACGCCCTTATCCACAACCCTCGCCTCCTTTTCCATAAGCTACATGTTTATTATACCATATCTGTCAAGTCCCCAAACAGATACTTTTCAAAATCAGAAACCTTATCAAAGTATACCTTGCTATTATCCTTCATGTCTCTGCGGATCAAATCTGACTCGTGGGACCATCCCGCGCAGGCAAAGGGAACACCGCAAGCATCTGCCATATCCTTGCCACTACGCATATCATCTACCATTAGGATCTCTTCCGCTTTCAGATCATACCGTTTCATAATATCCAACAAGCTATAAGGATGAGGCTTACGGAGACGCTCTTCCAATTCCCATCCGTATATACAATGAGGTTGGAACCCAAAATGGTGCTCATATGCTCTACGGATATTGTCCTCACCGGAGTGAGATGCCACACAGATCAATCCGCCCTCATTGCGGAATCGCTCCAGGATCTCTCCGATCCCTTTATAAGCCTCCGGGATATGAGTACGGACATATTCCTTCCAGAAGAGATATTGTTCGCCGATTTCTTCTTCAGTCATCCCCAATGCTGTACGACACATTCCCGCATAGGTATGCTTGTAGCACAGCTCACAAAATTCCTCATAGGTTAGAGTCCACTCGGGATGTTGTTCCTTTAACCCGATCATAAAGGCAGGGTAGTTGACTGTTTTACCGCTTTCTACTACTGTATCATCATGATCCAATACTAAGCAACGAATTTTCATGAATATCCACCTCACTTTTTTATTATCATATCAGATAACCCTTAAAATTGCAATGCCATGGAATTCTTTTCCTTTTCAAAATCCCCTCTTGCAAAATGAACAATTGTTTGATATAATACAAAATGAAAGTGAGGTGATGGGACTGAATGTAGAAATGATATCCGTCTGTGGCGCAGACGGACGGATCACGCCTATCCGCTTCCGTATGGAAGGAGAAGATCAGGAAATGCACGTCGTTCCCATTTCTCAGATCATGTATTGTAACCCCATCCAATATGCAGGGATCGATGCCCTGCAATATTTGTGTAAAGGAAGGGTTCGAGAGGAAGAACGACTCTTTGAATTACGCTACACTCTAAAGACTCATTGTTGGTCCATCTTTCGAGTGGTATACTGATTCTTCCATTGACAAGTACAAAAAAAATGATACAATAAGAGCTGTAGAGAGCATGAACGGAACCGCAATCTCATATGCTTTTCCGAGGTGTTGTTATGTTCGATCCCAAAAAATATGCTCTCTTATGCTTATTTCTATCCATCGCTGTACTGATCTCCGCCTTTGGCCTTTCCAAAATTGGCTCCACCGTTGCTGTATGGCAGGAAGACTCTTCCTCGGCACCTGTTTTTGTAATCGATCCCGGGCACGGGGGAGAAGATGGAGGTACAACCTCCCTTGCGGGGCAAAAGGAAAGCGAGCTCAACTTAGAGATCGCCTTGCGTTTGCGGGATCTCATGGCTCTCTTAGGTGCCCAAACCACAATGATCCGCCAAGAAGACATCAGCATCCATACCGAAGGTACTACGGTCGCGGGACGAAAAGTCTCGGATATCCGCAATCGCGTCCGTATCACCGAAGAAACGCCCAATAGCCGTCTGATCAGCATCCATCAGAATTACTACCCGGAAGAAAAATACCGCGGTGCACAGGTCTTTTACAGCAACACCGACGGCAGTCAAGAATGGGCAACAGCCTTGCAGGATATTCTGAATACCCAAGTTGATCCCCGAAATCATCGGGAATGTAAGGCGGCGAGAGATATATATTTACTAAAGCATATCCACTGTCCCGGTATCTTAGTGGAGTGCGGATTTTTGTCAAACCGGGAAGAAGCCCTTTTGTTACAGGAGGCTTCCTATCAGAAAAAATTAGTCGCAGCCATTGCTTGTTGTGCCATCAGAGAACCGGAGGAACCTCATGAAATCTAAAACTGTATTTTTGTGTAGCCAGTGCGGAAACGAAACCGCCAAATGGTCCGGAAAATGCCCCTCCTGCGGACAATGGAATTGTCTGGAGGAATATACCCCACCCACAACC
Organism: Faecousia sp.; assembly: GCA_045659585.1. Classification (GTDB taxonomy): domain Bacteria; phylum Bacillota; class Clostridia; order Oscillospirales; family Oscillospiraceae; genus JAZOXB01. The sequence continues at coordinate 14,325 of JAZOXB010000093.1, read as the reverse complement.
GCCAAGGGACATTCCGTCAGTGCCGTTGCAACCGTCCTCCGTCCCAAGAGGCTGAAGGAGATCCAAACCGATGAAGCCCTTCGTTTTTCTACCGGTATGGGGGAGTTGGATCGTGTTTTAGGCGGCGGTGCCGTTCGTGGCTCCCTGGTATTGGTCAGCGGTGCTCCGGGTATCGGCAAATCTACTATGCTCTTACAGATTTGCGACCAGATCTGTAAAAATCAATCCGTTCTTTATGTCTCCGGAGAAGAGAGCGAAAGTCAGCTGAAACTCCGTGCACAACGATTGGGAGTTGAGGGCGATGATCTCTTCTTCCTGTGTGAGCCCAATTTAGACGCTGTCCTTCACAGTGCGGAACAGCTCAAGCCGGACATTTTGATCGTAGACTCTATCCAGACCCTGTATACCGAAGATCGTAGTACCTCTCCCGGCTCCGTTGCACAGGTTAAGGATTGTACCCTCCGCCTCATGCAATATTGTAAGGGGAGTGGAGTGACAGTTTTTGTGGTTGGCCACATTAACAAAGAAGGGGCTATTGCAGGCCCCAAGGTTCTGGAACACATGGTAGACTGTGTCCTGTATTTCGAAGGGGAAGAGCATACAACCTACCGCCTTCTCCGTGCCGCAAAGAACCGTTTCGGTTCCACAAATGAGATCGGCGTTTTTGAAATGCTGGACAAGGGATTGCGAGAAGTTCCCAATCCGTCGGAAATGCTACTTTCCGGCAGACCTCAGGGGACTCCCGGTTCTTGTGTTGCCTGTGTTATGGAGGGCACGCGACCTGTCCTTGCAGAGGTGCAGGCACTGGTCTCTCCCACAACTATGAATTTCCCCAGACGGAGCAGTAACGGGTATGATTATAACCGCGCTGCAATGCTTCTTGCGGTTATGGAAAAGCGGGGCGGGATCCGATTCTCTAACTCGGATGTCTATCTGAATGTTGTAGGCGGACTTCGATTGGACGAGCCTGCGGCAGATCTTGCCGTTGTGATCGCCGCTGTCTCCGCCGCAAAGGATACCCCCGTATCCGATACCCTCGCCGCTGTAGGCGAGGTAGGTCTCACCGGTGAGATCCGCGCCGTGAGCCAGCTTTCTCAGCGTCTCAGCGAGATCCGCAGATTAGGTTTCACCCAATGTATCATTCCTCGCAGCGGTACCAGAGATATTAAGGCTCCCGAAGGCTTGGAGCTTCTGCGAACCAGAAACATTCGGGAAGTCATCGCCGTTGCCTTTTAATTTCAATCTACCAAGGAGAAAACTATGCCAAGTATCAAATATTTGACTCGAGTGATCCGCGGAATGCGTTTTGATAAGCTAAATGCCATGATGGACACCGTAAAAGAAAAAAGCGGTCATTCCAAGCTCCGCACCTTCTGCTCCATGGCTTGGTGCGGTCTCCGATACGGAGCGGGATACTATGACTATGTGATGTTCGGCTTCTATAATATGAAAGGTAAGGAGCGGAACACCTATCTGACTCGTGTCCGGAACAAGAAAGTTTGCGAGCTTATGAACGACTATACCTATGCCGAAGAATTCGACGATAAACTCCGTTTCAATACTCGTTTTGCCAAATACCTCCACAGAGAGACCCTCAACGGCGAAACCTGCACCTTCGAAGCATTCCGTTCCTTCCTCAACGGTCAGGATGCCATTTTTGCAAAACCCAATCACGGTTCCTGCGGTAAGGGTGTTACAAAGCTGAAAATCGCCGATTTCCCCTCTGCTGAGGCTATGCTTCAGCACATACGTAACAACAAGCTGATCATCCTGGAGCATGCTCTGCCTCAACATGAGGCAATGTCTGCACTCCATCCTGCATCTGTAAACACCCTTCGCATCGTGACCGATCTGGTAGACGATCATGTCCACATCGCTTATATTATGGTTAAAATCGGTCGCGGAGGTCATTGTTGCGACAACACCGGGCAGGGCGGTATGCTTTGCCGAGTAGATCCCGACACGGGTAAGATCCGTTCCGTGGCAACAGACGATTATTTCAATATTTTTGAAGCTCATCCGGATACCGGTGTGGTCTTTGAAGGCTACGAGATCCCCATGCTGGATAAGGCCATTGCCCTTGCAAAGGAAGCCGCTCTGGAGATCCCTCAGATGAGACACATCGGTTGGGATATCGCCATCACCCCCACAGGTCCCGCCATTATCGAAGGCAACGAATATCCCGGCACAGATCTGTGTCAGCTGGCACCTCATTACCCGGAAAAGATCGGCCTTTGGCCTTATTACAAAGAAATTCTTTCTTTATAATATCCTAAAAAGCAGCAGGGAAGTCTGCTGCTTTTTTGTATATTTCTCTTGATTTTTCCTTTTTCCTTCTGTATACTAAAAGTATACAATACCTTTCATATCGGAACAATTCTCCATAGACGCCGTCTATATTTCATATTACAAAAGTCCTTACAGAAAGGAGCAAGAAGCTATGATCTACGAAAATGATTTTCTTGCAAATTCTCATAAAATTCTGAATCGGGTCAAAACCGTTGTGGTCGGCAAAAACAAAATTCTCCATTGGGTTCTTGCCGCAATATTGGCAAAAGGTCATATTCTCATGGAAGACCTCCCCGGTGTAGGTAAAACTACCATGGCACTGGCTTTTTCGAAAACCCTGGGGCTCCTGCCCAATCGTGTGCAGTTTACGCCGGATGTATTGCCTTCCGATGTTACAGGCTACAGCATTTTGGACCCTCAAACAGGAGATCTGCAGTATAAGCCCGGTGCGGTATTGTGCAATCTGTTTCTCGCCGATGAATTGAACCGTGCGACCTCCCGTACGCAATCCGCTCTTTTGGAAGCTATGGAAGAAGGACAGGTTACCGTAGACGGGATCAGTCATACTATCCCTCAGCCCTTTATCGTCATCGCCACGCAGAATCCCACCGGTGCCGCCGGCACACAGCCCTTGCCCGATAGCCAGACGGACCGTTTTATGATCCGTCTCTCTATGGGATATCCCGCCGCAGAGGACGAGATAGCCATGGTCACCGCACGGCAGGGAAGTGATCCTCTGAAAGCCCTGGAGCCGGTGATCTCACGGCAGGAACTACTGCTTATGCAGAAGCTTGTATCGGAAACCTATATTTCCGAAGAACTGATCCGTTATGTTGTTTCTATGGTACGGAAAACTCGTGAGCATTCCAAGATCGAACGAGGTGGCAGTCCCAGAGCCACACTGGCAGTGGTCGCAATGGCAAAATCTATGGCTCGTTTACGGGGAAGGGATTATGTGATCCCCAAGGATATTCAAGATGCTTTCCCCCTGACCATCGCCCACCGTTTGAACTGGAAGCCGGAAGTCACGGATTCGGATATTCCCGTTGCTTTAGCCGGTATCATTCGGAACACCCCTGCACCTCAATTACGCTAATATGTGGTGGCGTAGGATCTTATACGGCTCCGCCCTCATCGGAGTCTTTGTATTTTATCTCTTTAACGGTCAGTGGCTATCCTGGATCCTCTTTCTGACGGTTTTGCTTCTGCCCGGTCTCGGTTTTCTTCTCAGCCTACCATCCATGCTTCTGACCAAGGTTACTCTGGATTGTCCCGAACAAGTCCCCATAAACACCGGTGTTTCCGTAAAGCTGATCTCTCAAAGTCCTTTGCCAATCCCTCCCATACATTGGAGGTTTCGAGCTCATGAGATTTTCAGTGATAAGTACCTTGTATTTAACGGCAATTCTTCCTTTTTGGCAGATCACTGCGGTGGGATCCAAGTAGCTCTTAAAAATGCTTTTATTTATGATTGTTTGGGATTATTCCGCCTTCCCATAGGGCGAAAACTTTCTCGCACCATACTCGTTCTTCCCGCACCTCTTCCTGTAAAAAATCTACCGGGTCTGCAGAAATACTTGGCCGCCACATGGAAGCCAAAGCCCGGTGGAGGATTTGCCGAGAATTACGACCTGCGAGAATATGTTCCCGGTGATGATCTGCGACAGATCCACTGGAAATTGGCGGCCAAAACCGGAAAAATCATTCTCCGAGAGCCTACCATCCCCATCCGCGGAAAATTAGTCCTAAGCATGATCCTAAAGGGTACACCGGAAGATTTAGACCGAAAATTCGGTAGATTGCTATATCTCGGCAGTTATTTTTTAGAGAAAGATCTGCCCTTTGAGATCCGATGCGGTAGCGGAGAAGGTTGCCGTTGCTTATCTGTGAAAACTTCGGAAGATCTTTCTCAAGCCTTAAGTCTTCTTCTGACCTTGCCTCTGACAGAAGAAGACACCCTGTCGGTCGCTGATGCCTCTTGGCACTATCGGATCGGAGGTGAAGCGGATGAAGCGTAATACTCTTTACGAGAGTATATTTACATTCTTAAGCGGTGCCTTATTCGGAACCCTGATCACATTTGCCGCCTTAGGCACTCTTGCAACTGCTTTCTCTTTGCATATACTCCCCACAAGCAATAGCTTCTATCAGCCCTTAGACCTTTCCGATTTATTCCTGTTTTCCTTAGGTGTCTCTCTGATTTTCTCCTTGCTCTTCACTATACGGAGACTTTGGATCCTTGCTCTGGTCTTACTCATGGGACTCTTGGGATATCATTGGCATTATGGGGATCTGAGAGAGTGTACTTTCGATTTTCTCTATATCATCAGCAGACAATACGATAATGCGTATGAATGCGGTGTCATATTCTTGAATGAAACCAAACCCGTATATTCCAATATCACTATTGTATTCAAGGGCTTCGCTTTCCTTGGCAGTGCAGTGATTACATGGACTACCTGTAAAAGACAGTCCTCTTACTGGATCCTGATCATCAGCCTGCTTTGCTTGATTCCTTGCTGTATCGTAACCAATACGCTCCCCGAGGAACGAGTTTTATTCTTGTGGATCTTCTCTGTGATTCTGTTTATGGTCACAAACCATACCCGAAAAACCAGTGTGAGTCATAGTCTTTACGCAGGACTGGTATACAGTGTCCTGATCCTGCCGATCTTACTGCTCCTCTTTGCCCTCGTTCCCAAGGATTCCTATGCAGGCAAAGACCGTGCCGATGCGATTCTGGATCGATTTGACGATATCTTCCAATCCTCAAACTCCTCTTCCGGTGGTGGTAGCGGAACCAAAATCCAAAATTCCGTGGACCTTGCAGATTTAGGGGATCGTAAGGAATGGAATGTTCCTGTAATGTACGTTAAGGTTCCCTCATCAGGTACCTATTACCTCCGAGGAGAGGTATACAGCGTATACGACGGCACCCAATGGATCGCAGAGGATTCCCTTAACAAACTCCCATGGGGTTCCGCCATCTCTACCACTGACAAAATCACTATCCGCACCCGTTTTGAACATGACAATTTCTATGTTCCCTATGAAGCCGATCCCGAAATTCTGTCCGAAGGAGATATGCTACTCTTAAATCCCGACGGTATCAAGGAATATTCTTTTTATCGCTATCTTTCGAATGAAGATTACTTAGGGAATTCCGTATCAGCCAAAGATTTCTCTCCCTGGACAGTTCTCCCCGTTGCAACAGAACAATGGGCGAACCGTGTTTCCCAAGAACTCATTCGCAAGGCTTTCCAAGATAACCCAGTTGATACTCTTTACGAAATAATACCTGACTATTATGTCTCATTGGTAGAAGATTACGTCCGCTCTACCGCTGTTTATGATCTGACTCCCACACCAATGGATCCCTCCTATACCGATTTTGCCCAATGGTTCATAGAAAAAGGGGAGTCCGGATATTGTGTCCACTTTGCCACGGCCGCGACAGTTCTTTTAAGAGCCGGCGGGTATCCTGCCCGTTATGTTACCGGCTATGTGGTAGAAGCCTCCCCCGACCGAGAGAATACGGTATATCAGAAAAATTCTCATGCATGGGTTGAATATTGGACCCCATACGGTGGTTGGCAGATCCTGGAAGCAACGCCCCCAAGGGAAGAGTCCAAGCCTTCCACCACTCTTTCGGAAGAAACTTCAGCCCCTACCACCACTGTTACCGAATCCGAAGATGTTCCGTCAGAGCCGGAAGCACCCATTGAGTCAACCGCAAGGGAAAATATTCCCCTTCGTCCTCAAGAAACTCCCTCCACAGAAAATCGGAGCCTTCTGCGAAAATTCTTAAGTCGGATTCCGGTTATAGGTGTCTTACTCCTCCTGTTTTTCGGTCAGCGAAAACTTCGCATATCTCTGTGGGAGAAGAAGCTTGCAACCGCCTCCAATAAGCAGAAAGCCCTGTTTCTCTGGAATCTTAGTCTAAAACTTAGCAAGGTACTCCAAAGGAAACCGGATCAAAAACTTAGGAATATTGCGGAAAAAGCAAAATTCAGCCAACACGAAATATCCTCCGAAGAGATAGAGGTCTTTTACCGTTCCATTGCAGACAACCGGTTTGCAATACAGAAATTACCCTTTGTAAAACGATTCTACAGTCGTTGGATTTTGACCATTATCTAAAGTTAAATGCTGTATCCCTACGACCCCCAAAGGGCGTAAGGATACAGCATTTTTTTATTCCATTCCTCGTTTAAGCAATTCCATAGGCTCTCGGATCAGATCCGTAGCACCTGCTTCTATTAAGTCCTCCTCGCTGCGGAAGCCCCAAGTAACAGCAAGGCAGGGAAGTCCTGCATTTTTAGCTGTAAGGACATCTACCTCCGAATCTCCCACATAATAGGCATCCTTTGGATCGATCCCCAATTGCTCAATAGCGTAATATACCATAACAGGAGCCGGTTTCCTTAGCATTTCCTCAGACTCCCCAATGGCTACGGTGATCAGACCTTCAAAAAATAAGGTACGAAGCTTTTTCACAAAGGGATCTGCCTTATTAGACACAATAGCCATAGGAATTCCATTGTCCTTACAAGCTTTCAATAGATCCAATATACCGGGATAGGGGAGAGTGAGATCATGATAATGCTCCGCGTAATGACTTTTCATTTTCTTTAGAACCATTTGTACGGTTTCTTCAGGTGTTCCGGTCGGAACCGCTTTCCGGATCAACACAGCCAAACCGTTTCCCACAAAAGAATTGACTTCATCCAGGGATCTTTCCGGATACCCAAACATTCGCAGAGCATAATTCGTACTTTGATGTAGGTCTCCGATGGTATTTAACAGCGTTCCATCTAAATCAAAAATCAAGGTTTTCATTCTTCATCCTCCGATTCAAAATTAGCAATAGGATTGGCCATTGCGGCGATCCTAAGTTCCGTATTCTCGATGTGAGTGTATATCTCCGTGGTATTCAGATGCTCATGTCCCAGAACCTCCTGAACAGTCTTCACATCCACGCCATTAGAGAGCATCAAAGTTGCGGCAGTATGTCGAAGCTTATGAGCCGAATACTGTTCCGGATCTAAGCCTGCCGTCAACATATGCTTCTTGACCAGACGATGAACCGCCGTTACAGTAAGGCGGTTATGATTCCGTGAGGCGAAAAGTGCCTGATTATCTGTCAGGATCATACGATTCCGTTCCAACATATAGGCATCCAAGGCTTTCTTGCAGGCCGCACCGAAATAAACGATCCGCTCCTTGTTTCCTTTTCCTCGGACACGGATCCGATCCTCATATACATCGCCCCGATTTAAGCCTACAAGCTCCGATCTACGGATCCCGCAATTCAGGAATAACATCAAAATTGCGTAGTCTCTGACTGCATTTTGACCCTCTACAGCCCTTAAAAGTCTTTGTGACTCCTGTAAAGTCAAATACTTGGGCAAAGACTTCCTGATTTTAGGAAACTCCACATCCTTCACCGGATTTTCGGATAACTGCTTGGTACGGACTGTAAGATATTTATAGAAGGATTTAATAGAGCTCAGTTTTCTGGCTCGGGCAGAAGCACCGATCCCTGTTCCATTGTCGTGTTTACGATCATTGGCTAAATAGGATAGAAAATCAAAAATATCACTAAGGCAAATTTTAGAAATAAAGTCCAAATCCACAGATAAAATAGGAATATCATCTAATGGGGTATTATAGGGCATTTCCGCACGCATAAGCATCATAAACCGCAGGAACATTCTCAGATCCAGATAATATTCGGAAATTGTTTTATCCGATTGTCCCTTGATATTTTCGTGATAAGAAAGAAATTCTCGTAAAATTTGAGGGCAATCATGGTAACGAATCATGATTTATTCTCCTTTCTAAAGGTCATATCGAGCAACAAGAGTCTTTTCGCAATCAGAACCGGAATCCAAAAAAATCTCTTTTTTACATTTAATCGAGCATTTTTCCAAAGTTAAATCCATGAAACATAGAAAAACTCCAACATCTATACGATTATAATAGCTAACAGAGGCAGCAGGCATGATACCGCGCTTACCGGGCTTTTTATAACGATAGACCAGTAGGGAAGTGCCGGTATTTTCCACAAACCACGGTTGTGTATTGCAAGCACTGGGAGCAAATCGTACGACATTTGTAACGCCGTCGATCTCAGGCCCATCCCAAATCTCAGCCACAGCTTTTCGCTTGCTTCTAAACATATCTTTACGATACTTGGTCGGGTCGGATATTTTACGGATTGCAATCATAATAACGAAATCCAATCCGTCATAGGACATTTCTTCCGTCTTACCGATACCAAACCATAAGGTACCGATATTTTGAGAAACCAGGTACAGATCCAATTGTTGTCCGAGATATCCAATATTGGATAAATAATGATCTTTTTTCTCACTGTATAGTAAGATACAATATTCCTGACCGCGATGACAGGATGTATGATCTGCAGGAACAATTCGAATCTCAGTACGAATCCCGGGAATCAACGGCACAAAAGATTGATACGCAGAATAGATCCCATAGATCTCTGCATCGGACATTTTCTCATCACCGACATTCCGAAAAAGGTGAAAAGATTTTCTTTTAAAGATCATGGGATATAAATTGGAGTCTAACACAAAAAACACCTCCGATCAAAAATTCAACAACTTAAACTAACAGAAATTCAGTCCGATCATCAATAAATGTACTGATTCATCTGTTCCAATATCGGTAAACACACCGAGAATTGGGAAAGTACCATAAAAAGGCGTTTTAAACATCAAAACGACCTCAAAACACCGGTTGTCGGTTTCCACTGTCTATATTATATCATAAATCCACTAAAAACGCAACAAAATTTTTATTTTGTTGCGTTGATTCAAAAATGGGAAAAACGAGCCTCCAAGGGCTCCTGCCAAGGATTTCAATACTACTCCCTCCTATTATGGCGCAAGATTCTATCCCCTTACATAGTCGGCTCGGACAATCTCATCGAAAAAAGATGATCTTTAAAAAGGAATGCTTGTATTTTACCTATTTTTCCGATATACTATAAATGCGGATATCCGTTACTTAAGGCTATAATGCCTGCATTCTGCAAAGATGGCCCGGAATAGCCATTTTTGCAGATCCCAACAGCAACGCTGTGGGGAAAAGTCGCAACAGTGACTTGTTTAGCAGACATTACATAAAGGTGGTTTATCATGGATCATTACTTTGCTCCACTGGAAGGAATTACAGATCTGACTTATCGTAATATTCATTACAAATATTTTCCCGGCATAGATCGCTATTTTATGCCCTTTATTTCCCCCACACAGAATCATTGTCTGACAAAAAAGGAACAACGCGAACTTCCCAATGCAGATTGTTTACCTTGTAGAACCATTCCTCAGATCCTAACAAAGTCTGTAGAAGATTTCGTATGGGCCGCTCAGTGTTGTATCGATCGAGGTTATGATGAGATCAACTTAAACGCCGGCTGCCCTTCCGGAACCGTCGTTTCCAAGGGAAAAGGTTCAGGAATGCTATCGAATTTAGAAATTTTCAAGGATTTTCTTGATCAAATATTCTCAAAATGTCCTATCAAAATTTCCGTTAAAACCAGAATCGGTTTAGAGGATCCCGAAGAATTCCCCGCCATTTTAAATCTATTGAACAACTATCCCTTATGGGAACTGATCATCCATCCCAGAGTGCGAAAAGCGTTCTATAAGGGCAATATAGATCTCCCTTCCTTCCGATATGCCCTTGCAAATACCAACCATTCATTGTGCTATAACGGTGACATATCTTCTTTAGAAGATATCCGATGGATCGAGACCCACTTCCCTACTGTTTCTAAGGTCATGATTGGGCGAGGCCTTGTTGCCGATCCCGGCATGCTTATAGGTACCACCGATCGAAAGATTCTCTCAGCTTTCCACGAAGAGCTCTTTGATACCTATTGTTCGGTTTTCGGAAATAAACAAAATGCAATGTGCCGTATGAAAGAGATCTGGTCTATGATGATCCACCTTTTTGGAGACGCTCATCAACAGGAGAAAAAGCTCAAACGCACCAATGATTATGAAACATTCCGTTCCGTGGCACGAGAGGTTTTAGAGCACCTGCCTATGGTTCCTGTCTCCCCCACCCTGTCTGATTACGGAGATTATCTGTTATGATAGATCATTACGAAACACAGTGTAGGCAGTGGGCTGACAAAATCGCAAGTCTCTCTATGGATCAACTTAGAAAGAAGCTACCGGAATTGCATTTAAAGGAAAATATCGCCTCTCTACGACACTTTGATCGTGAGATCGTCATAGATTGCATCACAGGCAAACTTTCCTGTATCAGCGATTCTGAGCCTCTGAGCCTAAACGAAAGATTAAATGTATATACGCTCCTTTGGTACTGCAAGGAAAATGCGACCCTCTCCGGAGCATGGCTCCCCTTTCACAGTATGAAGCACGCTTCTCCCTATGCTCCGGCCTTTCAAAAAACCGTGCTTCGCACCTTTTCGGAAAACTTTGACGGAAAAGAACTTATTCTCAAAGATGCCGTTACAAAAATCGGAGGAACGCCCCTTGGAGAACATCATTATTTCGTTCCCGCTTTTGCTTGTATGCCCTTACTACTGCAATTCTGGGATGGGGATGATGAATTTCCCGCCCAAGGTAATATTCTCTTCGATAAAAATGCAACCGACTTTATCCATGTGGAAAGCTTGGTCACCATCGCATCCCAATGTATCCGCCGACTGCAAATAGCCGCAGGCTTCTCCAATCCATAATTTTTTATTACAATTCTCGAAAGGAACAAATATCATGTTATATAAAAATTTTAAAGGAAAGTCACTGTCTGCATTAGGTTTAGGCACTATGCGCCTTCCCGAAACATCGGAAGGCACCATCGATATTCCCCATACCGCCAAAATGATCGACTATGCCCTTTCCCATGGGATCAATTATTTTGATACAGCATGGAAATACCACGGCGGAGAATCCGAAACCGTCATAGGCGAGATCCTTTCTCAATATCCCCGTGACAGCTATTTTTTGGCCGATAAATTCCCGGGCTTCGATCTCACTCTTTTTGATAAAAAAGAAGAAATATTCTTTACCCAGCTGGACAAATGCAAAGTCGAATATTTTGATTTCTATCTGTGTCATAATGTTTGTGAGCGAAATTTGGGAGCATATCTGGATAAGGATACGGGCGCCATTGATTTCTTTTTGAAGCAGAAAAAAGAAGGACGGATCAAACACCTTGGTTTTTCCACCCATGCCGAGCTCCCTGCACTTGAAAAATTTCTGGAAGTACACGGAAAAAGCATGGAATTCTGCCAGATCCAGCTGAATTACTTAGATTGGGATTGGCAAAAAGCCAAAGAAAAGGTAGAATTGTTACAGAAATACAATCTTCCCGTATGGGTCATGGAGCCCCTCCGCGGAGGCTCTCTGGTTTCTCTGTCAGGGGAATCTATGGAAAAGTTCCAAAGCATTTCCGACGGACTTTCTCCCTTAGAAGCCGCCTTCGCCTTCCTACGCACCATCCCCGAGGTCACTATGATCCTATCGGGCATGTCCAATATGGAGCAGTTAGAAGAAAATATCCGTATTTTCAGCAAGGAAGAAACCCTGTCCCGTGAAGCCTTTTCCGCCCTCCCGTCTTTGGGACGCAAAATGATAGAGGCAGTCCCCTGCACAGCTTGTCGCTATTGCACAGAGTACTGCCCCCGTAGTCTGGAGATCCCCAGACTCATGAGAATTTATAACGAGAATCAGTTCAATGGTTCTACCTTTGCTCTTAACAGTCTGCCCGTAGAGAAAAGACCCTCAGCTTGCCTAAGTTGCCGTCAATGTGAAGCCGTTTGTCCTCAGAATATTCCTATTTCCGAAAAGTTAAAAGAGCTATCCCTTAAAGAGAAGCCTTAATCATCCGTGGGATCATAAGGGAAAACATCCATGAATCGGACCTTGAATCGGTTCAGCTCATAGAGACGATCGATCCTTGCCTTGGTTGCAGGATCATCGATCTCCCCTTCTCGGATATATCGATCCAAAACCTGATAGGTAAAACCAAGCTTATCTTCATCGGTCTGTCCGCATAAGCCGTCAATCGGAACCTTTTCAATCAGAACCTCGGGCAATCCCAGGACTCTTCCGATCTCTTTAACCTCTCTAACGCAGATCATAGATAAGGGGCTAAAATCACCTACACTGTCGCCATAACGAGTGGAATAGCCAACCCAGTCCTCTGAAAGATTGCAGGTATTGGCAACCCGTCCGTTTCGACTCTGGCACACAGCATAAAGTGTAGCCATACGAATACGGGGAGCCAGATTGATGATCGTATCATTGCTGGGAGTTCCGATTTCCCGGGAAATAGATTCCAATAATGCATCGTATCCATTTTTAATGTTCACGGTAACATATTCAATACCCAGATGCTTACACAGAAGCAAAGACATATCGATATCAGCTTGCTCTCCATTCGGCATCAAGACACCGATAACCCGATCCTTTCCAAGGGCTTCCACGCACAAAGCGGCTACAACGGAGCTATCCTTGCCTCCGGAAATACCAACAATTGCATTACAACCCCGACCGTTTCTTTCAAACCAGTTGCGGATCCACTGAACGATATCGGCCGTTACTCTCTTAGCTTGGAATCTCATATAAAGATCCTCCCCTTTCTTATGGTTGATATAGCTATATTATACCATGCATTTCTATATTTTTCTACTGCAAATTTCACAAAATCAATTATTTTCATCTTCTGTATTTACTTTCTTTTGCAAAAACATTAAAATATAATTATCCTAATAGAAAAGAGTGATCCCAAATGGCAAATAACACTTATCAAAACGCTGTACGCAGAATTGGTGTCCTCACCAGTGGTGGCGATGCTCCCGGTATGAATGCCGCTGTTCGCGCTGTGGTTCGTGCCGCGATTTTCCGTGGCATTGAGGTCATCGGTATCCGTCGTGGCTATAACGGTCTGATCAACGGAGATATCCTCCGCTTGGATGAAAAGAGCGTGGCACATGTTATTAATCGTGGCGGTACCCTTTTATACACCGCAAGAAGCAAGGAATTTATGACTCCCGAAGGACAGCAGAAAGCCGTTAATACCTGCAAGCTCCTGGGCTTGGATGGTATCGTTGCAATTGGCGGTGACGGCACATTCCGTGGAGCACAAGCCCTATCCAAACACGGGATCAGTGTAGTCGGTATTCCTGCTACCATTGATAATGATATTGCTTGTACAAATTATTGCATCGGCTTCGACACAGCCGCCAATACTGCAATCGAGTGTATTGACAAGCTCCGTGATACCATGCAATCCCACGAACGATGCTCTGTTGTGGAAGTTATGGGACGCAATGCAGGTCATCTGGCTCTGTATGTAGGTCTGGCAGTAGGCGCTACCGCTGTTCTTGTACCGGAAAGAAAAGAGGATTTCAATATAGAGATCATCGAAAAGATCCGCAATGCTCGTCTCAATGGTTTTACACACTATATGATCGTCGTTGCAGAAGGTGCGGCTTCCGCTCTGGAGGTTGCACAAAACATCAAGGACACCATTTGCATTGAGCCTCGCGTAACGGTTCTGGGACATATCCAGAGAGGCGGCACTCCCACCGCACGGGATCGTGTCACCGCAACTCGTATGGGCTATCGTGCAGTAGACATTCTGGCTAACGGTGGCACCAATCGAATTGTAGCCCTTTTAGACGGCCGTATGAGTGACATCGGAATCGAAGAGGGTCTATCCTGCCACAAGGGTATTGATACAGAAGAATGGACCGTTCTGGAGGCTATGACCGGCGTATAATCACTCCCCTGCCGGTCTTTGAGAATAAAAAACAAACCCCGTGCCTTGGATCCAAGGTACGGGGAAATGTTTTGAATTGCAGGAAATCGATAATAAGAATTATACTCTTTCCTTGACCTTTGCAGCCTTACCCAGACGGTTGCGGAGATAGTACAGCTTTGCACGGCGAACCTTACCGCGGCGAACAGTCTCTACCTTAACAATGTTGGGGGAATGAACGGGGAAAACCTTCTCGCAGCCGACACCGTA
>JAZOXB010000092.1:0-7112 GCA_045659585.1 Faecousia sp. | reverse complement strand
GGCTACGCCGTGCCACCTCCCTTTACACAAGGGAGGCTTTAGTGCCTACCGTGTCGCTAAACTGCTCTATAAACTGCGATTTGGGCAGCTTTGCCGCTTCGGGGTAAAAAAGGGGGCCTCCGAATCGGAGGCCCCCAAGGGATCGGGATTGTTTACTTTTCCTTTTGGTCAAGGACCATGATGACCTTGGCTACCTGTGCACGGGTTGCAGTGCCAAGGGGCTTCAGGGTGTTCTTGCCAACGCCGTTGACGATGCCCTCACCAATGGCCCATGCGAATGCATCTACTGCATAGCCGCTGATGGTATTGGCATCTTCGTAGGAGGAAATATCGGTGGTTACGGCCTTACTGACATCGTAGCCTGCATATGCGGCATAGCGATACAGGAAGGTTACCATCTGCTCACGGGTAACTGCCTTGTCGGGGCCGAACTTATCGGGCTTCAGACCCTTAACAATGCTGTTCTCGTAGCCCCACAGGATGGCGGCGGTGTACCATTGACCGGCGGGAACATCGGTGAAGGGGTTGTCGATCTTCACCTCGGGAGAGCCTGCCATACGATACAGGATGGTAACCAGCATAGCACGGGTCAGGGTCTTGTCGGGAGCAAAGGTGGTGGCGTTCATGCCGTTCATGAGTTTGTTGTTGAATACATACTCAACAGCCTCACGATACCACTGATTTTCGGGTACATCGGTGAAGGGGAAGGGCTCGGTCTTGGGCTCTTCTTCGCCACAGGCAGAGCAGGTGCCGTTTATAAAGGTGTGTCCCGTTGCGGGGATCTCTTCCTGTGCAACCAGAACCACGGTACATACGGTGCAGTACTGACCTGCGGTCAGTCCGGGTTCGGTACAGGTGGGAGCAACAGCTTCCAGAATACCCATGGTGTGGGTATGATCGGAGGTGACGATGTCCCCACGGTCACGGACACGGATACGAGCGTAGCTGTCGTGCTCGATCGCATAAGTGTTGTCATAGGAAGCAACACCGGTAACGGTAATGGCCTTGCCGATCTCCAGATCCTTGACCTCGTTAGCGGCGGTAATGTAGCCGTCGATGAAGGCTCTGCCGATGACACCGGCTTCGTCGATGACATAGATGGACTCGATCAGGCCGTTAGCCACGGTGTAGTTTACTACATAACCCTTTAGGGTAATGAGGGTGCCTTCTACGGAGCGGTCGTTCAGCTGAGCTGCGGTGATCTCCTTAGGCTCTACGGGAGCGTTCTCGCCGATCTTTTCAATTGTGCTTACCTGCAGTTCGGGCTCGCCGATGTAGAACTCGGTCAGACCCACGATACGGACCACATCGCCGACCTTGTATTCACCGGCAACGGGGAAGCAGCAGATACCTGCGGTCTCGTCCTGCACATAGATACAATCGAAGAATGCGGTGTCCTTATCATAGCCGGAGGCATTGGAGGTAACGGTACCCTCAATGGTGTACTTGTAGCCAACCTCGGTCTGTGCACGAACCTCGGAAATGGGGTTAATGATCATGGGGTTGACTTCATTGATCAGGTTCTGTGCCAGAGCGTTGTTGCCGTGTTCTGCAGGGAAGGTCACATTGTAGTCGTTCATAAAGGGAACGCCACTGACAAAGATCATGCCCTTGCCCTCTACACGCTCAGCGGCCATAAGGAGGATACGGGAGGAGGTTGCACCGGAGGGTGCGGTGTAGCTGTACTTTACAGCGGTGCCGCCAATGCCGTCCTTGTCGCCGTCAACAGAAGCAGAGTTTGCATTGCCGAAGAGGACGGGGCTCACACTTGCGGGGAGAGTGGACAGGGTCTTGCCCTGTGCATCCACTGCATAAACGGAAGAACCGTTGTAGTAGTAGATAGAATCTGTCAGACCCTCAGCCAGAGAGTCGGTGCCGAATGCGGTAGCGTAAATGCCGTTGTAGGAGCCGTCTCTCACAGCATCGTCCATGAAGCGGAGGGAGGATCCAACGGATTCCAGAATGGCGTTCATGGTTGCTGCCATATGAGGCTCTGCATCCAGAATGTCCTTGATGCTGGCGTCAGCCTGATTGGAGATGATCAGGATACCTCCACGGGCATTAAAGGCTCTCAGTGCTGCCAGTTCTTCCTCGGTGTAGACCTTGACACTGCCGATACGGCGGGAAGGTACATTCAGAACGATGGCGTCCATCTTCTCATTCTCGCAAGCGGCAATGAGATCCTTAGAGTTCTTGACAACGGAGGTACGGATGGTTGCATTCTGTGCCAGAGTGGTGAAGCCTTCCATCATCTGGCTGTAGTAACCTGCAACATACTCATTGGTATGGGAAGCGTCGATGGCCATGTAGCCGATCTCTTCTGCCTTGACCACATTCAGGTCGATAGAAGCGGAGAAAGTGAATTCCTTGCCGTCATACTCTACGGTAGCGGTAACGGTAATGGTGGTGAGCTTTGCCACCTCGGGAGTAAAGGCGAAGGGAACAGTGAACGCACTGCCTGCGCTTACAACATGGATCCGATTGTCAACATAGATGACCTGACTTCCGTCCATGGTGTAGACGATGTTCTTAACAACAGCGTCGGCCTTTTCTTCGTTATTGAAGAGCGTGTTGATGTTCAGCTCTTCTCCTACAACTGCGATATCGGCATCAGTGGTAACTTCCTTAATGCCAAGGCGCAGGTTGTCGCCAACCCAAACGGGAGCGGTAACAGCGATGTCCTTGTCGCTCTGGATCACACGGACATAGTAGTAGGTGTAGTCGGGATCCAGCTCTGCGGCGAGGGTGCCGGTAGCGATTTCTTCCTCGCTCCAGGCGTATGCAACCTTACCGGAGTTGACGATGAGCTCTACGGAAGTGATCTTGTCGGAAGCATCGGGATCCTTCAGAACAACGCTGAAGTTCAGCTTCTCGGGAACATTTTCCATCATGGTGCCCATGGGCAGTTCATTGACGGTGTAGGTGATTTCCAGGTTGCGATCTTCCGTAGCGTATACGCGGTAGTTGCGGATGGCGTCGTAGATAGCTTCCTCGGTGAATTCTTCAACAAGGATAACATCACGGGCTTCGTTGGCGTTGCCCCACTTACCCTTGTGGTTGTCCTGGTTGTTGGTGGGAGCTACATGCCAGCCCTTGTCCAGAGCCAGAGTATATTCCTCATAGCTGGGGAAGTAGCCTGCGGTTCCCAGAGCGCCTTCGCCGTTACCTACTTCTACCAGATAGACATGAGCGTCTGCCTCGGGAGTCCAGTAGGAGAAATCGGTGAAGTTGCCGAAGGTGGTGCCGGGGTGGTTCAGCTGGGTGATGCTGTCTTCGCCCTCTTCACGAGCGATAAGCTCGTAGTAAGCGCGCATACCTGCGTCTGCACTCTTGTTGTTCAGGGTCTTGTTATGACGGGAAACGATACCCTCGGTAACGAAGGTGTTCATATGCCCGGGGCCGCCGGACCAGGTCATTTCGAAGCCGGGGATTGCGATCAGGCTGCCTGCGTGGGTATTGTTGAACTCTGCCATAACGGACTTATAGGTGGTCCACTTTTCGGCAGATTCGGGAGTTGCCAGGCTCAGATCGTAGAGGGCATCCTCGGGATTCGCCGCATTGTCGGCATCGAAGTAGTTGGAGTGGTCGGTAAATGCCACGAAATCAACATTGGCATCTGCGGGGAGGGATTCGATGTATTCCAGAGCACCGGTCAGAGTACCTGCACCGTCGGAATATTCGCCGGTGTGGGAATGGAGCTGGCCGAATACCATGGTGAACTTGGACTCACCGACGGTGAAGTTCCACTTCTTGGTGACGGATTTGCCATCCTCACGGGTAACGGTCAGAATAACAACAGTTCTGCCATCTGCCAGATCGGAAGCGGGCTTATAGGTCACACGACCGTCTGCATAGGTAGCGTTAACTGCCTGACCGTTAACAGTCATGGTAACGGTGGGGTTGGTGCCTGCATTGGTAACCTTTGCAGAAATCTCGGGGCGCTTATCTTCCTTGGTCTGGGAGTTGGAAACAGGCTTGGTGTCGGAGATCATGGGCTCGTCCTTGACCTCAACGGTAATGGAAGCTTCCATAGAAATGCCCTTGTTATCCACAGCCTTTGCAGTGATCTCCAGAGCAGTGCCGGTGATCATATCTGCGGGAACGGTAACGGAGTAACGACCATAGGACTGACCCACTTCCAGCTTGGTGCCGGAAACGGTGACTTCCACTTCCTTTGCACCGAAGACAGCGTCAACGGTGAAGTTCAGGATGTACTTCTGACCTGCGTATGCGGGAGAAGGATTACCGAAGGAAATAAAGGGCTTATTTACAACGCCTTCCATAATGGAGTCGCTGTTGCAGGGATAGAAGTGATAAGTAGCGGTATCCTTGTCGCTGATCTTGGTATCCAGCTTTACGGAGCCGGTCTGACCCAGCAGGACCTTGCTCTCCGCAGACAGGATCTTGTAGCCGCCGTTGTAAGCTTCGATGGTCCAGTCGGCCTGCTCGTTTGCAGTCTCGGAATAGGACAGGGTGGTTCCCTTTGCAGTGAGGTAACCGAAGGTCTCGTTGGAGAAACGGTAAATTTCGCCGTTCTTCTCGACCTTGAACAGGAGGGTGCCGTTGGCACCGTCTGCATAACCCTTAGACAGGGTCGCGCCTACGGTCTTGAGGCTACCGGCCTCTGCTACAGAAACAGCGCCTCTTGCAGCCAGATTGTACAGAACTACGGTGTCGCCGTCTTCCGGTGCACCGGGGCGTTCCTGATTGGCCAGCTTGTAGATCACAACGGGCTTCTGGGTGCTGGTGGTCTTGTAGCAGGAGAATCTGGTGCTGCTCTTGTTGTAGAAAATGGTGTTTGCAGCCTCGGTGGTATCACCGGTAATGGTAGCGGTGCCATCCTCTGCAATGGTGATGAAGAAGGAGCCGATATCGGTCTTATCATCCTGAGTGCGGAGGGTGTTCTCTCCGTCGGAGGGAACATAGAGATAGCCGTTGCCGGTATACAGAGCGTAAGTATCCTCGGTAGCGCCGGATTCCAGAGTCAGAACCTGAGTCTTGTCATCGTAGCGGCAGGTGTTGCCGGTCTTGACAACATTACCCAAACCACGGTACTTTGCGGCCTGATCCACGCCCAGAGAGGCGGTGAAGTCCTTGGCAACAATGATGATCTGATCGCCGGAGGCCAGCTGAGACATATTGGTAACCAGAATAGCTTCCATCTCACCGACTTCGTATACGGTGTAGGTGAAGGTCACCTGATCACTGTCTTTCTTGCCCTCAGCTACGGAGTAAGCATAGATGGTAGTGTCCTCGTTGAGTACAATAGGAGTGGAGAACTCGGTCCAGTTTTCGTCACCCAAGTGATACATGACCTTGGATTTGGCATTGGAGCACTTCAGGGTAACTTCGGTACCCTTGACATAGGCGCCGGAGTCGGGAGTTGCCTTGGGCTTGTAAGCGGTGGGTTCTTCCGGCTCGGTAGTGGTGGGAGGAATGATGGGAACATCACCCTCAACAGAGAGGAGCTCTAAATCGAAATATTCGGTACTGCCGTTTTCGGTGTTGCTGACGGCATAGGCACCGAACTGATTGTACTCACCTGCACGGAAAATCAGGCCACGGGTCTCTGCACCGCTGGGTGTCAGACGGGAAGAACCGTTGATACCTGCGCTGAGCTTCCAAACATAGGGCTGATCGGAGGTGCCGAAGCTGGTAGAAGACTTATAGGTCAGGTAAGTTCCCTGATAGGAAATGGTATAGCCGCCGGAAACCTGTGCAAAGCTTACAGCATATGCACCTGCATCTGCACCGGCTACGGTTCTGTCCTCACCGACAGTAATGGGGGTGCCGGAGATCTTGGCGCTGAAGGTGTTGGACATTGCATAGTAGGTCTCCCCTACCAGAGCCGCAATAACCACCTTGGGCAGACCGTCGTCCTCAACGGGAGGAACAGGATCGGTGGGAGTGGGATCGGTGGGAGTGGGATCGGTGGGCTGAGGAGGCTCGGTAGGCTGAGGAGGCTCGGTGGGATCTACGGGATCGGAGCCGCCGCCTTCGCCGCTGAGCTTATAGAGCTGAATAGGCTTCTGGGTGGAAGTGTAGCAGGCAAATCGGGGGCTGCCGGCATTCCACTGAAGGCTACGCTCGGGTGTAGCTGCGTTGGTGATGACAGCATTGCCTTCGCCGTCAAAGGTAACGGCCCAGGAAGATGTTGCATCCAGCTTGTCAATGGCTCTCAGAGAGTTTCCGCTGGTCCAGCACAGATAGGTTTCTCCAAACTTGAAGGCAAAGGTGCCGTCGGAAGCACCGGCAACAACCTTTAAGGGAGCTACGCCGGCGGGAGAACCGGAATATTCCACACCTAAACCATATTTGGTAGATGTGTCACTGATGGCGGAGAATTCCATGCTTGCCCCCTCGTAAACCAAGAGGACGGTGTCGCCAACAGCGATGGATGTGGCCTTTTCATAGCTTCCCGCGCCGAAGGCCGCAGGGATCATGCTAAGAATCATAGCCAGTGCCAGGGTAAGTGCCAGGAATCGCTTGCATTTCTTGAGTATCATAAACTCACGCCCTTTCCGAAGTGTGTGGGGCTCCAAGGCCCGATGGGTACACTTCTAATAATAAAGATTCCTCTAATATTATACATTTATTTCGGGATTTTGCAATAGAGAATCTATCTTCCCAAGATGATTTCGGGAAAAAGTTCGGAAATTCTCTGCCCTTGCCGGATCCCGTGATCCCTGCCGGGATTTCCCAATGTTTTTGTCTCTTTAAATTCCCGTTTATCGCTCCAAGGTTGCGAATGATATTCCCCACAGCCGTGGGGAATGATATACCTACGGCATGATATACCCCGCCATGGCGGGGCATGAATGTGTGCCTTAAAGGGCCCGGATTATAAAATGGGCTAAAGCCCATTACAGCGTGTCAAAAAAGTGGCAATCGTCAAAATGCAAGTTTTGGTGATTGGGGTTGATTTGCAAATAAAATCATAGCTACCCTAAGGCAAAATCCTCTGAAATTGCCTGTAAAGGCTTGCGTTGCAAGGCATTTTGACTTACTTCGCAAAACGAGCTCTACCGTACCACCGTACGCCGACGACCTCGTTTTGCTCGTCTTGCCGCTCTTTTGAACGCTGACAGACTGTCAAAAAACAAGTTTTTTGA
>JAZOXB010000091.1:0-4533 GCA_045659585.1 Faecousia sp. | reverse complement strand
ATATAATCAATGCGTAAACGAACAATTTTCTATAAAATTTCTACGAATTCGCCTCATTCTGTGCGCAAATCAACCCCTACTGCGTCAATCCCTCACCGCCTTCGGCGGAGCTCCCTTTACACAAGGGAGCCTTTGGTCTGTGCAAACTTCAAACTGAGCGATAAACTGTGATTTAGCGTTCAAATTCCCGTTTATGGAGCTGTTTACCAAGTTGGTAAAGACCCTTGCCTCTCCAATGGGAGAGGTGCCCCGAATGGGGCGGAGAGGGCAGTAGGGGCCGGGAGTTAGCAGGGAAGTTCAGAGGATCATGGGAACCTTTTGCCTTTCCGAACTTACGAAATGCGACAAAAGATGTAGAAGTTGCGTCATAGGACTTTGGACAGGAACTCTTGGAGGCGGGGGTCTTTGGGATCGTCAAAGAGCTCCGAGGGGGTGGCGGTTTCTTTGATCACACCGCCGTCCATAAAGGACACTTGAGTTGCCACCTCACGGGCAAAGGCCATATCGTGAGTGACGATGACCATGGTCATACCGGTGGAAGCCAGCTTTTTGATCAGATCCTTAACTTCCCCTACCATTTCCGGATCCAAGGCACTGGTAGGCTCATCAAAGAGGATCACTTGGGGATCCATGGCAAGGGCGCGGACAATGGCGATCCGTTGCTTCTGCCCGCCGGAAAGGGTGGCAGGGTACACGGTGGCTTTATCGCCCAGACCGATCTTTTCCAGAAGCTCCAGGGCATGAGCCTCCGCCTCTGCTTTCTGCTCCTTTTTGGAAGGAACCGTGAGAAGGGGGGCTTTTTCCTTGGCAAACAGGTTTTTCAGTCGGGTGACTCTGTTTTTTCGGATGGCACTGCGACGGAGCTCCTTCCCCACCACCGTGGGAGCCAGGGTGATGTTTTCCAGCACCGTCATATGAGGGAATAGATTAAACTGCTGGAACACCATGCCCATATGACGACGGGCGTGGTTGATATTTACGGAGAAATCCGCCAGATCCTGACCGCGGAACAGGATGGAACCGCCATCGGGATCCTCCATACAGTTCAAACAGCGGAGAAAGGTAGACTTACCGCAACCGGAGGGGCCGATGATCACTCGCTTTTCTCCGGGGGCAATGTGGGTGGAAATGTCCTTTAAAACAGGCTTTCCGTCTTCGAAGCTTTTACTTAGATTTGAGACCCTTATCACTGCGAGCCAGCCTCCTTTCCATACGATTGACCAGTAGGGAGATCAGGGCAATGAGCAGAATATAGATCACTGCCATGGTCAGATAGGGAACGATATATTCGTAGCTGTTGGTGGCCATAATGTTAAATGCCTTGTAAATATCCACGGCACTGACAAAACTGACCACGCTTGTTTCCTTAATCAGAGAGATAAATTCATTGCCCAGAGTGGGAAGAATGTTTTTGATAGCCTGAGGGATCACGATCTTCACCATGGTGGTGGCAAAGGACAGACCCAATGCCCGACCGGCTTCCAACTGTCCCCGATCCACAGCACCGATACCGCCACGCATGATCTCGGAAACATAGGCGGCGGAGTTGAGGCCGAAGATCACGATACAAACCATCAACGGGGGATAGTTCAGTCCCAACAGGGGAAGGAGGACATAGTAGCCCAGAAGAAGCTGTACCACAATGGGAGTCCCACGGAAGAAGCCTACATAAACACTGCATACCCGATTGAGGATCCGAGGCAGAAGCTTATACTGAGGGATGATCCGTGCGGTAGCAATGAGGGTGCCCAGAACAATACCCATGAGCAAGCCCAGAACCGCAATAAGCAGGGTGTTCCGCAGACCTAAGAGGATCAGGTTGTAACCGCCCTGTTCCCCAAGGGTCTCACGGAAGCTGCGGATCTTGTCTCCCAGAGACAGGTTGGAGGACAGCTTCTGTACCAGGATCTCCGCAGGGGCTTCGTCTGCCACTACAAAATCCAGATTGCCGTTGAGCATATCCTGTACCGCAAGGGCAACGGATTGATAGGCCTTACAGCTTACATCATAGCCGGGGAAGCCCCAATCCTGATCTCCTGTGAGATAGCTCTGTCCCGTGGTGCCGGTTTGCACACCTGCCTTTACGGAGGTGTCCATGGCTGACAGAAGGGCTTCCAGCTCTTGGGTGGTCTGTGCACTGTGGAATCTTGTATCCTCGCCGGCAACAATGATCCGCTGGGAAGCCTCGTAATAGGGAGCACAGAATACCACATGCTCCTTTCGGCTTTCGTTTACGGTGAGACCTGCCATGGCAATGTCGCATTTACCCTGTCCCACAGACAGGCAAACACCGTCAAAGTCCATGTCTACGATGACCAGTTCCTGACCCAGATATTCTGCCAGCTCTGCCGCCAGTTCCATGTCGATGCCGTAGTAAGCGTTGCCTACGGTGTATTCAAAGGGGGCAAACATGGCGTTGGTGGCTACAATGAGCTGATCCTTCCCGGGATCACGGGGGTAGGTGGTTACGGCGGTAGGCTCTCCGTCGCCGAAATAGGTGTTGCAGATCCGCTCCAGAGTACCGTCCTCTTGGATCTTGCCGATAAAGGCGTTGACTTGATCTAAGAGAAAGGGTTGGTTGGGATCCACACCGAAGGCATAGGACTCTTGGGTCAGGGGAATGTCGATGATCCGAAGCTGTCCCTCCTCCTTGGCTCCGCTGCATCCGCTCAAAAGGAGGGAGAGAAGCAAGAGCAATACGATTCCGAATTTTATCTTCATATAAGTGCCTCTTTCAGTGGAAAATAATCATGAAAGCCTTTTATATCATAACATTTTGTGTTTGTCAAGGCTGAGCTGTCCTGTGGTAAAAAAACAGAGCTGTCCTGTGGTAAAAAAACAGTGTGTACACCCCATCGGGCTACACACTGTTTTTATACAACTCAGCGGAAACGATCCCAGAATTTCTTCCGCTTGGGATGGGTCTTATCGGAGGCTCCCTGCTCAAACTGACGCAGAAGCTCTTTCTGCTCCTTGGTCAGGTGGGTGGGAGTTTCTACGATGACGGTAACGAACTGGTCGCCGCGGGATTCACTGTTGAGGAAGGGGATGCCCTTGCCGCGGAGACGGACGGTGGTGCCGGTCTGGGTGCCTTCGCTAACGGTGAAGGGAACCTTGCCGTCAATGGTGGGGACTTCGATCTCCGCACCTAAGGCCGCCTGCGTAAAGGAAATGGGCAGGTCGCAATAAACGGCGGTGCCTTCCCGCTTAAAGATATCGTGAGGCTTCACACGGACGGAAACCAGCAGGTTGCCTGCGGGGCCGCCGTTGGTGCCACTGCAACCCTCTCCGGGGACACGCAGGGTCTGGTCGTTGTCGATGCCCTTGGGAACCTTGATCTTATAGGTGAAGGGACGGCGGATCCGACCCTTGCCCTTACAACGCTGGCAGGGATTGGGGATCTTTTTGCCGGTGCCGCGGCAATCGGGACAGGCGGTTTCCGATTGGACTACCATGCCCATAAAGTTCTGCTGGGTGTTTACGGTGCCTCGACCTCTGCAACGGCTACAGGTCTCTACCTTGGTGCCGGGCTCGGCACAGGAGCCGGAGCACTTGTCGCAGGTCTCGATCCGATGGGCGGATACATTCTTTTCGGTACCGAAGGCGGCCTCTTCAAAGGTGACCTCGATCCGTGCGGTAATATCCTCGCCTCTGGTGGGAGCGTTGGCACTGCGCTGGCTTCTGCCGGTGCCGCCACCGAAAATGTTGCCGAAAATATCGCCCAGATCGCCGAAACCGCCGAAACCACCGAAACCACCGCCAAAGCCGCCGAAACCGCCACCCATATTGGGGTTGAAGTTGGGATCTACACCGGCGAAGCCGTACTGATCGTATCTGGCACGCTTGTCGGGATCGGACAGGACTTCGTTTGCCTCGTTGATCTCTTTGAAGCGTTCCTCTGCATCCGGCTCGTGGTTGATGTCGGGGTGATATTTGGCCGCCATTTTACGGTAAGCCTTTTTGATATCTGCTTCAGTCGCGTCCTTGGTCAGACCAAGGACCTCGTAATAATCTCTTTTATTTTCATTCGCCATAGCTTATCGCCCTCATTTCGGGGTTATACTAAATTATGTTTTATGGGACTGCCGCAAAACGGCAGTCCCTTTTTCAATTTGTTCAATGAACTTTCGGGGCAACTCTATAAATATATTTCAGATGGATACCGAAGAGCCGGTATCGGACGAAAGAGATTTTTTGAGATGCCCCAATATAAATCAGTCGTTTACTTCCTCGAAGTCGGCATCGATGGTGCCGTCATCGTTGGTGCCGGCACCGGTGGCGTCGCCACCCTGAGGCTGCTGCTGATAGAGCTTCTCGGAAATGGCGTAGAAGGCCTTCTGCAGTGCATCGGAGGCAGCCTTGATTGCCTCAATGTCGGTGCCCTTGTTCTTTTCCTTCAGATCGTTGACAGCGGCTTCCACATTTGCCTTATCGGCGGCGTCGATCTTGTCGCCCAGCTCTGCCAGAGTCTTTTCGGTCTGGTAGATCAGCTGATCGGCGGTGTTGTGGGTGTCTACTTCGTCCTTGCGAGCC
>JAZOXB010000090.1:0-3744 GCA_045659585.1 Faecousia sp. | reverse complement strand
CCATAGATGGTGTCGATCTGGGTCAGGAATTGGTTCGGTTCGTAAACAAGATTGTCCCCAACCAGACGATAGGTTCCCTGGGCAGCAGGTTTCTC
The DNA here is from genome assembly GCA_045659585.1 of Faecousia sp. Classification (GTDB taxonomy): domain Bacteria; phylum Bacillota; class Clostridia; order Oscillospirales; family Oscillospiraceae; genus JAZOXB01. Next base: position 3,649 of record JAZOXB010000090.1, on the reverse strand, counting down.
TCCGCCGGTTTCTGTGCAGAAGAGATCGTCGGGGCGCTTCTTCAGAAGCTCGCCGTTGTAGCCATCACTGAGGAAGCCTACCACAGAACCGATCTTAACGGGACTTCCGTCCTCAAAACGGATCAGATCCTCGATATCTTCCAGAGGGATGGAAACTGCCTTGCCATAATCCAAGACAACATCCAGTCTGCGAACCTGGGGCATGGAGGAATGTTCCAAGATCCGAACCAGACGGCTTGCCTTACCGGTAATGGTAATATATGTTGCATCTGTATGGGTGCTGCTGAGATAGGAGCAGTGGGTGGTCAATTCGTTAATGTAGGGGGTGTCTGTTGCTTTTGTCTTACGTAGGAAGCCGTAAATGCTAAAGCTGCACTTCATAGGAATACCCGCTGCAAGGAGATCCCGAAGATCCTTTGCATTTTCTACCCGAACGCGGTAGCAGCCCGAGAAGATCCGATTCTGCGCATCCTCCGGCTGATCATTGGCCTGTACAAACAGATCCAGCATTTCCCCTGCACTTAGGTTCTGCACAGGCTGGGATACGGCTACATCACCTTCGCCCAGTGTACGATACTCTAAGAGGAGATTGTCGAATCGGGTCACCACACCGTTGGCATGGTCGGCATCGGGGTTAGTGAGGCTGATGACGGTTCCCCCGTCCACCTGTCCTTCGTAGGTGCTGATGAATGTGGGAGTCAGGCTGACACCTAAGGTGGGGTCTTCCATTTCCACATTTACAACAGGAACCTCTCTGTAATTGACCATATCGAAGCTGTAGGCCACAATGTCCCCAATGTGAAGGGTGGCATTGTCTGCCATGGGAGCACCCTTGCCGGTGTTAGGATCTATAGAATCCACACCGCCAATGTTCACAGCATACTGTCCCTTGGTGGTAAAGGTTTCTGTGTTGACGATCTTAATATTCGTAGAGAAGCAGAGGTTAGAAGCGTAGGTATGCCGCTCTGCATAGAACATATCAAAAGAGTAAATCTCACCGTCTACGAGACCCAACTTCAATTCTTCATTTGCCTTATTCAGATCCAGAGTAAAGCCGGCAGCATTATGAGTACCACCGATATCCATGACCTTCTTTCCGTCAATGAAGAAGTAAACGTCATCGTCACCTCTGAAGTCGAACATCTGCTTCTGACCTTCGTAGTAGACAAAGCTACCATAGGCATGGAGAGTATAATTGTAGTTCCGATCCTCCAACGTGGTATTCCGTCCCAAGCTGTTAACAGCATAGTAAGAAGGGTCTGTCTCCACCGGCTGTCCGTCCACAGGTGTTTCAAAGCCCAACCGGTTAATAGGCATAAAGGAACTGGTCTGGCTGACAAAGGGTTGGGTATTGAAGCAGTAGTCCCCGTTATAGGCGATGCGCTTGTAACTGTCGATGGTATACATACCCTTTTCATCGGCGTACATCCGCATGGTGTTCCGCTGGGGAACTACTGTATTATAATACAGTTCTGTTCCCTTGATGAGGGGATCTTTTTCTCCTACTACCCGCCACAGATTGTTCAGTCCGTAATAGGCAAGATCATACGCAGTTTTTACATTCTCAAACAGGAGGATGTCGCCATTTGCCTTAACTTCGTCAGTGCCCGGTTGCAGCTTGCTTACGGTATCATCCCATGAGCCTAAGACAGATTTGTTATTCTTGCCGGTATACTCCGTGTAGAAGTTCTTGATCATGGTTTCGAACACGGAATTGTAGTCCGTATCCTTAAGGGAATCATGTAAGATTTCTTTCTTCGCAGTATCTCCTGTGTTCATATCGGATGTATCGTCTGTAACGATCCGCCCGGCTACATAGCCCACAGTCTCCTTGGTATAGATCAGCTGTCCGTCTACCAGTGTCGGAAGGGTCATATTCTGCCGTACCCCTACAGCAGCCTCTCCGTCTCGGTTTAGGGCGTTGACCTCTTTGGTGCTGTTTACAAAGGTCTGATAGTTGGGGCTGGCTGTGGAGAGGCTATCGGTCAGTCTGTAGTATAGGTCATAGAAGTCCATGAGGAATTTATCACTACGGAAGTCCAAAATCTCCATAGGGATGTCCACATACTGGGCTGTAGGGCTGGTGATGGTCAGCTTTTCCGGCCATGCCTTCAGCTTTGCGGCAAGGGCGTCCAGTTGTGCTTGCTTTGTAGAATCTTCGAACTTATCCATATTTTCCAGATAAAGATCTCTGGCTTTCCGGAAGTCCTCCATAAAAAGGGCAAACTGGGTCCCGTCATAGAGGCCATTGCTGTTGTCCACATACTGCTTGACGTAAACAAGGGATCGATACAGTTCTACAGTCAGGGGAGAAACCTGATACAGGAACATATCATAGCTGATTGGAGCGCCGACTCCTGCGGTGAGACGCCAAGAGCGGAAGGCGTTGGTTTCATCACCGTAGTTCAGGTAGAAGGTGTCGTTAACCTCTTTGCCGCCAATATAGAAGGCATCTGCGGCATTTGTTTCAGAGTTGGCGTGCTTCTGAATCTCCAAAAGCTGAGGTGCGGCACTTACATGGAGACCTGCCTGCTTAGCACCGTCCAAAGCCTGAAGTTTGTCCGCTGCATCATGCTTGTCCATAGAAAGGAAATTGCCGTTGGAGAACATCATGGAATATTTGTAAGGTGCGTCGGCATCCTTTGCTTTTAGAATGGTGACTGCACGGTTTAGATTATTTGCCCGTACAGTGCCGTCCTTCACCGAAATGGGAGCGATCTGATAGACATCCCATGTAAAGCCGCCTCCGATTTGTGTGCTCGGGGAAGCATGATTCATGGCACGATAGTAGCCGTTCATATCCCAACCTAAAACAAAATACGTACCGTTGGAAATCATATCAGTTGTTTTGAGCTGCTTAGTCGTAGGGATGGGAAGATTCGCTAACTGGTCGGCATAGGACTTGAGCACATAGGTGGCAAGGGTCAGAGTCTCTGCCTTTTCCATGACCTCTGCCTCTGCCGCAGCTACATCTCCGGAATAGGTGTTCAGATTATAGTCATGATATGTAGAGATAGCTGTATCCAGAGCGGAGAGGAAGGCATCATACTTATCTTCTTCGCTGAGGTTATAGTTGAGCAGGTAGGCCTCTGCCTCCATAATGGCATCATAGAGGGGCTCTGTATTGACTCGTTTCTCCATTTCTTGGAACATAAGCAAGGACGTGCCGCCTGCATCTTCGCCGGTATACCGAGAGCCTGCGTAAAGGGACGGCTCAGAAAAAAAATGGAAGGCAGTTCTTTGATCCGGATTGAACACGCCGCTGTTATATATCGAGAAGGTTCCGGCTGCGCGGACAAATAATGTGATACTGGGTTTGCCGGCCGATTCTTTTTCCATAGATAATTGGTTGGCATTGTTTGTAGTATTCTCTGCATCAGGGATGTATAGATGCCGATTATTCTTTGTCCAGAGATAGAATCCGGCTCTCCAATTTACTGCATTACCGTCATTAAGAGGTTCATTATTGGAGTTTGCATCATATTGGAATCGGATCGCTGCATCCGGGTTTACGTTAAAGAGTTGTTTTCCCTCTATAACCACCTGATCCAGCCCATACTGACAATAGGAGGGGGATACAGACGGGTCAAATGCATACCGTGCACCATTTACGCTGAAAGCACTACCCACAAGAATAAAATTATGGCCA
>JAZOXB010000089.1:0-24293 GCA_045659585.1 Faecousia sp. | reverse complement strand
ATCGATTGGAGTGGAACCAAATGATGCAAATGCTTCGTACTGTACTGATGGTACCTATGAAAAAAGTAGTAATTCTGTTTATGACCTTTTTGATATTACTCTCCTTTAGCGGTTGTACCGAGAGAGTTGAGAACACGCCCCCTGACGGGAAGACCCCCGGGGGAAATATGATAGAAGGAACGGTAGAACCTACCGAAAGTACGCCATCAACAGCAGATGCGGAAGGATCGACGGCAGATCCCACAGAATCCGATTCTCAAGAAACAGAGGCTCTCATAGGTCCTTCCGGCGTAAAACTGCGAACTTCAGATAAGTTGATCTACTTAGCACCAAAGGCCGGCCATCTGGAGTTTCGATTTGACAACGCCCGTGCAGTGAATCATAGATCAGATGTGCAGGAAGAATGTTTACTGCTTTCCGATTGCAGTCGCCACTACTCCTATGATGCATCACAGTACAGTGCGGAGGATTTTCCCGGTGCAAAGGAGGTGTGGCTCTTTGAGGAGAAAACACTGAAAGTGAGGTATGCCTATCCCAACTGGACAGAGGAAGACGGCTATTTCGGGGATGATATCTATTTGATTCTGGTAGATGTAACAGCGACGAATGTGGGAGCAGAAAATTATACCACAGCCGATCTCAATTCCGATGGTCGCCCAAGAGGGCCATACGACGATCCACATATCTTTCGGGCAGATGGCGTTCCTGTTTTGACAGATATTTCCGGCACCAAGTGGATTGGCGATCGATTATGGTATGCGGACCCTGTATATTTTAGTCTTATGAATCAATGTAGTGAACATCCTCTGGCATTCCGACTGGCTCCGGGAGAATCCATTACCTATACCTTGGGCTTCCTTGTAACGGACTGTGAGTTGGGTGGAGATTTCTCGTTGCCCCACTTATGCTTTACCGATTCCGCAGGAAGTCTATATGGGATGTTCTATAAATTAGATATCGATTGGAGTGGAACCAGATGATGCAAATGCTTCGTACTGAACTAAAAAAAGCTTTATGCAACCGTATGCTTCTTTTAAGTTTGCTGATTGGGTGTATTCTCTCCTTACTTCATGTTTGGCAGATTCAGCGGGATGTCTCGCCTTTGGTTCAGGATATGAAAAATACGCTGAACTATGACCCCAACTACCCCGTGAGTTTTGATGGTGTCTCACTTTTTATCCATTGGATGGCACACAGCTTTTTGGAGTTAGGCAGCAGTATTTTTTATTTTATTTGGCCATTGTTGGCAGCGATCCCTTACGGATGTTCTTACTATCAAGATAGGAAGTCCGGGTTGTTCAATCAAATGGTCTCTCGCTGCAGTGTTAAGCAGTACTATTTTTCCAAGTTTATGGCAGCCTTTGTTAGCGGAGGCATTGTGGTAAGTATTCCCGTTTTGCTGAATTTACTTGTGAACGCATTGTTCCTTCCTGCAATCAAGCCAAATCCCGGCTTGCCCTTATACCTTATCCTAAACGGGCAAGCATTTTCTGCTCTGTATTATACCCATCCCTGGCTCCACGGCCTTCTTTGGTGCGGCTTGGATTTCCTGTGGGGAGGCATTGCCGCAGGCTTGTGCTTCCTCTTTGGTTCGAGGCCCCGTCATCCCGTAGTGATTCTCACTACCCCTTTTCTTCTAATGATGCTGTCGGACAGCGTGATCATGTTGACAAGGCATGGATTGGGGATCCGGGAACAGTTCTCACCGCTACAAATGGCGGCTTCTTGTACACCGAGTCCATTTTCAACAGTGACATTATTGATAGCCATGGGAAGCCTTTTGGTTTTAGGCTTTTCTGTGGGATATTGGCAGGTGGTAAAGCATGAATTGGCGTAAAGTATGTGCCCACGATTTATATTGTGGCTTACTCCGTCCCCGCTATCTGTGGGCGATGTTGATTTTTATGGTGCCCTGTATTATGAACCAAATTGACTTGAACTTTTTGGGCTACAGGGCAACCTGGATGGATTATATGATGGGCTGCTTTGAGGGCGTTAACAGAGTCGATCCGAAGACTTTTCAATTTCCTACTATGTGGCTGTTGATCATGGGTGCAGGATTATTTATGAATTTAGATTACCTGTTAGGAGATCTATCCCTTTCCGGTCAGCAGATCATTGTCCGTAGCGGAAACCGACGGAGCTGGTATTTCTCTAAATGCATTTGGAATCTGTGCAGTACGGCACTGTACCTGCTTTTGGGCTCCTTAGGGGTACTTGCCTTTACCATTCTTATGGGTGGGTCTCCCTCTGTGGCAAATTCCCCAACGGTAACGGAGGTGTTCTTTCCCGAGCTTTACAACACCGGTTTTCTGATTCCCGTGGGAGAGGGCCTTTTTATGACGCTCCTTTTGCCATACCTCCACTTGGCCGCCTTGAGTATGGTGCAAATGCTCTTGTGTCTGTTCTGCAGACCCATTCTCAGCTTCCTACTGTGTATGAGCCAGCTTATGGCTGCGGTATATATTTACAGTCCTTGGGTGCTGGGCAACGGTGCCATGGTGCAACGAAACGATATGCTCAACTACTTCATGGGAGTATCCGCAGAAAAATCTGCCATAGTTGCGGTGGCTGTTATTTTCCTGTGTGTGGTGATTGGCTGTCTGCGATTCAAGAAGACCGATATTTTAGCCGCTGTGGAATAGGAGGTACAAATGGAAATTATCGTAAAATCTGCAACAAAGTATATTAAAAAAGCTCTGATATTAGACGATGTAAATATACAACTGACCGGAGGCAAGATCTATGGTTTGAAGGGTCCCAACGGGTCCGGTAAGACTATGCTCATGCGGTTGCTGAGCGGCTTGATTCGTCCTACTTCCGGAGAGGTTTGGATCGACGGGAAGAAGCTGGGAAAGGATATGGATTTTCCGGAATCTGTAGGTCTCCTCATTGAAAATCCGGCATTCCTGCCCAACTATACCGGCTACGAAAATCTGGAGCTTTTGGCTCAGATTCGCGGAAAGATCGGGGGCGAGGAAATTTGTCAAAGCCTCATGGAAGTAGGCTTAGATCCTCACGATCCGCGGAAATACCGGAAATATTCCTTGGGTATGAAACAACGGTTAGGAATCGCTGCTGCCATTATGGAGAAGCCGGACTTGCTCATTGTAGACGAGCCTACCAATGCCTTGGATGATAGCGGTGTAGAACAGATCTGTACCATTCTCCGCAGAGAACGGGAGCGAGGGGCATTAGTCGTCATAGCTTGTCACGATTCCCTCCTTTTAGAGACCCTCTCCGATGAAATTTACAAAATCTACGAGGGGAAGGTGACGAAGTGAAGCGCTATGGAAAGCTCCTGATCATCTGCCTTGTGGTGGTACTTGCAGGACTGTGGTTTTGGCGGTACAAAAGCATGAATGATTATTATGCTTCCCTTTCCAAGCAGAGCGTCTGTTATTATTCCATGGGTGAATTTGTAGAGGTTGGAGATAACTACATAGGAAATTATAATGGTTTGAATGGATACGGGTTTCGTGTTGACAAATTTGAAATCGTAGACGGAAATTCTTACTGCCAAGAGCTGAACTATGACGGAGAGCATGGGGAAAAACTGGCACTGATCTTTATCACTCTACGAAACAAGGGGTCCCAAGAGGGGATCCGGCTCACTGACCTCAACCTGATTGGGGAAGATAACTATGTGGGCATGAACTGGGACTTGTTGCTACTGGCAAATCCGGGGCTGAAAGGAAGCACCGGCATTCGCCTGTCTCCCGACACGGAGTATGCCCTCGTAATTCCCTATGACCTCTTCCAAAAGCATTTCAGCCGAAAAACCTATAAAAATATAGAAGAATATCCCTTCTTCTTCGTTGTCGCCGGCTATCCGGAGGAGCAACGCATCCAACTATCCCTTTTGGACTAATAATACTGTTTCTTGGCGACTTACGGTTGGCATAATAAAATGGTTAATCCGTTTTATTAGAAATATGTATAAATATATCTGCGGTTCTGTTCCATTCCTTCCTTGCTACATTGTCATACCGGCGGTACAGACCAAGGCTATGATCCGAGCTTCCCACAGGGCGAAATCCCTCTTGCATAAATCCCCTGGATTTGTGCGAGGGGTGTATTTCGCTCTCAAACGCCAAGGGCTTCCGAGAACGGGCTTACTCTACCTTCCGTACATCGTCCTTGCACAGTAGGTTTCGCCCTTGATCGACGGTCATAAAACGCTCTAAGGTATCCCTGCGGATAATGGTTTTCCATCCGCCTCTCGGACAAGATGTCAGGAGTAGCATAAAATGCTTTTCCTCGTTTCGGTCGGCAAGGGCAAAAACAAGGGAAAACTCATTAACCGTGAGTGTTGAATCAGCGAAAACCCTTGTAAAATCAAGGGTTTAGATATAATGTGTTCGATAAACCGGAATTTGAAATTTCAAACATCTGCTTCGGCTAAAAATGCAGGGGCTGTTTCCGAAAATGGAAACAGCCCCGTGATTTATTTGGTAGGGTCAAGAACTATGCCCATGAAAACCGGCAGGTTAGCATTTTGATCCAGAATCATAAACACAAAGGGGCGATCCAGGATCACAGACCACTCACTCACCGGAGCACATTCCTCTACGATAGAAACCTGTGTTGCCGCCGCAGCCTTGGTACCTTCCTCGTCTATCCGGATGTGGGTTTTGTGGAACACATCACTGATATGAATATTCCCATTGGTACTGTGAGCCATAGAGGAAAAATCCCCTTTCTCCCCGGAAAAAGCTTCGTTCATACCCAGATCCTCCAAAGAACCCTTTAGAGAGATCTCATAGTCGAAGGTAAACTTCGGCAAACCGGCTTGACCGCCCTCGCTCTTCGGCTCATCCAGCATAGCCAGGAGGCTCTCGGGCTCCATGGTATTTACATACTCGTAAATATCCATCCCATTCTTGGGCAGTAGTGCCGCAAAGGTGTAGCTTCCCCCCTTGTACTCCTTCAAGAATCCCGTGGCGGTGGGGCTCTCTAAATACTGCCATTCCGTAGAATACATCATTTCTACAGGGACTTCATTTCCGTCCATGGTGTAGAAGGTTCTCTCACCTACCTCGGACTTCTTATAGGGATCTGCCCACTTTGCATCAAAGGCCAAAGCATTGATCAAATACATGATGGTATCCTCCGGGATCTCCTCTACAAGGCTGTTGATCATCCCATCCGTTTCTTCCGATACCCAACGGTTGACATCCTTTACCGTTTGCCCATCAAAAGGAGCCTTATAAACCTCTGCTCCGTAGTAATCTCCGTTGGTTTGCAAGAAAGCTTCCTCCACTGTGAGTCGGTTTTCCTCATCCCGATACCAAATAGAATTTGCAATATGCAATTTACTGTTGTCCCCCTTAGAGAGGCTGTCTACATAGGTATATAAGTACTCGTTGAGCAATTCCAAAGGCAGATCTCCACCCAGCAGGGTCTCCATTTCCCGACGAGTCTCCCCTGCGGCACCGTTAGCCGTCATAGCCAGTGCCAATTCAACAGACAGTGGGGAGATCAGCAGATTTTCCCTATTTTCCTTCTCTGCAGACTCTCGGAGGAGCTTTAGTGCAAACTCTGTTTGACTCAAGCGGAAGGACTCATCTGCATCCTTCCCTTGCACCTCTCCGGGACTTATGCCTGCCATGAGATCCACAGCTTGTACAGAAGCCGTACACCCGGTCAGATTCAATACCATCGACGCCATGAAACTCAAAGCAATGATACAGCTCCAAATATTTTTCTTTATATACTTCCCTCCTTATTCCGGTCCAAAGGTTACCCACAGTTCACAATGCAAGCTGTCTTCCGCTGTCTCAAACACGAAACACTCTGTACGGAATCTATGGGTTCCCGTCTCCTTAAGCTCATACACACCTGTTAATCCATAAGTTTCTACTTTCTTCTGCCCCGGCGCCAAGCTGTAAGCAATGGCAGGAAATACTACATCATCCTTTACCTTGCAAGGCTCCCAATGATCTTCCTCAAAGGCATCAATGAAGAAGGAAGAGCCGTAAAGCACTTCTTTTTCCGTTTCATTGCTCCATCGCACCTTGAGGCTCGTTCCCTCTTCGCTCTGTTCCACAGCAAGGATCTCAACAGACAATCCCGGGTATTCCGTATAGTTTGCTTCCATGGTGGCTGTCTGAGACAGGGTTTCGGGAACAGTGGCAACTTGGGTTTCTTCCATGGTGCATGCTTCCGGTGCCGCCTCAGGTTCCCTTGCAGACTCCGTAATCCCCCCACCGTAGGAAATCCATGCCGTCATGACCCCAATACACAGGATCAAAGGCAGGACAGTCAGTATTACTCTGCGATTTCGTTTTTTCCGCAAAAGAAGCTGTTCCTCACTTCTGCGGTATATCTCTTTCAGTCGTTCTTCATATGTTCTCATAGTACGATACTTCCCTCCTTTTCCAGGATGGCTCGCAGCGCTTCCTTCCCCTTGTACAGGAGATTATAAACCTGTTTCCGATTCTTTCTGAGAACCTTTGCAGTTTCCTCGCAGCTCAGCTCCCGGAAATACACCAAATGCAAAACCATTCGTTGTTCCTCCGGCAATTGTTCCATAGCCTTGTAGAGCTGTCTTTTTTCTTCATCCGCCAGAAGCTGTTCCGCAGGATCCCCTTGAGGATCTTTCACCTCCACACTTTCCCCGAATTCCGTGAACTGCACCTTTTTTCTGCGTTTTAAATAGTCCAGAGCCCGACTCCGTCCCATGACAAACAAATAGGTTTTCAGAGAATTGCGGAAGTGGAACCGATTTTTATGTATCACAAGCTGTGTAAAAACATCGATCACAATATCCTCTGCGGTCTCTATATCCTTGACATATCCGTTTACAAACAACAAAAGGCCGTCAAAATACAGCTTTACAATGTCTTGGAAGGCTTCTTCATCACCCTGTAGGTAGCGGCGGTAGCTACTTGCACCGTTATCCATGTGATATCCTCCTTCTGTTCTAAGGGCTCATCATCCCTTCACCTATTATACGACTGAGTGCTTCCGATTACTTTCTATTTTATAATACTTTCTTAAAAAAAGTCAAGAAGCTGTCTTGGATCTCTCCAAAACAGCTTCCTACCGAAATATTTGGAATTTACAGAGGGATCAACAGCATGGTACCGGAGGGAACGACCCCTTCCTCCAAGGCATTGGCATCCCGAATCGCCTTTACGGAAGTACGGTGATATTTCGCAATATCCCACAATTCCTCATCTCCTTCGATCCTGCGAAGGATCACAGAAGGTTCTTTTTCCCCACTGTCGGTCAGAGGATGGATCCGTCCCCCCTGTAAAGTGCGGAAGCTCTGATTCCCATAGCAATCCACCGTGATCTCCATAGGGATCCGAATCTCCGGGTTTCCCGAGGATGCATTGCAATAGATTTCCGTGCAAAGTGCATCATGTAATCTGCATTCCACATCCTCATTCAACGCCAGCTCTCCCTCCATAGAGGTTCTGACCTGCTTCCCGCACAGTTTACCCCCACCGTCATAGTAGAGCACAGAGCATACCACGGGAACGCAAACCTCCAGATTGTCTCCCCGCTGTAGCTTCTGCTCATCCTCGATCCGTGGCCATAGATCCACTACGGTACCCAAAGCCTCTTCCCCTGTCCAACGGGCAGTTCCTCTTAAGGTTTGGGTATCCAGCAAGGGTCTGCACTGCCACTGCTTCCATTCAGGCTCCAGGATCCCATCTGTGCAATAAGCATCTTCCATGAGCTTAACGGTACGCAATTCATATGCCATGGATTGGCAATGGATCCCTGCACGGAGGAACAGACGGCGACTCTCCTGCTGGCTATCCGGCTCCAGATCCAGATCCGTAAAATGGATGGTTGTTTGCAGATCCCCTTCATCGGTTTCACAGCTTAACTCCGTGATCTGAGACAGGGGGATCCGCCAATCATAGGTACAGAGCTTCCCCTGAGGATCCTCATACAGAACATGGAGGAACAGCTCCATTTTAAAGACCCCTTTGCCTCCCATGACCTTCTGCTCTAAGAGCTGTGTCCTTGTACATACCTTCAAGATCCCGGCGACACCGGGACAGGTGGAGGGAATCTCCAACTCTTCATTGACCGTAAATCGCTTTTCCCCTGTTGCCACAGGGATCCGCAAGGGATATTCCCGTTGTCGTAACTGCAAATACTCGGAAGGCTCATCTAAATAGCGGATTTTCCACCCACAGGATACATAGACCTCAAAGCCCCATTGGTACCCCACTCGGATCAAAAGCTTGCGGGAATTCACCGTTCTGGCATCCACCGATCTCAGCTTCATTTCATAGAACAGAGTCCCGTCCTCGATTTCGGTGCCGAATTCCTTCCGTGCCGTAAAGGGGATATTCACAGGTAACATATGTACCGTACCCGTTTCCCCTGCAAAGAGGACACCGCCACGAATTACCCCCGACAAGCTGACCCCACCGGGTAAAAGACGAGACTCTTGCACCACCAATGTCCCAAAGGTATCTATGATCCGCTCCACATCAGGCAAGCTGTCCGGGATGATCACATCTGCAGTTTGTTCTCCCTGCAGGCATTGGGTGCAGACCCGTTCCTGACCCATCAGTTCATATTCCTGAAACACCAGTTCCATATCCATCACCTCTCCATAGGATTCATACCAATTTCCGTAATCAGTATCATAGGATATATACGCAGACTCGGACAAGAATATGCCCCTTATCTTTGCCTACAGAACAACAAACCGCCTACCAGTCCGACGATCCCCAAAAGACAGAGAATAAAGTCTGACCGAAAGAACATAGACAGTAGCATCCCTGCTCCAAAAGCCATGAGACAAGAACCGATCATTTCATTCCGTTTACACATCATAAACCGCCCCCTACACAAGCCTATGTGTAAAGGGCGGTTAATATACGATGATATTTTCTTATAGGGCTTATTTCAGCTCCCAAACCTTGATCTCTTTGGCACTTTCATAGAGTCTGGCGTAGCTACTGTGACGGGTAGCTTCGATCTTTCCCTCTGTCAGAGCCTGTAAAACCGCACAATCCCGTTCCTTTAAGTGGGCGCAGTTCTGATAACGGCACTGTCCCAAGTAGGGTGCAAAGTCAGGGAAAGCATATTGCAGATTTTCCTTCAGTACCAGTTCCATCTGTTCCGTATCAAAGGAAGAAAAGCCGGGAGTATCAATAGCATAGGTATCCTGACCCAGAGCATAGAGCTCCACATGACGGGTGGTGTGGCGACCTCTGCCCAGCTTTTCGGAAACCTCTCCGGTCTCAATGGACAACCGGGCATCAAAGGCATTGAGGATGCTGGATTTGCCAACACCGGAGTTTCCCGTAAAGACTACGGTTTTCCCCCGAATGGCATTGAGCAGCTCGTCGATCCCCGCTCCCGTCTCCGCACTGGTGGGAAATACACGGAAACCTGCATTGCGATAAATCGAGATCAGCTTTTCGGCACTGTTCAGATCTGTCTTATTGATACACAAGAGAATGGGGACTCCCCGATCTCCCGCAATGGCAGAAACACGATCGATGAGGAAGGGATCCGTTACGGGATTGGCACCGGATGCGAAAATCACAAGGGCATCCACATTGCTCACCGCAGGGCGGATAAAGCTGTTCTTCCGCTCTGCAATGGTCTCGATCATGCCCTTTCCCCGTTCCATGGAGAAGGTTACCTGATCCCCTACCAGAGGGCTCATTTTCATCTTGCGGAAAATGCCTCTGGCGCGGCATTCCACGGTTTCTCCCTCTGCAGTGTGGACATAGTAAAAACCGCTGAGGGCCTTTATGATCCGTCCGTTTTTGACTTGACTCATCCGTTTCCGCCCTCTGCTACACCGCTCTCAGTGGGAGTGCCTTCCGTAGGAGCTGTAGATGCTGTGGTAGGCTCCGTTACATTCTCCGGTTCCTTGCACAGATAAATGGTAATGGTAGCACCCTTTTCGATCTTGGTTTCAGGCTGAACACTCATACCGCCTACACGACCTACAGGTACATCCTCATAGAAAGCAGGCTCGCCCATAGCCCAGGTCAGACCTGCGGCTTCCAGGGTAAACTTTGCCTCTGTTTCTGTCATATTGAGGACAGAGGGAACTACGGTGTACTTACTGCCGGTAGAAATATAGACCTTGATATGCTGTCCCTTTTGCAGAGTCTCCCCCGCGGCAGGCTCAGTACGGCAGACCTTGCCTTCTTCTACTTCCTCACTGTCTTCCAGAAGATCCATGACCAGCTTCAGATCCATGTCCATTGCCTTCAGCAATGCCTCTGCGTTGTTCTTGGACTCTCCGACCAGATCGGGCATCTTATTGCTACCCAAGCTGACATAAACCGTGATCTGCTGACCCTTTGCCAGAGCGGTATTTTCCGCAGGCTCGGTACGGACTACATAGCCCTTGGGAACGGTATCACTGGCTTCCTCAAGGAAAGCCACCTTCAGGTTCAGTTCCATCATGGTCAAACGCTTTTCGGCATCTGCACGGGCTTCTCCTGCCAGCTTAGGCATCTTGTTGGAACCTAAACTGATATACAGAGTCACATTCTGATTCTTGGTAAGGGTCTCACCTGCTACAGGTTCCGTACGAACCACATAGCCCTTGGTGATGTCATCACTGCCGACCTCCTCGGTCTTGATGTTCAAGCCAAGCTCCAGAGCCTTCAGCTGATCCCATGCATCGGTGCCGGGAGAATTGATAAAGTCGGGCATAACATTGGCATCCTTGCCCTTGCTGACGGTCAGGTAAATGGTTCGTCCCCGTTTGATCTCGGATCCGGCTTCAGGATCCTGCTTGATAATGTAGCCGGCATCATACTTGTCGCTGTAGCCTTCCATAACATTGCGAACATCGACTTTGTAATCGGGGTAATCGTCAGGATCGATATCCTCCAATCGCATGCCGATGAAATCTTCAACGAATACGGTATCGGACATTTCTTCTGTTGTCTCCCCGTTGGGATCCGTTCCGGAGTGATCGGTAAGTGCCAGAACCAGAACCACTACCAAGATCATAAATACCACAGCGGCAACGGCAATGGCAACGGTCAGGGTCTTTTTCCGCTTATCTTCGGCGATCTGTGCTTCCTTGCGAACCCGTTCCGCTCTCCGTTCTTCGGCACTACGCTTATCGGTCTTATGGGTACGAGCCAGAACATATCTCTCTGCATCGGTGCGGGGAGTCTGTGTCTGATGACCGTTGGCACCCACAGCCTTATGTCCCATAGCTCCCACAGCTCCACCGAACATAAAGGTAATGTCCGGATTCTTGCGGAATTCTTCCATATCACGGAGCATTTCCGTTGCAGTGGCATAACGCTGATCCACATTGGAATTCATAGCGTGCATAGTGATCTGCTCCAGACCCATAGGGATCCCGCTGACCAGCTCACTGGGACAATGGGCTCCGCCGTTGATATGCTGGATAGCAACGGAAACAGGGGTCTCTCCGTCATAGGGAGGCTTGCCTGTCAGCATCTCATACATAACAACACCCAGAGAATACAGGTCACTGCGATTATCTACCAGAGAACCGCGAGCCTGCTCCGGAGAAATATAATGCACAGAGCCCAGGGCCTCTCTGGTGAGAGTACTGGAGGAGGAGCCTACACGGGCAATGCCGAAATCGGCAACCTTTATGCTACCATCCTTCAAGATCATAATATTATGGGGCTTGATATCACGGTGAACGATGCCCTTGGAATGGGCATGCTCCAGAGCCTTGGCGATCTGCATGGAGAAATGGAGGGTCTCACGCCAATTCAGGCTCCCCTTTCGCTCCAAATACTGCTTCAGGGTAATACCCTCGATCAGCTCCATGATAATATAGTCGCCGCGGTCATTTCCCGAAACATCATAAACACCTACGATATTGGGATGGGAAACCATAGCTACCGCCTGAGACTCCGCACGGAATCTGCGACGGAAATCTTTATTTTTAGAAAGCTCATCCTTCAGGATCTTGATCGCCACAGGACGATTGAGACGATGATCCAGAGCTCTGTATACCACTGCCATGCCACCGGTACCGATCACTTCAATGATCTCATACCGATTGTCCAGCAATCTACCTATGTAACTATCCATAGCTACTCCTTATCGCATCTGCGATCCGTTCCGAAACGGTGAACGGCTACCGTAATATATAAAAGAGATCATATTGCCACAAGGACACAGGTCACATTGTCCGGAGCACCTCGCTCTTTGGCAATGTCCAGCAACCGCTGACAACAATCATCCTGCCGAACACCATGTGCTACCTCAAATAAGATCTCCTGATCTGCCATTTCATTGGAAAGCCCGTCACTGCACAGCAGGAAGTGATCTCCCTTGCTGACAGGAAGGGTAAATATGTCTGCCAAAACCTGATTCATAGGCCCGATTGCACGGGTGATCAGGTTCTTGCTGGGATGGTTCTTGGCTTGCTCCGAGGTGATCTCCCCTCGTTCCACCATATATTGCACCACAGAATGATCCGTGGTCACGCAACGAACACCATCGGGATCGAAGTAATAGGCACGGCTGTCGCCGATATTGACGACGAGAGCCTCCGAACCTCGGAGGAGCACCGCTACCAAAGTAGTGCCCATACCCTTAAATTCCTCGCTTAGCTGAGAATGCTCATATACAGAGACATTGGCAAGACCTGCCGCAGAGCGAAGGACTCGCTCTGCCTCTTGAGTGGTCATATCCTTTTTGTAGGAGCGGAGGATCTCTTCCGTAAACACCTCGCAAGCAAGGCGGCTGGCAACATGACCGGATCTTGCGCCTCCCATGCCGTCACAAACAACTGCCAGAAGGCTATCCTCTCCCAGAGGCGTTATTTGATAATAATCCTGATTCTGGGCACGGACATTTCCTTTATCCGTGATTCCCCAAGCTTCCATGGAGCTCACTCCTTTCCTACGGTTTTTTCATATTTTCTTCTAAGCTGTCCGCAAGAAGCATTGATATCGCTACCTAATGTTCTGCGTACGGTTGCAGGGATCCCCTGATCCTGCAATGCCTGCTGAAATGCCCGAACCACTTGGGGATAACTGGGTTTCAGAGGACTTTCCTCTACATCGTTTAGAGGGATCAGATTCACATGAGCCGCAATGCCCTTGAGCTTACGGATCAGAATTTTTGCTACTTCGGGGGTATCGTTGACCCCACGGATCATGGCATACTCAAAAGAGATCCGCCGTCCCGTTTTTTCAAAATACTTTCGGCAAGAATCCAACAGCATATCCACAGGATACCGCTTATTCACGGGCATAATGCTACTGCGGATCTCATCTGTAGGTGCATGGAGAGATACCGAAAGAGTCAACTGTAGATTCCGCTCTGCCAGTGCATCGATCTTGCTGACCAGACCGCAGGTAGACAGGCTGATATGTCGCATACCGATGTTCATTCCCAGAGGGGAATTCACCAGTTCCAGAAAACGGAGGACAGAATCATAATTATCCAAAGGCTCGCCGATGCCCATAAGTACGATATTGGAAATGGGCAGACCGGAATCGATCTGGGTAAAGAGCACCTGATCCAACATTTCCGAGGGCTCCAAACGGCGAACCAAGCCGCCTAAGGTAGAGGCACAGAAGGCACAACCCATGGGACATCCTACCTCAGAGGAGATACAGACGGTATTGCCGTGATGGTACCGCATAAGTACGGTTTCCACACAATTTCCATCTTTTAGACGCCACAAATATTTAATTGTTCCGTCGTTCTTGCTTTCCAGCTTTCGAGCCACTGTGGGAGCATAAAGGAAGAAATGTTCCTGTAGCTTTTTCCGCAGATCCTTGGACAGATTGGTCATGTCATCAATGGATCTCGCACCCCGGTGTACCCAGGTATAGATCTGCTTGCCACGGAACTTTTGCTCTCCCATAGCAAGAAGCTCTTCCTCCAGCTGAGAAAGGGTCATGGATTTCAGATCCTTCACGATTGCCTCCTGAATTTACAAATAAAGAACCCGTCGGTACCGTGATCGCAGGGAAGGAGGGTGGTCATGGCCCCTGTGGGGATCCCACTGCCCTCCGGGAAGATCACATCCTCC
Organism: Faecousia sp.; assembly: GCA_045659585.1. GTDB lineage: Bacteria > Bacillota > Clostridia > Oscillospirales > Oscillospiraceae > JAZOXB01. Next base: position 10,306 of record JAZOXB010000089.1, on the reverse strand, counting down.
AAAGAGAATTGAGGATGCTGTTGCAGAAATGCTTTTGCAACCCCTTCATTCTCTCTTTTGAGAACGGTGCAGGTACTGAATAACAGTACGCCGCCGGGCTTAACATAGTAGCTTTGTTGATGCAGGATCCGTTGTTGCAGTTCCGGTAGCTTTTCCGTCTGCTTCAGATCCTTATAACGAATATCCGGTTTCTTCCGAATGGTACCCAGACCGGAGCAGGGCACATCCGCAATGACCACATCCATAGTGCCTACCCATTGAGGAACAGCCTTAGAGGCATCCTGCAATTCGGTCGTCAGGATAGAGATCCCCAAACGCTGTGCACCCTTTTCAATCAGTCTCAGCTTGTGGTCGTGTATATCACAGGAGATCAATTCTCCTTGATTTTTCATAGCAATGGCCGCTGCGAAGCTTTTCCCTCCGGGAGCGGCACAGCAATCCAGAACTCTCTGTCCCGGACAGATCCCTGCGGCATGAACCGCAAGACGAGCCGCCACATCCTGTACATAGAAATCTCCCTTACGGAAGGCTTCCAAGCCATCGATACTGCCACCGCTGCGAAGGGTCAAGCAAGCATCCATCCAAGGATGGGTGCAAGCCTCTGCCCCCAGATCCGTCAGCTCTTTGTAAAGGCTGTGGGCATCGGCATGTAAGGTGTTGACCTGCAATACCGTAGGCGGTGTATCGTTGTGACTCCGCAGAAGATCCTCGATCCGCTCTCCTACACTGTCCGAAAGCAAGTCCACCAGTTCTTGGGGATGGCTGTATCGAACAGAAAGTTCCGTGGGCATTTCATGGGGCATAGCCCGCAGGAAGGATCGCAGGATCCCGTTGATCACCTTTGCGGCCTGGGGATTTGCATATTTCTTACCCAACTCCACCGCCTCATTGACAGCGGCAGAGTTCGGAACCTTATCCATCATGGTGATCTGGTACACAGCCATCTGAAGGAGTTCTTCAACCACAGGCTGTAGCTTCCCACGGATAAAGGGCTTAAGCCAATGTCCCAGCAGAAGCCGATTCTGAAGTACACCGTAGCACAGACGGCTGGCAAAAGCCGCCTCTCTCCGATCCATATCTCTCAGAAGATCCTTCAGAACACCTTCCGACCAGGCTCCGTTCTTTCTGCAAGCCAGCAGAGCACGGAGTGCCGCTTCTCTCCCCTTCATCATAGGGTAATGGGATGTCCCCGGAAGTAATCGGGAGCCGCCATACGCTTGCCACCCTCAGCCTGGAGGGTAGTAATGACCAAAACATTGCCGCCGCCACAGGCGATCTCCAAGCCTTCCTTGGTCAATGCCAGAAGGGTGCCGGGCTCCTTGTTTGTGGTCTTTTCCACAGGGCGAACCCCGTAGATCTTAAACCGCTTCTCTTGGATCATAGCAGTAGCAACAGGCCAGGGATCCAGACCGCGAACATGGTCAATGATCTCACGGGGGCTACGGCTCCAATCGATGGGACACATGGTCTTATTGAGCATGGGAGCAAAGGTGACCTTGCTCTCATCCTGAGGCGTACGGGTGGTTCTGTCTTCTTCCATAGCGTCCAGAGTATCGCACAGAAGCTCTCCACCGATCACAGCCAAACGATCCAACAGGGATTGGGCATTTTCGTAAGGCTCAATGGGAGTCTTGCGGATCTCGATCATATCACCGGCGTCCATTTCTGCCGCCATATACATGGCAGTGACACCGGTCTCATCCATGCCGTTGAGAATGGCCCACTGAATGGGGCCACTGCCACGAAGCTGAGGCAGAACACTGGCGTGGATATTCACACAGCCCTTAGGAGGAATGTCCAGCACTCTCTGAGGCAGGATCTTGCCGTAAGCAACTACTGCAATGGCATCGGGCTCCAGAGCCTTCAGCTCCTCATATACACTGTCATCCTTAAAGGTGGTAGGCTGGTATACAGGCAGGTCGTGGGCAAGAGCCACCTTTTTCACATCGGACATTTCCATCTTCATACCACGGTTCTTGGGCATATCCGGCTTGGTATATACACCGATGATCTCATGACGGCTCTTTAATAAACTGCTTAAACAGGTTGCCGCAATATCCGGCGTTCCCATGAAAACAACTCTCATTCTTCATCCTCCGTACCATAGAGTTCATTGAGTTCTTCCTCAGTGAGCTTATGATATGCAATTTCCGTATATAAATGACCGTTGAGGTGATCATTTTCGTGGCAGAGGCAACGAGCGATCAGTTCTTCTCCTTCGATCTCGAACCATTCGCCGTTTCTGTCCTGTGCCTTGGCCTTAACACGCATGGGGCGCTTGACCAGCCAGAATTCTCCGGGAACGCTGAGACAGCCTTCCATGCCGTCCTGCTCCCCTTCGGTCTCTAAGATCTCGGGGTTGATCAGTTCTACGATCTCATCGCCCAGATCCACAATAAAGATCCGACGGAGAATGCCTACCTGAGGTGCCGCAAGACCAACGCCGTTGGCATCCTTCAGGGTCTGTGCCATGTCGTCCAGCAGAGCATGGAGCTTGGCATCAAATGCTTCAACAGGTCTGCAAACCTTGTGCAGAACAGATTCTTCCTGCGTTAAAATTTTTCTGAGTCCCATAGTTATCTCCTATTCGTTCCCGTTTACATCGGCATATACACCGACCCCACGGGTACCCTTGTCTTTCCGAAATTCCCGCATCAAATGGGCCAGAAGCTGTCGTAAGATACGGGTGTTTTTACATAAAAGAGTCAGTCTGTGGCGGTAAACAAAATTTACCCTGGGGATCTGTGCCGGTGCAGGGCCTAAGATCCGCACATGCTGGTCTCTGTAATATTCACTGTTTAGGTTGGCCATGAGCAAATTACGGAAGGAAATGGCTCCCTCCTTGACCTTTTGCTCCTCTCTGCCGTGGAATGTCAGAACGACCTGATCGGTAAACGGAGGACATTCCCGAATCTCCCGCAGAGCGATCTCCATACGGTAGAATCTGTCGTAGTCCTGCTCCGCCGCAAGACGGATCACAGGATTTTCCGGTGTCATGGTCTGGATCACAGCTCTACCACCGATTTCTCCTCTTCCTGCACGGCCTATGACCTGAGTGATCATACTAAAGGTGTTCTCTCCGGCTCGGTAGTCTCCGATATACAGAGACATATCTCCGTCCAGAACCCCTACTAAGGTTACATTTTCAAAATTCAGTCCCTTTGCCACCATTTGGGTTCCCAACAAGATTGGGATCTTTTCCTCGCGAAAGCGGTTTAAAAGCTTTTCGTGAGTATTCACCGCAGATACGGTATCTGCATCCATTCGCAGGACACTACCTTGTCCGAAGAGCTCCTCCAATCGTTCCTGTACCTTCTGGGTACCCACACCGATCTGCTTATAGGGACCTCCGCACACGGGACAGCGACGGGGGGCCGGGGCAGAATACCCACAGCAGTGGCACATCACTCTCCCATTGGCATGGTGATAGGTCAGGTGGAGGTCACAGCCGGGGCAATCCGGCACATGACCGCAGGAAACACAAGACAGCATAGAACTGGTGCCCCGTCGATTTAAGAACAGGATAGACTGCTGTCCCAGACGAATATTTTCCTGTAAAGCCAGATACAGTGACTCACTGATAGGGGTTCCGTTTCCCCTTCTCAGTTCTTGTTTCATATCCACGATCTCAACAGGTGGCAATTCTTGTTGATTGTAGCGGTGCTTGAGCCTTTGGAGTCCGTAAACTCCCTCCTCTGCCCGATGCATGGATTCCACAGAGGGGGTGGCAGAGCCCAGGATCACCGGGATCCCTTCCTGCATACCTCGATAAATGGCGATCTCCCGTGCATGATAACGGGGAGATTGCTCGGATTTGTAAGTATGCTCCTGTTCCTCATCCAAGATGATCAGACCAAGATCCCGAACAGGGGCGAAAATCGCCGAACGGGTACCCAGAACCACACGGGCCTCTCCCCGACGGATCTTTTTCCAGGTATCATATCGCTCCGTCATACGGAGACTGCTGTGAAGCACCGCAACACGGTCTTGGAAATGTGCGGCAAACAGGGACAATAACTGGGGTGTCAAAGCGATCTCCGGCACCAACAGGATGGCACTGCGTCCCATAGCCAAACAATCGTAGATCAGTTTGATATAGACCGAGGTCTTACCGCTTCCCGTAATGCCATACAGGAGTGATACTCCCTCCCGACGGTTCTTTAGGGATTCATAAACCTCATGCTGTTCCTCGTTGAGGATCAGCTCCCCTTTCAACTCCGTTGGCTGTACATGAGGAAGCCGAAGCTGTTCCTCTTCTATGAGTCTGATATAGCCCAGTTCCTCCAAACGGCGGAGAACGGAACCGTTGCAACCGGTATAGTAGAACAGATCCTTTCTGGCACAGGCTCCGAAGGAGGCCAGCATTTCCAGTACACTGCTCTGCAAAGGTGCAGAGCGTTTCTTTTCCTCTGCGTATTGGAGCGCCTCTTCTACCGTAGCAGACAGAACTGCGATCTGTTCCGTTTTGTCCTTTACGCCCCGTTGTCTCAGGGTCTCGGTGTCAATGAGTTTCTTCCCTGCGAGGTAGTGGAGGGCCTTACGAAGGGCTTCTTCCTCAAATTGCTTCCGCAACAGGGTCTCTTCCGCATGGCCACCCAAATCGGCTATGGTCTCCATAACCGCAAGAGCTACGGGCTGGCGGTGGATCTTATCTCTCCATTGGGGATCTGCGATCTCGTAGATCTCCTTGGATCGAAACCATACCCCCGCAGGTAAAATAGCCTTTATAGCATCGTAGAAGGTGCAAAAATATCGTTCTCGCATAAAAGCAGCAAGACGGAGGAGCTTCTCATCTAAAAGAGGCTCCTCGTCTAATAGGGATGTAATGGATTTTAAGCCATCTTCTGCCCCCTCCGCTACCTGTAGCACGACGCCCTCTACCTGTCTGTCCCCTCGACCGAAGGGTACCATGACCCTCTGACCGGGACACACCCTGAGCTCCCGAGGAATACGGTAGTCGTAGGGCTTATCAATTGCAAAAATGGCAGATGAAACAGCAATTTTTCCGATCATATGCACCCTCCGACACCGTAGTAACCCAATAATCTCTTATTTAACGGTCTTTTCTACAGAAGCGGCCAGCTTGCCCTCGGAAACCTCACGGATGGCAAGGGTAACGGGCTTTTCGGTGAGATGGATCTCTTCCTTCTGTGCTTCGATAGAGATCTGACGAGCACGACGAGCCACAACATTGACCATGAGATAACGGCTGCTGATATTGCTGAGCAGGCTGGACATAGCGGGATAAAGCATAAGTAATTCCTCCTAAAAAGTATAAATGGATGTAAATTAGATCAAGTGATATAAAGTAATAGTATTACAAAATGACGGGATTGTATTCACTGCGGCAGGATTCTGCAAGCAAAATAGCTTCCATTTCCTTCACAGCCTGTTCTACGGTGTTATTCACCACAACATAGTCATACTCACCGGCGTGACTGCATTCCTCTATAGCGATCTGCAGACGCTTCTCCGCCACATCGGGAGGCGTATCGCCACGGTTTAAAAGACGCTCTCTCAAAACCTCCATATCGGGAGGTGCAATAAACACAGAGATGGCATCCTTACGACGGCTCATGACCTGGAGTGCACCCTTGACCTCGATTTCAAGGATCCAGTCTTCCCCACGAGCAATGCCCTCAACAACGGGATCCGCAGGGGTTCCGTAATAATTCCCGTTATAGCCTGCATATTCCAGCAGAGCATCACGGGCAATGAGAGCTTCGAAGTCGGCCTTGGTCATAAAACGATAATGCACACCGTCGATCTCTCCGGGTCTGGGCTCTCTGGTGGTTGCGGATACAGAGAACATCATATTGGGTCGTCTCTGACGCAGTTCCTTGAGAACGGTTCCCTTGCCTACGCCGGAAGGGCCGGACACGATCAGGATCTTTCCTTGCTTCATGATAGGGTTTCCTCCTCGTCTTTATATATTTCTCCCTCTTTGTCTGCCATGCGCTTGGCAATGGTCTCGGGAGGGATAGCAGACAGGATCACATGATCCGTATCCATAATGATGACGGATCTTGTTCGTCTGCCAAAGCTGGCATCGATCACCATGGAACGCTCCTTAGCCTCCTGTACCAACCGCTTAATAGGGGCGGAATCGGGGCTGACGATACTGAGCATTCTGTGAGAAGACACCATATTGCCGAATCCGATATTGACTAATTTCATAGCTTACTCGATATTCTGGATCTGTTCACGGATCTTTTCCAATTCGGACTTGATCTCCACCACGGTTCTTGCCTGCTGGATGTCATTGCCCTTGGAGCCGATGGTATTGGTCTCTCGGTTCATTTCCTGCAGGAGGAAATCAAGCTTTCTGCCAATGGCACCGCCACCGGTCAGGAGGCTGTCCAATTGGGCAAAATGGCTACGGAGACGGACAGTCTCTTCGTCCACTGCGATCTTATCGGCATAAACCGCAGCCTCGGTCAGGATACGGCTTTCGTCGATGTTGGTATTTTCCAATACCTCACGGATTTTATTTTCCAAACGCTGACGATATTCCTGCAAGGTCACGGGGCTCCGCTGTTCCACCTGTTCCACATAGGACAGAATGGTTGCGGCACGGTTCCGCAGATCTGCCTCCATAGCGGCACCCTCGGTCATACGCATCTTGTTATATGCGGCAAGAGCCTCTTCCGCTACGGCAAGGATGTCAGCAACATTCTGTGCCTCATCCTCTTCCTGCTTTTCTACCACGAAAATATCGGGCATACGGGACAGAGTGCTTGTACTGATATCATTACGGACACCGTATTCCTCTACCATCAGGTTCAGAGCTTTTAAGTAACCCTCCAGTACAGGCTTATTCAGACCAATGGTGACTTCTTCCTCGCCGGTATTGCGAATGTTAATAAAAACATCTACCTTGCCACGGGAAACAGACTCCTTGACCTTCTGCTTTACAGCCTCCTCGGCATAGCCGAAAATGCGGGGCAGCTTCACATTGCAATCCAGGAAGCGGTTATTTACGGAACGGATCTCTACAGTGATCTCTCTGCCACGGAGGGTCTGTACAGCTCTTCCGTAGCCGGTCATACTATGAATCAAATTTATCTCTCCTTATACGGTAATTCGATATCGAAAACAGGGGTATTTAACTACAGCATCTGCAAATATCGCACATGCAATCCATGCACATAAAAGCAGTGCAAATATCACAGCAATCGATCCCGCCGTCGGTATTTGTCTGTCTCTGCTGACGGTAGGAGTAGGCACCGCCACCGGATGCGGAACGGAAAGCACTCTGATAATCCGCATTGGTAGGATCCATGGACAGAGCAATGCGGAAATTCTGCTGCGCCTCATCCATCCACCCTCTACGGAGGGCAATGACACCCTTTAGGTAGTACCATTCACCGGTATGATTTCCCATGGTACTGAGAAGGTTTTCCGCCTCCTGAAGCTGTCCGATCTGGATCAGACGACGAACCTCGGCAAAGGCCGTGGAGCTACCGGAATAACCCCCGGAGTAGCCACCGGAATAGCCGGTGCCGGTACCGTAGGACGGATCGGCGGAATAGCCACCGGAACTGTAGGAAGCATTCCCTTTTCCCTTGGTCAGGGCATCGTAGGCCTCGTTGACCTCTTTCATTTTTTCCTGTGCAAGATCCTCTAAGGGATTGCCTGCATATTTATCGGGATGGAACTTTTGAACCAGTTCCTTGTACGCTTTTTTGATTTCATCCTCGGAAGCGTTGCGAGAAACTCCAAGGACCTCATAAGGATCTTTCATGTATCGATCTCCTTTTGCGTTGCTGTTTCGCTCTGAGCCGATGATCCATCGGATGCAGATCTGCGAAAAGCTTTCCTCTTGCGGAAGGAGCCTGCCAATACACTTTTCAGTACCATAGGCAAGCCTTCGTATATAATATTATCCAAAATCCCACTGTTTGCTCCTTTAGGCAGAAGCTCCAGAGCAGATGCCGCCAGATCCACAGAAGCCTCAATGGTATTGCACAGGCTCTGTCTGTCCTCTTGAGACAGTTTTCCATCTATGGGGTCGTATCGGTAAATCAAGGGATTATAGGATCCCTGCTTTTGATCCCGCGGCAGATCCTCTAAGGCATCTACCAGATATAAGTATCGCCCTACATGGTAAAGTAGCTGTGCAAGGATCCGCTTCTCCTCGGGAGAAACCTCCGTGGGAACACAGCTACGGAGCAGTGCTCCAAAGGTATCCGCCACAGCATCCATAGAGGGACAGCAATCCTTCTCCAAACCTTCCAGAAGGGTCAGCCGGTATCGGAAGCCTTCATTTTCTTTTTGCCTCAGAGCCGATGCCTTTTTATAGGGCTTATTCAGAATCCACAGGCCGCAGCGGTACAGGAGCCTTTTCCCAAATCCGCTGTCTGCCACTCCGTCCTTCAGCTTCCACCAGGAAAGAAGAACCGTTAAGTCTGCGGCATAGGCCATGGCATCACCGTTGGGCATACACTCTCGTTTGCAAAAGGGCTTGGTCAGGCAGGAGCAGGATACTGTCTCTTCCTTCTTCTGCTCCAAGAGACAGTATAGGAAGGTCATATCATAATTGACCAGGAATCGTCCTCGTAGGCCGTATCTTTCCTTCAGACTGTTGCACAGTCCACAGTACGCCGCCTTATAGCGTGCTTTTTCCACTTCGCTCAAACGGCAAAGACGGGGAATTACATATCCAAACATGTTACATCAAATCATTATCGATCCATTTTATCGGCTTCCACCGATCTCAATGGGTCAGATGCAGAAGTCCTTCACAGTCCATCCACATATGCAACAACGGTATATGTGGGAGGACGCTTTTTGACATAGGCATTGTAGAATAGTGCAGGGATCCATCCTAGCACAAAGCCTACAACAGACCACAGTGCCACACTATGGAGCCTATAACCCAGACAGTACCCTGCAAAAAAGGTCAAGAGGGGCACCAGATAAACCAGAACCGTTGCCCAAAGCACAGGGCCTGTAGAAGATTCTATATAGACCTTGTCCCCTTTGGAAGCGCCGATCAGGTTAAGTCCCCGGATCTGCAGAGGCTGGGTCACAGCACCGCACCCGGCACATTTATGGCAATCTCCGCTACAGGCACTTTCCCGTACAACGGAGATCACTGCGATCCGACCGCTTACGGCCTCAACGGTTCCCCGTTGTCTCATTGCTATCCGAGCCCTCTGTAGGCTCCTTTACAGAAATAGTATAGTTACCCAGAATGCCACCCTCTACGCCTTCTTCCAGCATAACAGTCAGCTTGACCGTCATGGTGTTGGAGTCAAAGTCGTTTTCCATATCCGCAGTGATACGGATCTTTTCTGCATTCAGGCCGTGGATCACATCGGTTTTCCCTCGAACGGTAACAGGGATCCGTTCCAGAGCAAATTCCAGCTTGGCATCGTCATTTTCTCTGATAATCCCCGCTGTGGGAACATAGATGGTTCTGGTGGTCAAACCCTCCAGAGCCAGATCAATACGGACAGTATTATTCTCATCCCGGTTAGAAACACCGGCAGGAAGCTCCGGAACAACGGACATGGTGAGATTTTCCTTGATCTCTGCCAGCTTAATCGTCTTAATGACCAGGGTGGAGGGCATCTCCTTCAGGACATCCTCATCCCCCACAACGCCGATCACAGAGGGTTCCAGGGTATAGCGGACATCACCTATGTCGGCACCGCCGCCGGGAACGATATCCAGTTCAAGCTTGATCTGCTTGAAACAGTAGACGGGAACCATGACCCGAACCACGGGATCATGAAGCTCTACATAGGAGCTCAGTGCCATGACCTCGCCATCTTCACCGATCAGTTCACATTCCGCTTCCAGATTCAGAGAGCTCTTGGTGTCGTTCAGATCAACGGACAGTCTTGCACATGCGATCTTATCGATCTCCTCTGCAGGGCCGCTGACAGACACATATTCCAGATTGGTCGCTGCGGGATCCCGAACAAATCCCTCTGCAACCGCACCCCGATACTCGATCTGGATGGGGATCTGGGGTCTGTTGCGGTACTCGCTGACTTTCACCTTGATCTTATTGGTGCTGGAGCTGACCAGTTTAATGTCTCCGCTGGCAACGGTGGAAGGAGGATCCAGCACCCAACTCAGCTCATAGGTTCCCGGCCCGCTGATCTTGCCTACATCGGCAACAACACTCAGGGTCGTATTATTCAGTTCTTTCAGATCCGACCGTCTGCCGGCGATCTCCACGTCTACATACTGGATCTCACCACCGGTCAGGATCAGTTGGTTCATCTGCAGCTCGTTCATGCCGGTAATACGAACCGGAACACCACGAATGCTTGTCTTATCATCAGGATTAACG
>JAZOXB010000088.1:0-9071 GCA_045659585.1 Faecousia sp. | reverse complement strand
TGGATCTGGCGTCTAAGGTCAGTGTGAAGTTTATCTTCTCTCTCGGTTCTTACACAGGTAGCACCGAGGATCTGACCATGAAGGTCACCTACAAGGATATTAACGGCAAGGATAAGGAAAAGATCATTACCAATCTTGAGGTCTATAATGCAAGCCGCGGCTACTATGCCTTCACTCTGGACTCCTTGCTGGCCGCAGAGCTTCGTTCTGTGCTGACGGTACAGATCCTGTCCGGTGATACCGTGGTTTCCGGCACCCTGCAATATGCCGCCGACACCTACGGCAACGGCAAGACCGACGCCCTGGGCGACCTGTGCAAAGCTCTCTTCGCCTACTCCGATAGTGCCAAGGCCTACTTTGCAAACTAAAAACACAACGCCAAAAGCACTATCAAAATCTGCATAACCTAAAACCAAAGGCTCTGTTGCGGGATCTCTCCCCCAACAGAGCCTTTTTTTATCATGGTATAAGGATCATGAAGCTTTTCAGCCTTGGGTCTTGCTGATCCCGTAGAGGAGGCAGACCACCGTTTCTCTTGTCAGAGACTCCTCCGGTGCCAGCTGTAAACCGCCTTCTCGCAAAGCCTGTACAGAGGCCGCAGACCAGCGAGGCTCTGTGCTCTCCTGTGCCGCAACAGTTACGGGCCATTGAAGAATATTCTGTAAGATCACCGCAGCTTCTCTCCCCTTAATGGGATCATTGGGGCGGAATACCAGACCATCCTCCTTGATTTCCCCTCTGATGATGCCATTCCGCACAGCCGCCGCCAGATAAGGGCGGAGCCAGGGTGCCGCCTCCTCGCTATCCAGGAAGGCAGATGTGGTCAGGGTCTCATCCATAGGCTGTGCTGTCAGTTCCATTACCATGGCCAGGAATTCCCCTCGACTCACAGGAGCATCGGGACAGAAGCACAGCTTTCCTGCGATCTCCATCCCACCTGTCAGGGTTTGATTTTCTGCCCACATAGCCTCAAAAGCCGCAGGATTCCCTTCCATATCCGCAAAGGTCTTTGCCTGAGAAGGCTTCAGGATCTTGATTTTTACCGTACCGGGCAGTGATTCGTTCCCCGCCTCGTCCTTCGCCGTAAAGGTAAAGTGGTCCTCCCCGACTTTATTCTTTTCCGGAATATATAAGAAGCTTCCGTCGGGCTTTAGTTCTACCTTGCCGTATTTCGGCTCCTCTACCAGTGCAAACTCCACTGTGACGCCTTCCGGATCCATAGCCGTAAGCTTACCGTTATTGGCGATGTTTTTGTAGGTCTCCAGCTCCATATTCTCCACTTTGGGTGCTTCGTTTTTCCCGGAACGGATCTTTACCACAAGGCTGGTTTCCTCCCCAAGGGAATTTCCGCAAATGGGGCTGTAGCACAATACCGCAACACTGTTTTCCTTTCCCTTGGGAATCATTTTCAGTTCTGTCAGACGATCTCGGCTCAGCACATCTCCGGGGCGGATCTCACGATTGCCCAGGCAGAAGATCCCTATCTCCTCCTCCGGTACGGAGCGGATAAAGATCCCGGTCACCTCACTGTCAAAGTCCTCTTCTCCAAAAGAGTATTCCCGATTGTACAGGGTCTCCACTTCCGCACCCCATGTCGGTACGATCAAAAGCCCACACAGGAGTGCGAAGACTGTCATGCATACAATGGATCTCATGGTCATTTCCTCCTTTATTTTCTTCCCCCATAGGATGAACCGAAATCTGCAAAGTATGCAAAAAATTGTAACCAAACACAAAAGAAAACAGTGGAACAACAAACTGTCATTCCACTGTTCTAAGGGTGAGAGTATCGATGATGCATTTCTCGGTATTATGATCAATCTTCGATTTCTTCTACCAGCTTGCAGAGCTTTTCGATGTCCTTTTTGGACAGCTTCTTCTGATCGACCAGTGCGGCTACCAGCAGATCTGCAGATCCGCTGAAGTTGTTCTCCAGCAGTTCCTCTGTCTCCCAGCGAGAAACCTCTTCTCTGCTGACCTTAGCGGTGCAAACATAGTGAGGATCCTGACGGAGCAGATATCCCTTATCTACACAACGAGTGATCATGGTGTAGCTGGTGGTCTTACTCCACTGTGCAGTTTCCTTGAGAGATGCGGCGATTTCCTTAGCGGTCATGTCTCCACCGTTCCAGACGGTCTCCATAACCTTGCGTTCGGCGATTGTTAAATGCATAGTAATTCCCCCTTTGCATATTATCTAATATAATTCTATGCGAATAGTAATCATTTGTCAAGTCTTTTTTCCATATTTTCTCATAATTCTAACATATTATACCAATATTCACCCTTTTAATCACAGAATGTAAGTTTTTTCATAACAATTCCATGGCTATATTGCACCATTTTGTGCCCATATTTTCAGGATTTGTAAGCCTTTACAGCTCCTTTTAAGGATTCAGGATCCGTGCTATGATCGGTCTATGGACTTTCATAGCTCCCTTGGGGCAGAATTCCTGACAGCAGAAGCATCGGATGCAGGCTTTTCTTTGGATCACAGCCTTTCCCTTTCGGATCTCGATTGCCTTGGCGGGACATACTCGATAGCACACTCCACAGCCTACACATTCCGAAGCCTTCAGCTTAGGACGGGGACGGAGACAGGCTCTTGCCACATCCCCAAACAGTTCCCCCAGCCTTCCGGGAAGGACATTGCGGAATTGCATGCTTTTTGCTTGAAGAACCTTTTCAAAATCCTTTACCATCAAGCCTTCCACATCTCCCGCAACCTCGATATCCTCACAATGCTCCGTAATATAGCCATAATTTACCGCCGCCTGTAACGTCGGTACGGTCATAGGCTCTAAGCCGATGAGCTTCGCACAGATCATGTCCACTTTATGACAGTCCGTACCTGCCATAAGAACACCTACATGACGGGGCTTTCCCGCAGTTGGGCCATTGCCCTCCATAGCAACCACGCCATCTACAAGAAACAGCTTCGGCTGAAAATAATCATTCAAATCTATGATCATACCTGCAAAGTCCAAAGGCTCCGGATAACGGAAATGATATTCCGGCTTTGTGGTTCCGGGTACCGCACCGAACAGGTTCTTGGTTGCCGCAGACAGTCCCATCATACCGTGAGATTTCAGTTTGCAGAAGCTGATGATCCCGTCTGCTTGATCCAAATAAGATGTATACAGAAAATCCTTGGCGACATGGCCTTGGGGATAATGAGCCGCTTTCTGTCCAAAGTCGTGGTTCAGCTCCGCACCTTCCGCAACAGCCGCCTCCAATCCTGTTACCCTGTAAACACGGCTCATAGCAGCCTCGTTATACAGCCCTCCGGGACTATCTCCGATCACAACCCGTGCTCCACGGGCTTTCAGCAGTTTGGTGAGAGCCGCTAACAGTCCGGGATGGGTCGTTGCCCCTGCGTCCGGCTCATAAGCCCCCACTAAATTCGCTTTTATTACGATGCACATTCCGGGCTTTACCCAGTTTAGGCCTCCTAAGGGCTCCAGAACCTCACCGAGGGCTTTTTCACATTGTTGCAACTCATAATTTTCACAGGGAACGATGGATACATATGCCATGTAACAAGTCTCCTTTATTGTATTCTACAGCCTATTTTTTCCTCATTATAGCATACATTTCACACTCCGTCAATCTGCCCAAAAAGCCCCAATGATTTTTGTAGGAAATAGCGGATTGCAAAGTAGGGGGATTCACAGTATAATATAGGTGTAATTGAAGATTGATAGCTGTAACGAAGTGCTGCGCGCACGGGCTTGACGACTATCACTCAATCAAGATTGAGTGGAGATGTTGAACGATTTTTATAGGTTCACCATCCCCATTTTTCTTTATCCAAAAGGAGGTTAAATCTATGTACATTCTCGCCAACGGTAAACTCATTACCAGAAGCCAAACCCATCCCTACCTGCCCGACGGCGGTGTCGTCATCGACGGCACCAAGATCAAGGAAGTCGGCACCACCGCCGAGCTCCGTGCCAAGTATCCCGAGGCAGAATTCATTGATGCCAAGGGTGGCGTCATCATGCCCGCTCTCATCAATGCTCACACTCACATTTACACTGCACTTGCTCGCGGTCTGCCCATCGTAGGCAACAACCCCACCAACTTCTACGAAGTTCTGGACGGCACCTGGTGGGCCATCGACCGCAAGCTGATGCTGAGCGGCACCAAGGCCTCCGCAGATGCACTTTACATCGACTGCATCAAGCAGGGTGTTACTACCATTTTTGACCATCACGCTTCCTACGGTGAGATCCCCGGTAGCCTTTTTGAGATCGCCAAGTCCGCTAAGGAATTCGGCATCCGTTCCTGCCTGTGCTACGAGGTCTCCGACCGTGACGGCGAAGAAAAGTGTCTCCAGGGCATTAAGGAAAACGCCGACTTCATCACCTATTGCCAGGAGCAGAAGGATCCCATGCTGGCTGCTATGTTCGGCGGACACGCCCTGTTCACCATTTCCGACAAGACCTTCGAGCGTATGGTCGAGGCCAACAACGGCAGAACCGGCTATCACATCCATGTTTCCGAGGGTATGAACGACGTTTATGACTCTCTGCAGAACTATGGTCGCCGTCCCGTACAGCGCCTGCAGAATGACGGCATTCTGGGTCCCAAGACCATTCTGGGTCACTGCATCCATGTAAACTCCGCCGAGATTGAGATCATCAAGTCCACCGACACCATGGTCGTCAACAACCCCGAATCCAACATGGGTAATGCAGTAGGCACCTGCCCCGTACTCCCCCTGTACAAGGCCGGCGTTCTCCTGGGCATGGGTACCGACGCATACACCAATGACATGCTGGAGTCCATTAAGGTCGCTCTGTGTGCACAGCGTCAGAACGCTTGCCTGCCCAATGTAGGCTGGTGCGAAGTTACCGACATGCTCTTTAAGAACAATGCCAAGATCGGTGCAAAGTACTTCGATACTAAGCTGGGCGTTCTGGAAGAAGGCGCCGCCGCCGACGTCATCGTTATGGACTACAAGCCCTTCACCCCCTTCGACCATGCTAATATTGACGGTCACATGATCTTCGGCATGACCGGCAGACAGTGCCAGACCACCATCGCTAACGGCAAACTCCTCATGAAGGATCGTGAGCTCATCGGCATCGACGAGGAAGCTGTTAACGCTCGTATTCTGGAAGAATCCAAGAAGCTCTGGGGTGCTCTTAACAACTGCACTTATTGATCTTCCTTGATTCTCCCTGTAAGGAGGGCTCAGTATGCTCAGTCCATTAGAAAAGTTGTGCAAGTTCTCTCTGCTGGCGCTGTTTCCTATTTCCATCGTATTAGCTTTGCGAACCATATTCCGTCATGATCTTATCTATGCCATCTACGACATCGATGCAATACTGTTTTTCCTCCTGTGCTTTACCGTAGTGCAAGGGATCATCGGTATCGTCGGTTGGATCATGATCCATTGCGAGAATGAAAAAGGGAAAAATCTGATCGTAATCACCTATGGCATTTCCTTTGGTCTCTATGCCCTTATCGGTCTTTTCCTTTTGATCACCATACTGTTCCCCGGTTTTTTCGTGGTTTATCCCTTTGCGATTATTACCATTTTCACTTTGTGTTTCTCGTCCGGTGCTGTTTTATTGCTTCAGCATTTATGGACACGCTATGTATTATAAATTGTTTTTGGAGGTTTACTTATGTCTGAAAGAATGTATCCCATTCCCTTTAAGGACTTAATGCGCTGGGTCATTACCGAGCGTGAAAACAACGGCGAGATCTTCGGCATTCACAAGGAATACAAGGCAGAGCCCAACAAGACTCTCCCCATTTTCGGCGAGAAGATCGAGACTCCCTTCGGCCCCGCCGCAGGTCCCAACAGCCAGCTTGCACAGAACATCATTGCTTCTTATGTCGCAGGCTCCCGTTTCTTCGAGGTCAAGACCGTTCAGCAGATGGACGGCGAAGATCTGGCTCGTTGTGTTCCCCGTCCCTGCATCCTGGCCGATGACGAGGGCTACAACCAGGAATGGTCCACCGAGCTGGAAGTCCGTCAGGCTCTGGACGAGTACATCAAGGCTTGGTGTGCTCTGAAGGTCATGGCTAAGGTATGGGGCTACGGTGATCCCGATGGCTTCGTATTCAACATGTCCGTAGGTTACGATCTGGCAGGTATCAAGGGCGAAAAGATCGACAACTACATCGAATCCATGAAGGATGCCAACCGCGCTCCCGTATTCGCAGAGTGCAAGGCAGTCCTCACAGAGCTCTTCCCCGAAGAGGCAGAGTTCATTGCGGGCATTTCTCCCCGTGTTTCCCGCTCCGTCACCCTGTCCACCCTCCACGGCTGTCCTCCCGATGAGATCGAGCGGATCGCTTCCTACCTGATCTCCGAGAAGAAGGTCAACACCTTTGTTAAGTGCAACCCCACCATTCTGGGCTACAAGGATGCTCGTAGCATTCTGGACTCTATGGGCTATGATTACATCGTATTTGATGATCATCACTTCAACGAAGACCTGCAGTGGAAGGACGCTGTCCCCATGTTCGAGCGTCTCCAGGCTCTGGCAGATGAGAACGGTCTGGAATTCGGTCTGAAGCTGTCCAACACCTTCCCCGTAGACACCACCCGTGGCGAACTGCCCAATAACGAAATGTACATGTCCGGTCGCGCACTGTTCCCCCTGACCATCGAGATGTGCCGCAGAATCTCCGCCCAGTTTGAAGGCAAGATGAAGATCTCCTTCGCAGGCGGTGCAGAATATTTCAACTGTGACGAGCTCTTTGCCGCAGGCATTTGGCCCATCACCGTAGCTACCACCATCCTGAAGCCCGGCGGATACAACCGTCTGGTTCAGATGTGCGAAAAGGTAAAGGACATGGAGTTCAAGGCATTTGAGGGTACCGACACCCACGCTATCGCCAAGATGTCCCTGTACTGCCGTACCGACTACCACCATGTCAAGCCCATCAAGCCCCTGCCCTCTCGTAAGAACGAGGAGCGCGTGCCTTGGTTGGATTGCTACATCGCTCCCTGTAAGGGCGGTTGCCCCATCGCTCAGGACATCCCCGAGTATGTAGAGCTGTGCAAGAAGGGTCTTTATAACGAGGCTCTGAAGCTGATCGCCGAAAAGAACCCCCTGCCCTTCATCACCGGCACCATTTGTGCTCACCGTTGCATGGGCAAGTGCTCCCGTAACTTCTACGACGAGTCCGTACAGATCCGTGCTACCAAGCTCCTTGCCGCAGAAAAGGGCTATGATGCACTCATGGCATCCATCGTAAAGCCTGAGCCCGTTGAGGGCAAGAAGGCCGCCATCATCGGCGGTGGCCCCACCGGTATTGCAGCTGCTTACTTCCTGGGCAGAGCCGGCGTTCCCTGCACCATTTTCGAGCGTACCGACAAGCTGGGCGGCATCGTTCGTCATGTCATCCCCGAATTCCGTATCTCCTCCGAAGCCATCGACAAGGATATCGCCCTCATGATGGCATACGGCGCAGAAGTTAAGCTGAACACCGAGGCTCCTTCCGTTGAGGAACTGAAGGCACAGGGCTACACCCACATTCTCTACGCTGTCGGTGCATGGAAGCCCGGTAAGCTGGATCTGGAAGGCAACGTCCGTGGCGTTATCGGCTGGCTGGAAGACATGAAGGCAGGCCGTGGCGGCGAGCTGGGCCATGTAGCAGTGGTCGGTGGCGGTAACACCGCTATGGACGCCGCCCGTGTGGCAAAGCGTGCCGGTGCTAAGTCCTCTACCCTGGTCTACCGTCGTACCAAGAAGTACATGCCCGCCGATGCTGAAGAGCTTGAACTGGCAATCGAAGACGGCGTACAGTTCCTGGAACTGGTTGCTCCCGTGGCTCAGAAGGATGGCAAGCTGATCTGCAACAAGATGAAGCTGGGTGAGCCCGATGCTTCCGGCAGAAGAAGCCCCGTTCCCACCGGCGAGACCGTAGAGATCGATTGCGATCTGGTCATTTCCGCAGTTGGCGGGCAGGTTGACGACGCTCTCTTTGCCGCAAACGGCATCGAACTGGATAAGAAGGGCCGTCCCGGCTTCCTGACCAACATCGAGGGCGTATTCGCCGCAGGCGATGCAATGCGTGGCCCCGCAACGGTTGTTGAGGGTATCGCAGACGCCGCTGCCTTTGCACAGGCTGTCATCGGCAAGAAGTACGAATACGACATCCCCGCAGAGGCATATCCCACCGAGGCAGAAGCCATTGCTAAGAAGGGTATTCTGGCTATGTCCGCCGACGCCGCTTGCGAAGGTGACCGTTGCCTGAACTGCAACACCGTCTGCCAGAACTGTGCAGATGTTTGCCCCAACCGCGCTAACGTTGTGATCCGTCTGGCTGACGGCAGAACTCAGATCCTCCACGTAGACAAGATGTGCAACGAGTGTGGTAACTGTACCGCATTCTGCCCCTACAACGCACAGCCCTGCAAGGATAAGTTCACCCTGTTCCAGACCGCAGAGGACTTCGCAGACTCCGAGAATGCAGGCTTCCTGTTCTTAGAGGACGGCAAGGTTCGCGTCCGCCTCTTCGAGGTCAAGGATTGCACTCTGGGTGCAGGCGAGTTGCCCGAAGGTATCGAGGAATTCATCGTTACCGTTAAGGAAAAGTACAGCTACCTGTTCTGATCCCTGCACTCTCGGCTCATAAAGGCTGAACCCTATTAAGTAGCAAACTCCCCATGGAGTAGCAACCGCTACCCCATGGGGAGTATTTTATAGCCATTCCACCCGTCTTGTCTCTATCCAATCATTCCAAAGAATATCTTCAATTTCCCGTTTATCGAGCTATTCCCAAGTCCGTGCACGCCCTTGGCTCTCCCTCTGGGAGAGCTGTCAGCGTAGCTGACTGAGAGGGCAGTAGGGGCCGGGAGTCAGCAGGAGAGTTTAGAGGATCATGGGCACCTTTTGGCTTGCCAAACATACGAAATACGACAAAAGATAAGGAGCATTTATAACTCGGTATTGGTTTGCTCCCTGCCGGGGGGCGACACTTTCTTGTGATTTGACAAGAAAGTGTCCAAAGAAGCAAACCGGGGGAGGCGCTGAGGGTTTCACCGGCTCGTTACCCAGGTGGTGTCGTTCCCTTTTTCGCCGGATGAAAAACCGCCCTCCCCC
>JAZOXB010000087.1:0-6173 GCA_045659585.1 Faecousia sp. | reverse complement strand
ATGATGGTTTCGCCCTTGTCCATGGAGCCGTAAGCGGTACCCTGAACATGGTCACCTGCGTCAACCAGGATAACTTCGTTACCCTTAGCGATCAGGTCTTCCTTCATAGCAGCAACGTTGGAATACTTGAGACCTTCGTTGTTGATGTAGGTATGAATGTCGTTAGTGAAGAGGATGATGGTCTGATTCTCGGGGATGAAGACTTCGGTAGTGTAGCCTTCCAGATCCTGCTTGGACTCTACATACTCATAAGCGAAGAGGTTGTAGTAGTCACTTGCGGTATCTTCGCCATCAACGGGGATGGTGTCATCGAAAATAGCGAAGCATTCTTCGCTATCGTCGAAGAGGAGGATGTGATCGGGATATGCATAGTTGTAAACATATGCCTTGGCACCGTCGATCTCAATCTTCCACAGACCTTCCAGATACAGATCGGGATAAGTCATGAGGGTACCGGCGTTGTCCATGAGGACTTCTTCGGTCATGAGGGAGATCAGAGCATAAGCATCATAATCCTCAAAGTACTGTGCGTACCAGGTCAGGTCATAGTTCTCGGTAGAGAAGCCATATTCTTCCTCGAAGATGACGCCGTCTTCCTGATCGGCAACACGGACATTGCCCAGATCCTTGCCCAGAGCGATGGGATCCATGGGATCGAAGCCATCATCACCGTAGGGCCAGCCAACGAAGGACCAATAGCCTTCGCCGAAGGAATCCATGTTCAGGATGTAGGTGGTGTCTTCGTAAGTGGTGGTAACGCCCTTTGCGTACAGAGCGTAGAGAACGGTTTCAGGCTCGGTTACCATATAGTAATCGCCTGCGAAGTAGAACTCTTCGATGTCACTGCCGTCGGATTCTTCGATTCTCTCGGGAACCCATGCAGTGAAGGTGTAGCCTTCATAAGAGGGGCCTTCGGGGAGACGGATCTCGTCACCGGTGACACAGGCAGCAGCCATCTCACCGTCGGGAGTAACCAGAGTCAGAGTTGCGTCAACGCCTTCTTCGAAGAAGTAGGTGACATACTCGTTCTCGTTGGTAGCAAAGTCCATAGCGGTTGCAATAACAGCCTTGGTGTCCAGTTCGCTGACATCGAATACAGCCTCAAAGCTCTCGCCCTTTACATCGGAAGAGAAAGCCTTGATCTCATAAATGGTCTCATAGTCCAAGCTGCAGAGATAGATGCCTGCCAGGTAGTTCTCATCGGAAGCCTTAACGGTAACGGTCTGAGCTTCCTCGTCGTATACAACACTCTCAATAACGGGAGCGGTGTAGTCAACGGTGATGTCGAAGCTCCATACGCTCTCCTGCCAGAGATCGTCGGCCTCGCCATAGGGCAGCTGAACGTCAAAGTTAACGGTAGCTACGGTTCCGGAGGGAACATAGGTCTTGCCGTCAGCCTTGGTGCCGGTCCACTCGAATACGGAGTATACAGCCCAGTAGCCATTCTCGTAGTCATATGCATCCTTGGGAATGTACTCGGTATCGTCAACGCAGTAGATCTCGCCGGTTTCCTTATCGCTAATGGTCATAACGATGTGTCTTGCGTTACGGAGGAGGCTGGGAGCCAGGGTCATCTTGACAGAATAGTTCCAAGTACCGTCATGCTTGGGAGTAGAAATTGCGATGTGGTCAGGGTTCAGAGGAGCAACTGCCCAATCCAGGTAGTTTGCGCCCAGATAGTTGTTGAGCTCATCCTCGGCATTAGCGGTGTAAGCCCAGTTAATGTCGGTGTAGTAGCGGTTCTCGCTGAGGACCTTAGCAAAGACCTGCTGCTGCAGTGCTGCTTCTTCTTCCTCGGTGAGGTCGTTTACGTTCACATCCTTGAAAACCTCGTAATAAGCATTTACGAAGTCGAAGGAGTTAGCATTCTCCAGTGCGGGAGCCTGAGTCCAGTCGCCATAGAATGCCAGGAAGGTTGCGTGAGCTTCATAGGTAGCCTCGGGGGAGCCTTCCTCAACAACAGTAGCGAAGTTGACATAGCCTTCTACGAATGCACCGTTGGTGTAGTAAGCATCGAAGAATGCCTTCATTGCTGCACTCAGCTCGATGGTAACACTAACAGTGACCTTCTGGCCGCTGAGAACAGTAACCTCGGTGATCTCTTCGCCGTCGATCATATAGGTAACGGTGGCGTCACCCTCGTTGCCCAGGTAGATATAATCGCTGGTCAGGGTATTGACAATAAAGCCGTTGCCTGCATTTGCGGGGTAGTCATAGAGAATATAAGCGGACAGATCGGAATAGGTTACATCGTTCAGGCTCTCATTGCTCAGTTCGATGTCCATGGTGTAAACACCGGTCTTTTCCTTATCGTCGCCCAGCTCCTGAATGGGGTTGGTGATGTAAGCGGCATTGTTGTACAGATTGATAGCATCTGCAGAGTTTGCAAGACCTGCACCCTGCTTACGGACAGAGTAAATATAACCATCAGCGTCAGCAAGGATAATGCCGGTAGAAGCCAGAAGGTCAACCGCACGGTCCAGGCGCTGCTGCTTGGTCAGCATCTGCCATGCACCAAACTCGTCGATGGCATAGCCATTCTCGTTCAGAGCCTGGAGCAAGCAAGCTACGGTACCGGCACCGTTGGGGGATGCCATGGAAGTACCGCTGGCGACCTCGTACTGATTGTCTTCTTCCTTATAAGCGGAGTAGACATTGCCACCGATAGAGGTGATCATGGGATCGATGGTCAGCATGGGGGAAGTGCCCCAGTTGGAGAACTCGCTCATGGTGAAAGCAGTAGCACTCTCAACCAGTTCCTTGCCAAGGGGAGTGTAAATGGTGTCGCCCTCTTCTGCTGCCAAGAACAGTGCGCGAGCGGACATCTGAACAGAAATAGCGGGAATGGGGAAGGGAGCAATGGACATGGAGATAAGACCGGTATCGTTGTTTGCAACGATCACGCCTGCTGCACCTGCTGCTGCTGCGAAGTCAGCCTTCTCCTGGAAGGTGATGTCGCCACGGGAGACAACAACGATCTTATCGGTAACGTCGATGCCCTCATAGTCTTCTGCATAACCGTTGGACAGGTCAGTGCCCTCAGCATTCTTCAGAACGACCACGGGGGTAGAGGTATCTGCAAAGTTGTCGATCCAGCCATGCTCGCCGTCGGTGCAGGAGTCAATAAAGGAAATTGCTTCGCCGCCTACATGGATGACAAAGTCGGGATATGCATAGTTCTCCATAGAAGCGATGGAGATGTTGCCTTCGTAAAGAGCGGGGGAGGCGATGGTGCCGTAGTCGGGATAATCGGTGCCTACATAGCCTGCTCCGCCGATCTGGATGGAGGAATAGTAAGCCATGGAGTACTCGTTACCTGCTGCAACGCACATTGCGATGCCGGCAGCTTCCATTCTCTTGTACATATTACCGAAGACATTAGACTCCAGAGACTCGTCATAGGTAAAGCCGTTCTGTGCACCGATGGACATGTTGACAACGTCAACGCCCAGACGGTATGCATCTTCCAGAGCGTAGAAGTAGATGTCGGAGGAGGTGCCGCCGCCTGCATCCTTGAAGATCTTCATGGAAACAAGCTGTGCTGCGGGCGCGCCGCCACGCATGATCTCTTCGCCCTCTTCGGAAACGGAGTAACCCAGAGCGGTACCGGAAACGTGGGTGCCATGACCGTTAAAGTCGGTTACATCGCCGTCCTTCTCTGCATAGTCATATGCAAAGGGAACCTTAGCGTTGATGTAGACACCGGGAGCAACCGCATGGATACGATCTTCCTCGGTCAGGGTCTCGGTAATGGGCATGCTGTCGTAAACCTGGAAAGCCTCGTGGGTGGTACGGAGGCCGGTATCCAGAACTGCGATGACAATGCCTTCGCCGGAGAAACCGGAATTGTTCATAATCAGGTTGCCGTTGATCTGTCCGGAAACATTGTTCTTGGGCATGATCTCAAGCTTAGGCTCTGCATAGGAGTTAGCGATGTGAACGGAGGCAACGCCTTCGATCTCAGCGATCTTCTCCAGGTCGCCATAAGCAACGTCACAGCTGAAGCCGTTGAGCAGTGCAGTGAACTCGTAGGCGACCTCATACTTCATAGAGGACATGGCCTTACGAACTCTGTTGTGCTCGTTGGTCAGCTTGATACGGTAAGCGGACTTCTCAGCTTCGGTGCCTTCGAAATCGGCTTCGGGTGCGCTCTCAAGTACAACGATGGCACGAACGGTCTCGTCATCGGCATACTTGTAGCTGTTCTTCTGCTGGAATTCTCTGCTCAGGGCGCCCTTTTCCTTTGCAGAGGTTCCGAGGGTCTGGGCTGCATCGATCTCGACCTTTTCACGGCTTGCTGCGGAAACGCCACTGAGGCAGGACAGCACCATGACAAGAGCAAGAACCAGTGCAAGGACTTTCTTGAACTTTCTCATACATTTCGCTCCTTTTGAAATATTTACTATAACAGAAAGAGTATAGTCTTTCAGTATAGTATAGGCTGTAATATTGTAGCAAAATTTCCTTGGATTGTCTATACCTAATTCTAAAAAAAAGAGGTTTTTTTCTTTTTTCTTGCCACCGTTCAACAGTTATGTAACATGCTTTCCTTCTTCAAGGGTTTTTCAAAGAAATATCGCTCTTTCGAATGTGGGATATGCACTCCGACAGCAAAAAAGAGGGAAGCCGGACTTCCCTCTTTTGTGTATTTATAGTTTCATAGTTTACCCGTTTTTTCTGCATTTTCCGCGGTCGTCTATATTCTCAAATCATTCTTCTTCCTTCGCTTTTGATAGGCCTTTGGTAAGGAAAAAGGCTACAAAAACAGCGGAAAGTCCTGCGATCATCTTGGCAACGATCACCGGCAAGAGCATTTCCGAATCGTAGCCTGCGGTAAATCCCAGATGACCCCCGAACACAAAGCCCGCCGACACAGCAAATGCCACATTAACCACCTTCCCACGAGGATCCATGTCCTTCAGCATAGAGAACATGGGAATGGAATTCGCAAGGCTTGCCACAAGGCCTGCGGCGGCGGTATCGTTGATGCCGATCAAACCTCCCACCTTCATCAAAGGTTTCCGCAGAACTCTGGTCAGAACCAACACCAGCGGAAAAGCTCCCGCTAAAACAAAGCCGATCCCTGCTACCACTTCTACACCATCCATAAGAGGTGCCATACCGGGGATCAAGGTGATCCCCGTGAGATATTGGAAGATCCCTGCACCCAGGCCAAGGGTAATGACTCCCACAATGATCCGTCCGAACCAAAGGAAGCCTGTGATCACTGCCTTTTCAAAGAACCACAGCCCCAAAGCAATAGCAACAGCAAAAAGGACTATGGGAAGGAGGTTGCGCAGGATCATCCCCACAGGAAATCCTGCTACAAGGCCACCGATGAAAGCCCCTACGGGAATGGTGATGACCCCCGCCAAGATCCCCCGTGCCAAAGCGGGACGATCCTCTGCTTCAATGATCCCAAGGGCAATGGGGATGGTAAAGACAATGGTTGCCCCCAGCATGGAGCCGATGATGAGACCGCCGAAGCGGGCAGCCTCCTTGGTTTCCGCCAGTTCCGCCGCCAGTGGTGCACCGCCCATGTCATTTGCCAGAATAGAACCTGCAAACATAGCGGGATCCGCACCCAAAAAGCGGTACACAGGCACCAAAACCGGCTTTAGCACATTGGCCAGCACAGGGGCAAGCGCCAGGATCCCCAGCATAGACAGAGACAGCGCTCCAATGGCCAGTAGTCCCTCCTCAAATTGCTTCCCTATCCCCAAAGGTGAACCAAAGATCCGATCCAAAGCTCCTAAGATCATGAAGATCCCCATAAGCCAAAGGATCCCTTCATCAATGGTCATGTTTTTCCTCCTTTCGCCAATCGGCAATCATATAAAATACACATGTTCAAATTCCCGTTTATCGCTCTGTGAGAGCGAGTGAAGTGCCTTTGGCGTGAAGTGCTGTCCGCGTGAAGTACCCACCGTAGATGGGCGTGAAGTGCCTTTGGCGTAGATGTGTGCCCCAAGGGGCACGAATTAAAAATATGGGCTTCGCCCATTGGAATTTCATATTCAAATTCCTGTTTGTTGTCAAAAAAGCATGGGCGTAAGCCCATCTTTCCAATCTTTGCCCTTTAGGGCACACATTCACGACCTACTTTAGTAGGTCACTTCACACCGTAGGTGCTTCACAACCCATTATGGGTTGCTTAACGCCCACCGCAGGTG
>JAZOXB010000086.1:0-3123 GCA_045659585.1 Faecousia sp. | reverse complement strand
ACCAATGACGATCTCAGAGTCGCAGAGAATCTTCATGTGATGGGACAAGGTGGACTGGCTGATGTTCATTTCTTCCAGTAGCTTGCAGGCACATTTCTCTCCGGTGCGGAGCAGCTTCATGATCCGGATCCGGTTCTCGTCACCCAGAGCCTTGAAAACAGAAGCCATTTTCTTTTCGGTCATGTCCATTCGCTCACCTCCCATCGATGATCATCGATATAGTAACAGACATATCGATATTTGTCAATAGGTTGTGGTGTGTTTATCCAGTAATACTACCGCAGAGGCAGTCGATGTCCCTCAACCGGATTTTGTAGGCATCTCCAGCAGAATGTAATGTGGCAGTCATATTCCAGGATTTTCTTTTTGTCCTTTGCCACAGCCAAGCGGATCTCCATATCGCATTCCAACCTTTCCATTTTTTCCTTACTATATCGCAAATGGATAAACATACCTCCGGCGCTCTGACATATGCGCCGGAGGTTGTCTGTTATTGCGAAGCCGGGCTAAGCTGATGTTTTTTTCGGTACTCGCTGGGGGTCGTCCCCATGATTTCCCTGAAAGCCTTTGCAAAATAGCTCATTTCCTGGAAACCGCAATCGGCACCGATGTCTGCGATTTTTTGGTCTGTAGCCTGCAGCTGCTCAGCGGCCCTTTGAATACGGTAGTACTTTGTATACTGAATGGGTGTAATGCCGATGGTGTTATGGAAGCAGCGCAGGCATTCGCTTGGACTGATCATCGCACTGGCCGCAATCTCATTGGTGGTCATCTGTTCCGAGAAATGATCCTGTATGTAACGCATCATGATTTTGATGCGTTCGTTATCCCGCGAGATCTTTCTGGCCTGGGTAGGTTGTTCCACGGGAAGGTGACGCTTCAGAAGTGCGATCAGATGCGACAGTGCATGTCGGACATCCAGCTCGAATTCTGACTCCGCCTGCTGGCAGCACCGCCACGCGCTCTCAATGGCCCGAATGGCATCCTTGTGCCATGAGATTCCCCGGTCAAACGTGAACCACGGCATAGAGGTCGCTGTTGCTACCGGCTGAACATAGCTCTGCCAGAATACGCTGTCGAAACGTCCGCCGATGAGGATCGGGTCAAAAACCAAAGATTTCTGCTTGGCTTCCTCTTCGTCCGCCGCAAGAAACGCATGGGGAATGCCGCTGTTGATGAAGAATCCGTCTCCCTTGCTCAGGGTGATCTTCTCTTTTCCAACATACATCAATACGGAACCGGCAGTGACAAAACCGGCTTCCAGTTCGTCGTGCCAGTGCAGCTGAACGCCCCCATCCGTCCAATCACCGCTGTAAATTGCAACGGGAAAGGCTGTGGTACCATGCTCCCGCAGTTCCTTACCCTGGTCATCATATCTGTCATAGGACAAAACCGCCATAACGCCTCCCCTTTCCTGGAGATTTAGTTGCATTGATTTGGATGTATCATTCTAACACTTTTCCACATATCGATGATATAATCCTATCACAACGAAGGGAAAACCGCAACATACAAGGAAGAAAATACCAAGTTATTATGCCATATAAACAATAGAATTTTTACTTCCTTATGCATATTTAACAATATATCCATCGGATCGATGGATATATCACGACAGTTCTTTTGGAGGGATCACCATGGGAAAGAAGATTATTTTCCTGGACATTGACGGAACACTCTGCCAACCCGGCAGCAATGTCCCCCCTGCTTCTGCTCTGGAAGCGATCAAGAAAGCACGCTCTGCCGGAAATCTGGTGTTTCTTTGCACCGGCCGGAATCTTGGAATGCTCAAGCCGCTGCTGCAATTCGGTTTCGACGGCGTGGTGGGCAGCTCCGGCGGCTACATCACCTGCGGCAATACAGTCATCTATGACTGCCCCATGACCGCCGGGCAACAAAAAACCGCTATGGAGGTTCTGGAAAAGAACGGTGTGTTCCGCACTGTCGAATGCCGGGACCGCTCCTACACCGATGAAGGATTCAAGGAATTCCTCCGGGAGAAGGCTCAGCGCGAGAGCAATTCCGAGGTTCTTCGCTGGCGGGAGCAGATTGAGAAGGATCTGGGGATCCTGCCCATGTCTGAGTACCAGGGTACTCCCATCTACAAGATGGTACTCATGTGCGAGCGCCGGGAGCAGCTTGCGGAGCCTGTCCGGATTTTGGAGCAGGACTTCGCCATCGTCATTCAGGATGACATGACCCACGGCTATGTCAACGGCGAGATGGTTCTGCGCTGCTTCGACAAGGGACAGGCCGTTCGCCGGGTCTGTGACCATTACGGCATCCCCGTAAGCGATACCTTCGGCTATGGCGACAGCATGAATGATAAGGAGATGATCGAGACGGTCGGTCACAGCGTTGTTATGGGAAATGGTTCCGAGACCCTGAAAGCAATGGCTGATGAGGTCTGTCCCGCCGTGGATGCGGATGGCCTGTACATCTCTTTTGCCAGAAACGGCCTTTTTGATTGATTGTTTTTCCACCTCTTCTCTTTTTTCGGTTTCTCCCGGCAGCTCCCCCCTCTGCTGCCGGGAAGGAACCACCCCCTCAAAGACGTTAATTTTGCCGCAAAGCGGCTTATTTTTAGGAGGAATTTATGGCACTGAATTACGCAAACTGCGCCAAAGAGATTTTCGAGACTCTTGGCGGCCGCGAGAACCTGGTCAGCGCCGCACATTGTGCGACTCGCCTGCGTCTGGTTACCGTGGACAACTCCAAGGTGGATCTGAACGCCCTGGAGAACATCGACGGCGTCAAGGGCGTCTTCGAGAGCAACGGTCAGCTCCAGCTGATCATCGGCACCGGCACCGTCAACAAGGTCTATGACGAGTTCCTGACCATCTCCGGCATGACCGCCGCCACCAAGGACGAGGTCAAGGCCGCTGCCGCTGCCAAGCAGCCCATCTACAAGCGGATGATCAAGGCTATGGGCGACGTCTTTGTTCCCATCCTGCCTGCCATCGTGGCTTCCGGTCTGATGATGGGCCTGGTCGAGGCTCTGGCCAAGGCCATCCCCAGCTTCGGCGGCAGCGATTGGTTCGCCGTTCTTGACCTGTTCGCCAACACCGCCTTCGTGTTCCTGCCCGTCCTGATCGCCACCTCCGCTGCCAAGGTCTTCGGCGG
>JAZOXB010000085.1:0-3179 GCA_045659585.1 Faecousia sp. | reverse complement strand
CCAGATCAAGAAGGGTGCCGCAGTTGCAAAGGCACAGGCAGACCGTGACATCGCCATTGCACAGGCACAAGCCGCTAAGGAAGCCAACGAAGCGAAGGTCCAGTCCGAAATGGAGATCGCTGAGAAGCAGAACGCTCTGGCAATCCGTCAGGCAGAACTGAAGCAGCAGTCCGATGCCAAGAAGGCAGAAGCTGATGCCGCCTACTCCATCCAGGAGCAGGAGCAGAGAAAGACCATCGAAATTGCCTCTGCAAATGCAGACATTGCCCGCGCAGATCGTACTGCAGAGCTGAAGTCTAAGGAAGTTGAAGTTACCAAACAGACTTTGGATGCAGAGATCCGCGCAAAGGCAGACGCAGAGCGTTACGCCGCACAGCAGGCTGCAGAAGCAGAACTCTTCCGTCGTACCAAGGAAGCAGAAGCGAAGATGATCGAGCGTCAGCGTGAGGCAGAAGGTATCCGCGCCGTTGGTGAAGCGGAAGCAGAAGCCATCCGTCTGAAGGCTCTGGCAGAAGCCGAAGGTATCGACAAGAAGGCAGAAGCAATGAAGAAGTACGGTGAAGCCGCAGTGATCGAAATGATCATGGCCGCTCTCCCGGAAATTGCAAAGAATGTTGCCGAGCCTCTGAGCAAGGTGGATAAGATCACCATGTACGGTGAGGGTAACAGTGCAAAGCTGCTGTCCGATATCGTAAACGGTACCACACAGGTCACCGAGGGCATCAGTGCCGGTATGGGCATCGACATCAAGAGCCTGATCATGGGTGCTCTGGGTGGAAAAATCGCAGCTTCCGACAACGCTCCTGTGGTTGTGGTACAGCCCGGAGAAGCTCCCTCTGCTCCCCAACATCCCGACGAAACCTAATTTCAAATGCATCAGGCGGCAGAGAGAGGCTCTCTCTGCCGCCTCAGCGCGTCAAAAAAGTGGCAATCGTCAAAATGCAAGTTTTAGCGATTGGGGCTGATTTACAAATGAAATCATAGCTTGCCCTAAGGCAAAAGCCTCTGAAATTGCCTATAAACCCTTGCGTTGCAAGGCATTTTTGACTTACTTCGCAAAACGAGCTCTACCGTACCATCGTACGCCGACGAGCTCGTTTTGCTCGTCTTGCCCCTCTTTTGAACGCTGACAGATTGTCAAAAAACAAGCTTTTTGACAATCTGAGGCGGCAGAGAGATTCTCTCTGCCGCCTGAAACATAGTGTTCCCTGTTCTGTAGCGATACTGTGGGGACAAGTCGCAACAGCGACTTGCTCGGCAGACATAAAATAAATCTCTTGCGTTTTGAATAATGTCATGTTATTATTCATGGTAGGAGTTACTGTCCTACGCTCCCTATATCAAAAGAAAGGATCTGAACACGATGAAACGCTGTCTGAACGCAATTCTATGTATCCTCTTGCTGTCTCTAACCCTAAATTTTCTGTTGCCCATGTGCCAAGCAACCGACACTGCCCAAACGACCGGCGGAACTTTGGGTGACAATATCACATGGGTCTTTGACTACAACACCAACGAATTGACCATTTCCGGTACCGGCGCTATCCCGAGATCATATGAGACCATTTTCATGGAAGAAAACCTCTTTCAGTGGAATTATAGCGTATCTCACTGGTATTCTCTCCCCGTGTATAAAGTAGTGATCAAAGAAGGTATCACTTCCATCGGTGCGTATGCTTTTTGCAGACTTAGATCTTTATCTCAAGTTTACCTTCCCAACGGCTTGATCTCCATCGGAGATGACGCATTTTCCTTCACTCAGATCAGAGACATTGTATTCCCCGAAAGCCTCCGGTCCATCGAAGGCATGGCATTTTGGGATACTACCGCGTTGCGCAGTGCTAACTTTAAAGGAGATATGCCTGAAATCGCATATGATGCCTTCTATTACAGATCTCAATCTGCTCCCAATTTCGGCGAGGATCCCATCCCCGGTCTTACAATCTTCGCACCTTCCGGAAATACTACATGGGACGCCTCTCGGCTTTACGGCGTTCCTCTGGGTTACTGGAAACCGAAATATGTAGATCCTGTACCACCCGTATACCACACACTGAATTTGCAGAGCGATATTTCCGTAAATTATTATATAAAGAGAAGTTTTCTGACAGATTTTATCGCAAGTAGCATATATTTAGAATGTACCATGGATCTTTATGAGAACGGTGAGATTGTGGGGACAACAAGCCACAAACTCCTGCCTAAAGCACGTGGGGATTATTATGTGTTCACACTGGATCATCTCAACGCTACCCGGATCAACGACACGATCACAGCTGTTCTCCATGGTCTTGCCCATAAACAGACATACCAATCTCAACCCCACACCTATAAAATCGCAACCTATGCTTATAACCAGCTAAATAAGGACGTCGCTTCCGACGATCTTAAAACCCTTTGTGCAAACCTTCTCCGCTACGGCTCCTCGGCCCAGACCTACAAGAATTATCGCACGGATGCCTTAGCCGATGGATCTATGACTGCTGTTCATCGCACCTATCTCACTGACCTGTCCTCCGTTGTCTTCGGCAACACCGACACCGTTGCCTCTGACCTTCCCGATGCATCCATCACATGGGC
The DNA here is from genome assembly GCA_045659585.1 of Faecousia sp. Taxonomy (GTDB): domain Bacteria; phylum Bacillota; class Clostridia; order Oscillospirales; family Oscillospiraceae; genus JAZOXB01. Next base: position 599 of record JAZOXB010000085.1, on the reverse strand, counting down.
AGGTAAGAGTTTGATTCTGGATACCAGAATCACTGTTAAATTCATCTTTGATGTAAGCAACTACAGTGGTACTCCGGAAGATCTGAGCCTTCGCATTACCTATACCGATCGCCACGGTGAAACCCGATCTGCCATTCTTGCAGAGCCTCAGGTCTATAACGAAAGCCTAAACTACTATGCCTTTGCTTTCGATGGTTTGGATGCCGGAGAACTCCGTACTGTTCTCAATGTCCAAATCTATGCAGGTGATACACCCCTATCTGCCACCCTGTCTTATAGCCCGGATACCTACGGCCGGGACGAAGCCGGCAGCCTTTCCGCCCTGTGCAAGGCCATCCTTGCCTATAGCGATAGTGTTAAGACATATTTCAACTGATCAGTCATTCTTTAAAACGAGAGCGATCATGCTCTCTGTAGTCCCATACCGCAGGGGGCTGTAAAAACCAGCCCAATAAAGAGGGCGAGTCCCTGCAAAGAGGCCCGCCGTTGACCGTTGTTGGGACTATTTTTACAGCCTCCCCTTTTTTATATTTCTCCCTAAAATCACAGTTTGTCGCTCTGGTGGAGCGAAAGAATAAAGAACTAATAATAAAGAATAA
>JAZOXB010000084.1:0-17318 GCA_045659585.1 Faecousia sp. | reverse complement strand
GAACCCCGATAGGTTTTCACAGGATCTTTTCAGTCATAGCATCGTCATCGTCCTCGGAAATACCGACGGGTATTCCCATCGGACTCTTCCTTGCTCTGACAGAAAATATCTCCGTGAAAACTGCGAAGCACCTCTCAGCTTTAAATTTAGATGAGAATTTTGACGAGTTCAACGTAGCCTTGCTGTCGCAAGGCAAGGAGAACCAAATTAAACAGATTGCAAAAGATTTGCTGAGAGGCTGTCGGGTTCGACTCCCCTCAGCTTAAAGGAGACAGTATGACAGAATTGTGGAATTTTGAGCATGACATGATGGATCAGGGCTATGATCTTATTTGCGGTGTGGATGAAGCCGGCAGAGGCCCCCTTGCAGGGCCTGTCTGTGCCGCAGCAGTGATCCTACCTGCAGGTTTAGAGATCCCGGGCTTAAACGATTCCAAAAAGCTGACGGAGAAAAAGCGGGATGCCTTATACGATGTCATTATAGAGCAGGCTGTAGCCTACGGTATTGCCATGGCATCGGAGTCCGAAATCGACGAGATCAATATCCTTCAGGCAACATTCCTTGCTATGAAGCGTGCCGTAGAAGGGATGCCTATCCGCCCCGATTTCGTTCTGATCGACGGAAATCGCGAACCGGATCTTGGTGATCTTCCCCTGAAAACCATTGTAAAAGGGGATAGCAGAAGTGCAAATATCGCTGCGGCTTCCATTCTCGCTAAGGTCACAAGAGATCGTTATATGATGGAGCTGGATAAGGAATATCCCCAATACGGTTTCGCTGTACATAAGGGATATGGCACACAGAAACATTACGAAGCCCTGAAACAATACGGCCATTGCCCCGCACATCGCAGAACCTTCCTGAAGAAATTTTATGGGGAATGAGCTTTTAGGTTCCTGGGGAGAACAGCTTGCCGGTACATACTTGCGAAGAAAGGGGTATCGGGTCCTTGCTCGGAATTATCGGTGTCGTTGGGGAGAGATCGACCTCATTGTGGAAAATCGAAACTTTCTGGTCTTCGTAGAAGTAAAACTGCGGAAATCCGCGGATTTCGCCCAAGGACGAGAATTCGTAGATTATCACAAACAGCAACGGATCAAACTCACTGCCATGCACTATTTATCCGCACAGGAAACAGAGAAACAGCCACGCTTTGACATCGTGGAAATATACGCCCCACAAGGGACCGAAACCCGTAAACCTACCATTAACCATTTGGAGGATGCTTTTCAATGATTCGATTATTCGATTCTCACGCAGATACACCCTATGAGCTGTGGATCCGCAAGGAACGCTTAGATGCCAACACTTGCCACATCGACAAGCAGAAAGCTAAGGACTATAAAGAATATCGCCAAGTCTTTGCATTCTGTTCCCTCATCGGATCAAAATGGGAGATCACAAAAGAGGAATTCCATGAGTGCTACAATTATTTTCTGGAATGTCTTCAAGGGCAGGACTTCGTTCACCCTTATCTTTCTATCGAAGGTCCCGAGGTTATCGACTGCGATCCGGAAAAGATCGCAGAACTTAAGAAAGACAATTTTGTCATGTCCACTCTTACATGGAACCATGATAATGATTTAGCCGGCTTCCATAAGTCGGAAAAAGGTCTGACGGATAGGGGACAAGCCTATGTTCGCAGTGCACAAGAGGCGGGGATCCTGATGGATGTCAGCCATTTGTCCGAGACGGCATTCTGGGATCTGATGAGAGTGACAAGAGGGCCGATCCTTGCAAGCCACAGCAACTGCCGACAGATCTGGGATACCACCCGTAATCTTACAAACGATCAGCTCCGGGCTATTACGGAAACAGGTGGCTTGGTGGGGTTAAATCTATATGTTCCCTTTTTGGGGAAGGATGCTGATTTTGATACCCTCCTGCGGCACTTAGAGCATATGTTGCAGATCTGCGGAGAAAACCATGTCTGTTTGGGCGGAGATCTGGACGGTTGCGACATCCTGCCTGCCGGATTTAAAGATTTGTCCGATTACAGTAATTTCTATACTTTCCTGAAAGGAAAGGGCTATGGTGAGGATTTACTGGATCGTATATTCTATAGTAATCTCCACTCCTTAATAGGAGGATAATATCATGGCATTATATGCGATCGGAGATCTACATTTATCCCTGGCTACCAACAAGCCCATGGATGTATTCGGTGGTGCTTGGGTCGGTTATGTAGATAAACTGAAGGAAGGTCTTTCCTGCATCGGCCCCGAGGATACAACCGTACTATTGGGTGATCTTACCTGGGCGCTGGATCTCCCCGGAGCCAGAGAGGATTTTGCATTCATCAATGCCATCCCCGGCAGAAAGATCATTCTGAAAGGTAATCACGATTATTGGTGGACCACTGCTACAAAATTCTATAAATTTTGTGAAGCGGAAGGCTTTTCCAATATGTATGTTCTCAATAATAATTCATATGAATATGAAGACATTTCCATTTGCGGAACGAGAGGTTGGTTCTTTGAAGAAGATGCCGCAGAGGGAAGTCACAACGACAAGATCTTCAAGCGAGAACTGATCCGACTGGAAGCCTCTCTGAAAAGTGCGGGCGATCGAAAAAAGCTATGTTTTTTGCATTATCCGCCACGATATCGAGGATATGAATGTCCTGAGATACTGGCAATGCTAAAAGCCTATCATGTGGAAGCATGCTATTACGGTCATCTCCACGGCGAAAGCCATAAATTAGCCATAGAAGGCTTACATGATGGCACCGAATTTCACTTGTGTGCCGCCGATTATATAAAATTTATTCCTTTTCCCATAAAATGATAGGAAATTATAAAATTAGTGCTTGTTTTTTCAGCAAATATCTGTTAAAATAAGTCGGCTAACTATATAAATATAAAGAAACCCATAGGAGGATTTTGTTATGCAAGTCAAAAATATCGAAAAGGCTGCTTCCCGTGCAACCATTACCGCTGAGATCACCAAGGCTGATCTGGAGCCTTCCATTCAGAACGTATACCTGAAGGCCCGTAAGAACATCTCCATTCCCGGCTTCCGCAAGGGCAAGGCTACCCGTTCTATGATCGAGGCTGTTTATGGCAAGCATGTTTTCTTTGAAGATGCTCTGGATGAGCTCTTCCCCGAGATCTACACCCAGTGTGTTCTGTCTCAGGACATTAAGCCCGTTGGCCGTCCCATGGTTACCGGCATGGAAATGGCAGAGAACGACAGCGTTATCCTGACCATCGTTACCGATCTGTATCCCGAAATTACTCTTGGCGAGTACAAGGGTTTGGAGATCGAAAAAGCAGAAGCTACCGTTACCGCTGAGGAAGTTGAAACCGAACTGCAGCGTATGGCTAACAACACCGCATCCGTTACTGTAGTAGACCGTCCCGCAGAGCTGGGCGACACTGCTGTTATCGATTACGAAGGCTTCAAGGACGGTGTTGCATTTGAAGGCGGCAAGGGTGAGAAATATGAGCTGAAGCTCGGCTCCGGCAGCTTCATCCCCGGCTTCGAAGAGCAGGTCGTTGGCATGACTGCCGGCGAGGAGAAGGACATTGATGTGACCTTCCCCGAAGAGTACCATGCAGCTGAGCTGGCAGGCGCTCCCGTCGTTTTCAAGATCAAGCTTCACGAAGTTAAGGAAACCAAGGTTCCCGCAATCGACGACGAGTTCGTTAAGGATGTTTCCGAATTTGATACCGTTGAGGAGCTCCGTGCCGACGTAGAGAAGAAGATCCTTTCCCAGAAGGAAGAGGGCATCAATCGTGCATTCCAGAATGCCGCTATCGAAAAGGCTGTTGCCAACATGACCGCTGAGATCCCCGAGTCCATGATCGAGGAAGAGCTGGAGGTTGAGATGCGTCGTATGGACAATGAGCTTCGTTCTCAGGGCATGTCTCTGGAAGCTTATGCTCAGATGCTGGGTGGCAATATGGACGCTATCAAGAACAGCCTCCGTCCCGGTGCAGAAAATGCCGTTAAGATCAATGTTATGCTGGATGCTGTTGCTACTGCCGAAGCTATCGAAGTTTCCGAAGAGGAGATCGAAGCTGAGTATAACGCTATGGCAGAGAGATACGGCATGGAAGTAGAGCGTATTAAGGAACTCATGAAGGCCAACGAACTGAAGGCCGATATGCAGATCCGCAAGGCTGCTAAGCTGATCAGCGAAAGTGCTGTTGCAGTTGCCGCAAAGACCGAGGAATAATTTCCCGATCCATAGGTTACAATCCATCTGTGGGGGAACGGATCATCTCTATGAATGATCCGCCTCCACTATGGTCATTTTTAGACCCTTATTGTGAAAGGAGCATGGATTATGAGTTTAGTCCCTTATGTTGTTGAACAAACCAGTCGCGGAGAGCGTTCTTATGATATTTTCTCCCGCCTCTTAAACGATCGCATCATTTTCCTTTACGAGGAGGTCAATGATGTCACCGCAAGCTTGATCGTTGCACAACTTTTGTATTTAGAAGCTCAGGATCCCGATAAGGATATTCAATTCTATATCAACAGCCCCGGTGGTTCCATCACTGCAGGCATGGCCATTTATGATACCATGAAGTACATCAAGTGCGATGTTTCTACCATTTGCATCGGCATGGCTGCCTCTATGGGTGCATTCCTGCTTTCCTCCGGTACCAAGGGTAAGCGTATTGCTCTTCCCAATGCCGAGGTCATGATCCATCAGCCCTTAGGCGGCACACATGGTCAGGCTACGGATATTGAGATCCAGGCTCGTCGCATTCTGGATATGAAGAAGCGCTTAAACACCATCCTTGCCGAAAATACCGGTAAGGATGTGGAGACCATTACCCGAGATTGTGAGAGAGACTATTTCCTGACTGCTGAAGAAGCAAAGGAATACGGTCTCATTGATAAGGTTATTTATCAGAGATAAGGATATAGAGGAGATTCGATTTGGCTGATAAAGTAGTTCGCTGTTCCTTTTGCGGAAAATCACAAGGGAATGTAAAGCGGATCCTGTCCGGCCCCGGCGGTGTGTTTATCTGTAACGAGTGTGTTGATTTATGCAGCACACTCCTCCATGAAGATATGTACGAAACCAAGGAGCATTCCCACGAAGGCCCCCGTTGTTTACCCACTCCCAAAGAAATGAAGGAGTTTATGGACGGCTACATCGTAGGACAGGAACAAGCAAAGATTGCCCTTGCAGTAGCAGTTTATAATCATTATAAGCGTATTTATTTCGGTGAGGAGTCCGATGTTGAGCTTCAGAAGAGTAATATCCTTCTCATCGGTCCCACAGGCTGTGGTAAAACCCTGTTTGCACAGACCTTAGCCAAGATCCTTGATGTTCCCTTTGCCATTGCCGATGCAACTACATTGACCGAAGCCGGTTATGTTGGCGAGGATGTGGAAAACATTCTTCTCCGGCTTCTCCAGGCCGCAGACATGGATGTTGAGATGGCAGAGCAGGGAATCATTTATATTGACGAAATGGATAAGATCGCCCGTAAGAGCGAAAACAAATCCATTACACGAGATGTTTCCGGCGAAGGCGTCCAGCAGGCTCTCCTGAAGATCCTCGAAGGCACTGTTGCCAATGTACCTCCTCAGGGAGGACGGAAGCATCCTCAGCAGGAATTTATCCAGGTCGATACCAGCAACATCCTCTTTATTTGCGGTGGTGCTTTCGATGGTTTGGATAAGATCATCGAACGCAGAGTGGATCGTAGCTCTGTAGGCTTCGGTTCCGAACTGCGGTCTAAGAACGAAATTGATGTGGGTGCATTGTTTGCACAGGTTCAACCTCACGATCTTCTGAAGTTCGGTATTATCCCTGAGTTGGTTGGCAGACTCCCTGTGATCACCAGCTTAACAAGTTTGGGCAATGACGAGCTTGTTCGGATCCTGACCGAGCCGAAGAACGCTTTGTGTAAACAGTATCAGAAACTCTTTGAGCTGGATAATGTACAACTGGAATTCGAACCCGATGCCTTGCAGGCTGTTGCACAATTAGCCAATGACCGCAAGATCGGCGCCAGAGGCTTGAGAGCCGTGTTGGAGAGCGTTATGACAGGGATCATGTATGAAATTCCCTCTGATCCTACCATCAGTCATGTGCGTATTACAAAGGACTGCATCCTGAAAGGTGCAAAGCCTGTGATCTCCCACCGCTCCGGCAAAGGGGATTGATTGGATAACCGCCGATCGATCCATATGATCAGAGGAAGTATTTCCTTTGATTTAAAACCTAAAGAATTGAGGGGATCTTCACATCCCCTCTTTTTCTTGTTGAGAGGAGGAACTCTGAATGAATGAAGGAATTCGGGTAGAAAAGATGCCTGTTCTTGCCCTCCGCGGCATGACAGCTTTTCCCAATACCGTAATGCATTTTGATGTAGGTCGCGATAAGTCCATCCGTGCTTTGGATCGTGCCATGTCCGGAGACCAGCGGATCTTTCTTGTTACACAGTTGGATGTTAATATTGATGATCCGTCCTTTGATGACCTATATCGTGTAGGAACCGTAGTCCAGGTTCGTCAACTCTTAAAATCCACCGGAGATTCTTTGCGGATCCTCGTGCACGGGGAATACCGTGCCATCATCAAGGTTCCGGGCAAAACCACCCCTTGCCTTATGGCAGAGATCCAAGAGATCCCGGACAGAGATTACAATATTCATGGCGACAAGCTGGAAGCACTTTGTCGTGTTTCTGCGGATCTGTTTGATGAATTTACACTATTATCCCAGAGACCCTTGAATGATGTGATGATGAAGCTGATCTCTACCAAAGATCCCGGTCACATTGCTGATATTATGGCTCATTCCGCCACCTTCGGCTTCGAGGAAAAAATGCAGGTCTTGGAGCAGTTTCACCCTGTTCGTCGCTTGGAGCTTGTTCATCGGCTCTTTACACGAGAGCTCAATGTTCTGAGATTGGAGAATCATATCCACGAACTGACACAGCAAAATATCGACAAGGGGCAACGAGACTATTACCTCAGAGAACAGATCAAGGCCATTCGAACCGAATTGGGAGAGAATGATGACGAAGCCGAGATCGCAGAATACAAAGAAAAGATCAGTAAGCTTGTCCTACCCAATGATGTAGAAGCCAAGCTTCGGAAAGAAGTACAGCGTTTAGGGAAGCAGGGCTTCGGCTCTGCGGAAGCAACCGTGATCCGCAGCTATCTGGATGCGGCACTTGCCCTTCCTTGGAATACTACTACCAAGGAACGCTTAGATGTTGCACAAGCACGGAAGATCTTGGATCATGATCATTTCGGCCTGGAAAAGGTCAAAGAACGGATCCTGGAGATCCTGGCTGTAAAACAGCTCGCTCCCAATATGCCGGGACAGATCATTTGCTTGGTAGGCCCTCCCGGTGTGGGTAAAACCTCCATCGCCATGAGTGTTGCTCGCGCATTGAATCGTAAGCTTGCAAGACTCTCTCTCGGTGGCATTCATGATGAAGCGGAGATCCGCGGTCATCGTAAAACCTATATCGGTGCTATGCCCGGACGGATCATTACTGCTATTTCTCAATGTGGCAGTAATAACCCCTTGCTACTCCTGGATGAGATCGATAAACTGGGACGAGATTATAAGGGAGATCCTTCTGCGGCACTGTTGGAAGTTCTGGATGCAGAGCAGAACAGTACCTTCCGTGATAATTTCTTAGAATTCACATACGATCTTAGCGGTTGTATGTTTATTACCACAGCCAATTCTTTGGACACCATCCCCAGACCTCTTCTGGATCGTATGGAAGTCATTGAATTGAACTCTTATACCGATGAAGAAAAGCTGGAAATCGTGAAGCGTCATCTTTTATCCAAGCAGATGACAAAACACGGACTTAAGAAAACGCAGCTTCGGATCGGTGATGATGCCCTTCGGGATATGATCCAGTGCTATACCCGTGAATCCGGTGTCAGAAATCTGGAACGACAGGTTGCAACCCTTTGCCGTAAAGTTGCTATGCGATTTGTATCGGAACCGGAGCTGAAGAAGGTTACAGTCAAGAGCAAGGATCTGAGCGAATATCTCGGACCGGAAAGAGTCTTACCTGCAAAGCTTCCTACCGAGGATCAGATCGGTGTTGTAACCGGCCTTGCATGGACTTCCGTAGGAGGAGAGACCCTTGAGGTAGAATGCAATGTGGTAGACGGAAGCGGAAAGCTGGAGTTAACCGGTAATTTGGGCGATGTGATGAAAGAATCCGTCCATGCCGCAATGAGCTATATTCGCTCCAGAGCAAAGCATTTCGGTATCGAAACGGATTTTTATAAGACTAAGGATATTCATGTTCATTTCCCCGAGGGTGCCGTACCCAAGGACGGTCCCTCCGCCGGTATTGCCATTTGTACCGCAATGGTATCAGCCTTGTCCGGTGCAACGGTAAACCGCGAGATCGCTATGACAGGTGAGATCTCTATTCGTGGTCGGGTCCTTGCCATCGGCGGCTTAAAGGAAAAGACCATGGCAGCACTCCGCAGCGGTATCAAAACAGTGATTATCCCCAAATCCAACGAAAAGGATCTTTCGGAAATCGACCAAACTGTTCGTAAAGCACTTCAATTTATTCTTGTAGATCATGTAGATAAGGTAATTGCCGAGACTTTGACCTTTCCCGAAGATCGGCAAGGTCAGGAAGAAAAGAAGCATACCCCCTATAAGGTAGCCGGGGACAACCCCACAGCAAAGGCAGGTATCAGACAATGAATCTACAAAAAGTCGAATTTGTAAAATCCGTTGCAAAAGCAGGGGATTTCCTGCAAGACGGACTGCCTCAGATCGCATTTTCCGGCAAGTCCAATGTTGGTAAGTCCTCCGTGCTCAACTGCATTCTTCAGCGGAAGAACTTTGCTCGTGTAGGACAAAAGCCGGGAAAAACCATCCACATCAATTATTTCTCCATTGACAAGAAAGCTTATTTTGTGGATCTTCCCGGTTATGGCTATGCACAGGTCGCCGCTTCCGAAAAAGAACGCTGGGGTAAATTGATGGAATCCTATTTCCATCACCCCGAGCTGATCACCTTAGGTGTTATGATCGTGGATGCACGACATGAGCCTACCAAGCTGGATATCGTCATGTGCGATCTGTTCCGTTCCACAGGAATGCCTTTTGTAGTCGTAGCAAATAAGCTGGATAAGCTGAAGCCCCGTGAGGTAGAAGGGAATATGGATCGGATCCGTAAATGCTTGACTCTGGATCCCTCTGTCCCCGTTATCCCGTTCTCTGCGGAGAAGGGGACAGGACGGAATGAATTGGTGTCCATTATTATGCATGCTTGCGAAGGATAATCCATAGAAATTTCGAATTTTCTATTGCTTTGCAGGTAATTTAATGTTATACTATAATAAGCAGAAGAATTTGAGGACAAACTGATGAATGAACCCACATACCATCTTACAGGTGTCATGCGGAGCAACGGGGAGTTCGCTTCGGACTTTGACGGTCCCTTAGGCGTAATCCTCCAGCTTCTCAGTAAAAACAAGATAGATATTGAGGATGTGAGTATTTCATCCATCTTGGAGCAGTATCTTGCATATTTGGAAGAAATGAAAGCTATGGATATGGAGATTGCCAGTGAGTTTATTGCAATGGCATCCCATCTGATGCTCATTAAGACCAAAATGCTCCTGTCCGCCGCAGAACGGGAAGAAGCTCTCAGCGAAATGGAGCTCTTGATCCGCTCTTTGGAAGAAAAGCAGAGAGCTACCGCCTTTGAACAGATCCGTACCGCAGTAGGTTTTCTGGAACCCAGAAATGAGATTGGTGTCAACCTGTTTACAAAGGAGCCGGAACCTATCAAGGTGGATCATACCTATCGTTATCAGCATTCTCCCGAAGACTTGGTCAAAGCCTTCCATATGATAGCAGAGCGTAGCGAACGGAAACTGCCTCCGCCGGTATCTAATTTCCAGGGCATCGTCGGTAGTGAGCCCTATCCTGTAACTAAAAAGGCCGCACAAGTTTTAAAGCGTCTGCTTATGAAAGGGGTAGAGAAATTCCTTTCTCTCTTCCGTGGCAGTAAATCCCGCAGTGAGATCGTAGCAACTTTTCTTGCGGTTTTGGAGCTCTGCCGTACAAATTCCGTAACCATAGAAGGGGACAACGATGATATCGATGTCCGCTTCCAGAAAATGCCCGAAGGGGAGCCGGAGGCTTTTGATGGATCAACTGAAACGCATTATTGAGGCTATCCTCTTTGCCGCCGGGGAGCCTGTAGAACTGGAACGGCTGGCAAAGACAATTGAGCAGGATCCTTCGGACATAGAGGAAGCCGCTCGTATATTAATGGATGAATACGCTTTTGAGCGCAGAGGCATTCGCATTGTCCGTCTGGAAAAAGCTTATCAGATGTGCTCCTCCGGAGAATATTCCTCTTATGTAACAAAGGCTCTGGAAACCAGAAAGCCGCCTAAGCTTTCCGCATCTCAGTTAGAGACCCTTACCATCGTTGCTTATTACCAACCCGTTACCAAGGTATGCATAGAACAGCTTCGTGGTGTAGACAGCTCATATTCCGTTACAGCCTTGCTCAACAAGCATTTGATCGAAGAATGTGGCCGTCTGAATGTTCCCGGCAGACCTATATTATATCGCACAACTCCCGACTTCCTCCGTACTTTTGGGTTACAATCCCTGGACGAGTTACCGGAGATCGAAAAAATGCAATTCGGTAAGCGTGAGCTCACCGAGGAGATCATTGACCTTGATCAGGCTAACACAAATCAAGAAGTCGGATCAAATCCAAATAAGGAAGGTGCAGAGAATGAGTAAAAATGTATCTGAGGTATTAAATGCCTCTCTGGCACGAATTCGAGATATGGCTGATGCCAACATGGTGGTCGGTCAGTCTATCGTAGTGGGAGATACTACGATCATCCCTGTTTCCAAGATCGCCGTAGGACTTGCTTCCGGCGGTGCGGATCTGGCCAATAAGACCTCCGGTTTAGATGCCAGCTTCGGTGGCGGTATCGGTTGCGGTGTCAGCCTGACTCCTGTTGCCTTTATCATTCTTCAGGGCGAGCGTGTCCGTGTGGTTCCCGTAGATGAGCCTGCCAAGACTTCTACGGATCGTTTGATCGAGCAGCTTCCCGGATTGATCGATAAGCTTTCCGATGTGATCGGCGGCTATGTAGGTCCCACTAAAAACAGCGATATCTGATTTTAGCGTTAACACGCATATATTATCTATCATAGGGAAAGCTACTCCCGGTGATGAGAAATGAAACGCGTATTTATTAGGGCGGCGGCACTTTTACTTGTCGCCGCCACTTTTACTTTTTTCGCAGATGCAACTCCCGCAACAAGTGCGTCTGCCCATATTTTGATAGATGCCAATACCGGTGCCATCCTTTCCCAAAACAATATGCACTGTAGATCCTTGATCGCAAGTACCACCAAAATCATGACAGCAGTCATCGTACTGGAAAACATGGAGACCGATCGAACCGTTACCATTCCCAAGGAAGCTGTGGGTGTGGAAGGCTCCTCCATGTATCTGCAAGAAGGGGAGGAGTTAAGGATCTACGATCTTCTGTACGGGTTAATGCTCCATTCGGGAAACGATGCCGCTGTAGCCCTCGGGATCCTATGCGGAGGGGATATGTCCACATTTGTAGAGATGATGAATCGCAAAGCACAGGAGCTTTCACTGCATCATACACACTTTGAAAATCCAAGTGGCTTAGATGGTGAGGAGCATTATTCCACAGCTTATGATCTGGGGGTGCTCACATCCTATGCTCTCAAGATCCCTGCTTTCCGACAGCTTGTTTCTTGTAAAGAAATCAAAATCGGAAATCGATATCTACGGAACCACAATCGACTTTTATGGATGGATGATTCTGTGATCGGTGTAAAAACCGGCTACACAAAAGCCGCCGGTAGGATCCTTGTATCTGCCATGGAGCACGAAGGAAGAACTCTGGTAGCTGTAACTATACGAGATGGCAATGATTGGCAGGATCATCTGGCTTTATACGCCTATGGAAAATCCTGTTATCGATCTCAAATACTCTTTTCAAAAGGCTCCTATTTGGGTCAGGTTCCCCTTATGGATGGGACTATGGGAGCACTCTTCGCCCGGGAGGAACTTTCCTACAGTGTCAGGGAAGGGGAAAAACCTGTTTTAAAAATTCGACACCCTATGATTCCTATGGGATATAGGGGATTCATAACCTTTGACGTCTATATAGGAGATCTGCTCATAGGCAAATTACAAGGAGAATGGGAGGCACAATACAATGGAGAGAATACAAAAGATCATATCCTCCCGGGGAGTTTGTTCCCGTCGTACTGCAGAGCAGTGGATCACTGAGAAACGGGTGACCGTAAACGGCAGAGTTGCACAATTGGGAGATCGTGCATCCTCCGAGGATCAGATCATGATCGATGGTCGCCCGTTACCTCCCGTTCAGAACTTTGTTTATTTAATGCTTCACAAGCCTCGCGGCTATGTAACAACATTAAAGGATGAAAAGGGTAGACCCACCGTAGCCCAACTTATAGATTGCGGATGCAGAGTATATCCCATCGGACGATTAGACTATGATTCCGAGGGATTGCTGTTATTCACCAATGACGGTGCCTTTGCAGACCGTATGATGCATCCCAAGGGAAATATTCCCAAAACCTATATTGTCACAGTACGAGGAGAATTAGAAGGTGCAGAAGATAACCTTCGTCGCCCCATTGTTTTGGACGGATATCGGATCCGCAAGCCTATTGTAAAAACCGTCAGCGTACAAGAAGACAAAGCACGATTTTCTATTACTATATACGAAGGTCGGAATCGCCAGATCCGACGCATGTGCGAAGCCGCAAGCTTGCAGGTTTTACGGCTGTGCCGAGTATCGGAGGGCAGTATATCCTTAGGAGATCTACCTCGTGGAACTTGGAGACACTTAACCGAAGCTGAGCTTCTCCGCCTGAAAGAGGAGAGTTGATATGGAAAAAGATATTTTTCAAACCATAGAAGCTAAGTTCTCGACCTTCTCCAAAAGCAAACAACAAATCGCCACATACATATTGCAAAATCCGAACGAAGCCGCTTTTCAAACTGCCGCACAGATCGGCAAAGCTGTTCGGATCTCTGAATCCACTGTTGTACGATTTGCCTCGGATTTAGGATATAAGGGCTTTCCTTCCTTTCAGAAATGTCTGCAACAGGTTCTGAAGGATCAGCTTCTAACGGGAGCTACAGCCCAATCGGAACAACCGCTCACAGAGGAGTCGGATCCCTTTTTTAAGGAACCGATAAGCTCTATCCAAGGCCTGCAACAGCTTTTAACCCCAAATGCCCGTTCCTTCATTGAAAACACTACCAAAGCTTTGGAGCAGTGCGGAACACTATACCTTCTCGGAACCCCTTTAGGAGAGCTTATATTGCCTCTGTGTAAATATTTAGCCGAAAAGGTCATGGATCATGTAAGGATCCTTTGCACTCATTGTAAGGAAGAATTGTTTTACGATATGAGTCGGCTCCAAAAGGGTGACCGGATCTTGATCCTTGGGTTGGGAGAGCTTTCCACCCTTGTCAAGTTTGTTATAGAGCAATGCTCTGCCTTAGAGGTAGGTGTGATCCTTCTGACGGATCAGTTGCCTTCTACGGATGCTAAAGAATCCGTCTGTTTGTATACACTGACTCCCCAAAAGCAGGGAAGTCTACCGGATTTCACCCAAAGCTTAACTTTAATTCGTACACTATTTTCCCATTTGCAGAATCAGTGCTCGAAACAGTGGGAATCACGAAATACTGCCATGGAGGATATTAAAAATGCCTATTACTCATACGAATGGTACTCCACATGACCTGATCGTCATCGGTGCAGGTGCCGCAGGTCTTTTTGCCGCTGTAACTGCGGCGGAGAACGGGGCAAAAGTCCTTCTGCTGGAACGAAACGATCGCATAGGCAAGAAACTTGCCACCACCGGAAAAGGCCGCTGTAATGACACCAATGACGCCTCTACGGAAGATGTGCTGAAGAATATTCCCAGAAATTCCAGATTTTTATACAGCAGTATTACTTCCTATCCTCCCGAAAAGGTCATGGCTTTCTTCGAAGATGGTGGCTGTCCTCTGAAGGTAGAGCGTGGAAATCGAGTATTTCCCACATCTGACCGGTCTTCCGATATCATTGCGGTATTTTCTCGCTTAATGGACAAGCTTCCTATTACGATGAAGCGCTGTCGAGTCACCAAGCTACTTACTACCGACGGCAGGATCAGCGGTGTTGCTTCCGATCAGGGGGAATATCATTGTGATAAAGTTATCCTCGCCACCGGAGGTGCCTCTTATCCATTGACCGGATCTACCGGAGACGGCTACTCTATGGTCGAATCCTTAGGGCACAAGATCATTCCCCCTACAGGCTCTCTGGTTCCTATTGTCAGCAATGATATTTGCGGCGAAATGCAGGGCCTTTCTCTACGGAACACAGAGCTAAAACTCCTCGATAAGAAGGGCAAAGTGGTCTTTAAGGACTTTGGTGAACTTCTCTTTACACACTTCGGAATTTCGGGTCCTATGGCCTTATCCGCTTCCGCACACTTAAAAGAAGCTCAGACCTATGAGATCTCCCTGGATCTAAAGCCTGCCTTAGATGAGGGTAAATTAGACGCTCGTTTTCTCCGTGATTTAGAAAAATATTCCAACCGCAGTATGGAGAATGCCCTTGCGGATCTGTATCCTCACTCTATGATCCCCGTGATCCTGAAAATGTCCGGGATCCCCATGGATCTAAAGGCGCATTCACTCACGAAAGCCCAGCGAAGAGAACTTCTTACTAATACAAAGAGCATGCGATTCCCTGTTATGGGAACCCGTCCCGTCGAAGAAGCCATCATTACCCGAGGCGGTATTTCCGTAAAAGAGATCGATCCCAAAACCATGGAATCCAAAGTGATCCCGGGGCTATACTTTGCAGGGGAGATATTGGATTGCGATGCATATACAGGTGGGTTTAATCTTCAGATCGCATGGTCCACTGCTTATGCCGCCGCAAAAGCCTGTACCCAAATCAGGGAAGAAGGGTAAAAAAATTTCGAAAGTTTCAGCAAATTTGCTGTTGACAAATATAATATTTTAGGCTATAATATTTTAAGTTTTATGTTGGGGTAGCTTTATGATGAAACAAGTTTATTCCGTAGCGATCGACGGTCCTGCAGGAGCAGGGAAGAGCACGATCGCTCGCCGCGTTGCTTCCGAACTTGGCTTTGTATATATGGACACCGGTGCGATTTACCGCACAGTAGCCTATGCAGTTCTGAGATCCTATATTGATCCCAAGAATGCCGAAGCGGTAGCAACCTATCTTCCTACCATATCCATCGTACCGATTTGGGACGATTCCGGTGTACAGCATATGCTGCTGGACGGAGAGGATGTATCTGCATTCATTCGTTCACCCGAGGTTTCCCAGAATGCTTCTGTTGTGGCTGCGATCCCCATGGTTCGTGATTTTCTGTTAGAGACACAGAGATCTGTCGCTCGTGAGTATTCCGTTATTATGGATGGCAGAGATATCGGTACTGTAGTTCTTCCCAATGCAGACATTAAGATTTATCTTACAGCCTCTGCAGAAGTTCGCGCAAAGCGTCGTTGGCTTGAATTACAGGCTAAAAACGCTCCCGATACCTACGAACAAGTACTGGAAGAGATGATCCTTCGAGATCTGAGAGATACCCAGAGAGAGATCGCACCTCTTCGTCAAGCAGAGGATGCCGTTTTATTGGATACCTCTGATATGGATCTGGAACAGAGCATTGCAAGTGTTGTATCCTTGGTTCGGGAGGCCTGCGGTGCATGAAAGGCATGAATGAAAAGCAGGGGAGAGCCTCTCAGATCACTTATCATATCTTGGTTGTGATAGCTCGATTCTGCCTACGGATCTGCCACCCTGTAATTCGCATAAAGGGACTAGAGAATATTCCCCAAGGGCCTGCGGTTCTTTGTGCCAACCATAGCACTTTTACAGATCCTATATGGATCCTTGCATGGTGTAGGTTAAAGAGACTGCCTCGCACAATGGCTAAAAAGGAACTGTTTAAATCACCGATTTTGAGTTGGTTCTTTTCGCTCATTGGCGCATTCCCCGTAGATCGAGGAAACACGGATATTACCGCCATCAAAACCGCTATGCAAACCCTGAAAGACAATAATAAACTGGTGATTTTTCCGGAAGGCACCCGTGTTCGAAAAGGAAAAACCGTAGAGCCTCACTCCGGAGCGATCTTGATCGCACAAAGAATGAAGGCACCCTTGGTTCCTGTTTACTTGTCTGTGAATAAAGGTCTATTCAGACCCATTGATCTTATATTTGATACCCCATATGTTCCCCAATTCGATACTCCCAAGCCGGATGCGGTCGCACTTGAGCAAGCCGCCAAGAAGCTGATGGATCAAGTCTATAGCCTTGGCCAACAGAAGAAGGGAGGAGCATAATGAATATTACCATCGCAAAGACAGCAGGCTTCTGCTACGGTGTAAATCGAGCCGTTGATCTTGTTCAGCAAGCTGTGGAAGAAGGCAAAACAGTTTACACCTACGGGCCCATAGCCCACAATCGTCATTTGGTATCCTATTTTGAGGATCGTGGCGTCAGCGTGGCTTCCGATCCGTCTCAGATCCCATCGGGATCAACAGTTATCATTCGATCCCACGGTATACCTCGAGCCAGCTTTTTGGCTCTACAGGAACGAGGGGTTGAGATCATCGATGCAACCTGTCCTTCCGTAAAGAGGATCCATCAGCTTGTTTCTCGTGCAGATGAAGAAGGTCGCATCCCTGTCATTATCGGCACACCCACACACCCCGAGATCATAGCCATTGCAGGATGGTGTAATTCTCCTCTGATCTTTCCGGATGATGAAGCACTGCAAAATTGGCTGGATTCAGACCCTTCCCACCCTCATTTACCCCTCACAATGGTCAGCCAAACCACGGGGACGCAAAAATTATGGGAAAATTGCAAAAAAAATATAAAAAAGGTGTGTACAAATTACAAAATATTTGATACAATATGCAAGGCGACTGAAAATCGTCAGACGGAGGCGGCTGAGATCGCGTCCGAGGCTGATGTAATGATCGTCGTTGGAGATCAGACCAGCTCAAACAGCAAAAAGCTGGCACTGATTTGTAGCCGTTACTGTTCCAATGTATTGCTCATAGATAATGGTTCGGATCTCGAACCGGAGCAGCTACGGCACTATCATAAAATAGGTATCACAGCGGGCGCTTCAACGCCGGCGTGGATAATAAAGGAGGTCAAAAACACTATGAGCGAAATTAAGAATGTTGATGTTGTTACGGAGGAGAGCTTTGAGGCTTTGCTTGAAAACTCCATCAAGACTTTGAATACA
>JAZOXB010000083.1:0-6136 GCA_045659585.1 Faecousia sp. | reverse complement strand
CACCGGTTGGAGACTGCCCATCCGTGACATCCTTGAGTACGGTGGCGCTAAGTTCCTGTGCCCCATGGCAGGTACCATCTCCATGATGCCCGGCACCGGCTCCGATCCCGCATATCGCCGTATCGATGTTGACACCGAGACCGGCAAGGTAAGCGGCCTGTTCTAATACTTAACTTGTCTTGCAGAGCTTCGGCACGCCCCTCTGCAAAGATCTAAGAAACCACGAAAGCTCCGGCGGGCGATCCCGTCGGAGCTTTCTACTTAAGGGTACTTCTCAAAACATCCTTCCGGTCTTTGCCGGCTCTTTTGCCCCATATTTTGCTTAAGAAAACCTTGAAATACACAACGTATTCCTGCGGTTTCCATGGCAAGATCTGAGATAAAATATCTCGGCAGATCCTCGAAAGTCTGTTTTCGAAGCACTCCGGAACACGGAAAAGGGAGGAAATGAAATGGCAAAGAAAAAACGCTTTGTGAAGATCCTCTCGGAGAGCGGTCTCTCCGGAGGAAATGAGATTTGGATAGATACACAGACAGGTGTGAATTATTTGTTCCATGCATCCGGTTATGCCGGTGGATTGACCGTGCTTCTGGATCGAGAAGGAAAGCCTGTCATTAGCCCCCTTCCCATTGAAGAAAAAGATTAAAAAGGAGACTTTTACTATGGATATGACTACAAAGTCCTGCCGTGAATTTGTTACGGTTCTGGCTTCTAACGAACCCGCTCCCGGTGGCGGTGGTGCCGCCGCTCTGGTTGGTGCCCTGGGTACCGCTCTGGGCAACATGGTTGGCTCCCTCACCGTTGGCAAGAAGAAGTATGCCGATGTTGAGGCTGAGATCATTGCTCTGAAGGAAAAGTGCGATGCTCTCCAGACTGAACTTCTGGATCAGGTTCCCGCCGATGCAGAGGGCTTCATCCCCCTGGCAAAGGCTTACGGCATCCCCAAGGACGATCCCAACCGTGATGCTATCATGGAAGAAGCTACCATCATTGCTTGCAAGGTTCCCGTTCACATCATGGAGCTGTGCTGTGAGGCTCTGGATGCCATCGCTATTTTCGCCGCTAAGGGCAGTCGTCTGGCTGTTTCCGATGCAGGCTGCGGCGCTGTCATCGTCAAGTCCGCTCTCCAGGCCGCTTCCCTCAATGTCTTCATCAACACCAAGACCCTGAAGAACCGCGAGGTCGCTGAAGAACTGAACGCAAAGTGCCTGGGTATGCTGGACAAGTACGGCAAGCTGGCTGATGAAATTTTCGAAACCGTTAAGGCCGGTTTCTTCGCTTAATCATAGGAGGATATAGAAATGGCTAAGAGATTACTTGGTAAAGAAGTAAACGAAGCTCTGGTTGTCGCTCTGCAGGCTCGTACCGCCGCTCTGCAGGAAAAGGGCATTACCGCAACTCTGGGAATCATCCGTCTGGGTGAAAATCCCTCCGACCTGAGCTATGAAAAGGGTGCTACCTAGCGTGCCGAAGAAGTGGGCGTTGCTGTTAAGAATTACATCCTTCACGAAACCGCTACTAAGGAAGAAGTTCTGGCTGCCATTGACGAGGCCAATGCAGACGCTTCCATCCACGGCGTTCTCATGTTCCGTCCTCTGCCCAAGCACCTGAAGGGCGCACAGGACGAGATCTGCAACCGTCTGGATCCCAAGAAGGACGTTGACTCCATGACCCATATGTCCAATGCCGGCGTGTTCGAGGGCCAGAATCTGGGCTTTGCTCCCTGCACCCCCGCCGCTTGCATGGAAATTCTGGATCATTACAACATCGATTGCACCGGTAAGAAGGCTGTCGTTATCGGCCGCTCTCTGGTAGTTGGCAAGCCCGCCGCTATGATGCTCATGGGCAAGAACGCTACCGTTACCGTCTGCCATACCAAGACCGTTGACACCGCCGCTGTTTGCCGTGAGGCTGACATCATCATCTCCGCAGCCGGTGTTCTTGGCTCTCTGACCAAGGACTTTGTCCGTCCCGGCCAGATCGTCATCGACGTTTCCATGAACTGGAACCCCGAGAAGATCACCACCAAGGGCAAGGGTGGCATGAGTGGCGACGCTATCTTCGAAGAAGTGGAGCCCATCGTTGAGGCCATTACCCCCGTTCCCGGCGGTGTTGGTGCTGTTACTACCTCCGTGCTCATGAAGCACGTCATCGAGTCCGCAGAGCGCGGCTAAGAATACACCAAAATCCGATGAATCAATCGAAAGCCGGTTGATTCATCGGTTGCAAAAAGGAGAGATTTTTCATGAAGCGCCTGAATCAATGCTCCAAGCATGATTTTATCCGTTTATTTTTCGCACTTTGCACCTTGGCTCTGTTTGTTGCGGCAGTGTTGTGTCCTGATCGGGACAAAATGTTCTATGAACTAAAAGAACTGCTCACTCATACTTGCAAGGTTCCCAAAAATACCTTTGATTGCAGCACTTTTGCCGGTGCATTCTTGAATACTGCATTGGTATGCTTGGCCTGTACGCTTCTGTATTGCCTCCCCGGTGCTAAGGCTGGAGCTCCTTCTGTTCTGGGATTCCTGTTGACCCTGGGATTTGGTTTCTGGGGCGTTACCATTCTGAATATGTGGTTTGGTGTTCTGGGTGTTCTTCTCTACTGCTTGATCAAGAAAGAGGCTCCCGGAAAGCATACAAACTCTATGCTGTTCAGCACTGCCTTGTCTCCTTTGTATGCAGATTTGCTTTTCCGATATCCTGATGTGAGCGAGCATGCCTTTAGTTGGGCGGGACTTGGCTATGCTGTTGCAGTTGGTGTGGTGGTAGGTTTCCTGATCCCTGCTACCCTATCCCACTCCCCCAAGACCCATAAGGGCTACAGTCTCTATTCTGCAGCTATGACCGTGGGTATCATTTCATTCTTCCTCCGTGGTATCCTGTATACCGTTCCCGGTGTGGAAATTCCTGCAGGTAATGCCGCCGAAACTATGAAGGCAGCATCTCCGGAGATTTGCAACATTTTCTGTATTGCATTCTTCGCCATCTGCTTGATTGTTTCTCTCCTTATGGGCACCAAGCCCAAGGACTATTGGCAGCTCATGAAGCACTCCGGTCACGGTGTGGATTATGCCGATGCTTTTGGCAACGGTACTTTCCTTATGAATGTGGGAGTGTATGGCCTGTTCATTCTGGCGTACTACAACCTCATCGGTACCAACTTTAACGCGGTTGCACTGGGCTGTGTGTTCTGTATGCTGGCAGGTTGCTGTTCCGGTTCCCATCCCCGGAATGTATGGCCCTGTATGCTGGGCTATGCCATTGCCTCCTACGGCATGAGACTGTTGATCGGTCCCGAATATTCGTTCCTACTCAACAATCAGACTATTGTTATCGGTCTGTGCTTCTGCTCTGCCCTGTCTCCCATTGCAGGAACCTACGGTTGGTTCTGGGGAGTGGTTGCAGCTGTTCTCCACTACTTCCTGGTTCGTTGCGTGCCGGATCTCCACGGTGGATTCCTGCTGTACAACGGTGGCTTCACCGCTTGCCTTGTCTGCGTGATGTTCGTCCCTGTTTTGGAGCATTTCTGCAAGACTAAGGCTGAGAAGAAGGCTCTGAAGGAAGGCAAGGCCGAATCCGCAACCTAAATTTATATTTTACAAAGCTGTCTTGAGGAAATGTCCCCAAGACAGCTTTTCTTTGTCCCAATCACAGCTCGATAAACTGTGATTTTGCGGAGAATCGGACTTGATAAAAGTCTGTTTATGGATTATGATATAAGTAACCATAATTTTCCTGTGGAAGGAGCATTTTTATGAAACGGATCATTAGTATTTTCCTGATTTTATGTATGGTTTTTGCTATGGTGCCTTCGGCATTGGGAGCTGAAACCAGAGGGGTTACTCTGACCTCCAACTCGGCATTTTTCGGGGCCTTTACCCTGTCTAAAATGCCCAAGGTACAATCTGCGGTCAATGCCGGGGACTACACTTTGGCAAAGCAGGAGCTTCTGAACTATTACACAGAAAAGTTCAAGGGCTACGATCCCATACCCGCTTCCCCTAATCGCAGTGCTATGGTGTACTTAACAACCTATAATGCATTTGCTTTCTCCGAGAACTACGCAGGCAGTCAGTACATCACCTCTACGGACTACAAGGAATACCGGTTCAACATGGGCACCAATCGGAGCGTGGTCTATGTTATGTCCATGTTAGACAAAACCACCGGGGAGATCCTGATTCCCTCCGGTGAGGCAAGCTCCATGGTTCCTCGTTTGATCCTTACTCTGGCTGACGGCACTACCAAGACCCTCAATGCAACTGCCGATACTTATGTACGGGCAGGCTCCTATGCATCCTCCAACTACGGAAGTGCTACGACTTTGTATGCTCACCACGATGTTTCCGGCACGACCCCCTATGGAAGCAACAGCAAGAAGATTTATATGAAGTTCGACTCCGCCGCCATTCCTTCCAATGTAAAGAACATTACCCTTTCCGTCTATGCCAAGTGCTCCGGAATGAGTAGTAGCGAGACAAAGCTTCGCCTTACGGTCTTTACAGCCTATAGCACCAACTGGACGGAATCCGGTTTGACATGGAACTGGCTGACCAATAATAACGGTCACGGTCATTTCTCTTGGAACGGCGTTTCCGGTGGATTTACATGGACGAAACCTTCCGGTACACCCAATGAGTGGCTGAACTACAACACCCGATTCTATGAGGTCAGCTCTCTGGTACAGAGTGCCGCTGCCGCAGGTACAAGCTCTTCTAACTACAAGACCTATCTGACCACCGCAAAGAACCTGATGATCGACTTCATCAACGATGCCGGCGCAGGTAAGCCTGCCAACCGCAGCATCGAGCCTGCTAACCGTCTTATGGAATTCCCCTATATCTACAAGCACCTGTTGGCAAGCGGCCTCCTGACCCCCGATGAGAATATGAAGATCCTTGCCTGGGTCTATGACGAAGCAGTATATCTCAACAGCGGTGCTACCCTGTTCAATTCCTCTAACTCCGTTCTTAGTGACCTTGCCTACACCAACCACGGTTTCTGGCATTTGGCAGGCTTCTATCAGAGCTTCGGCTTCTTCCCGGAATTTGCCAAGGCAAGCACTTGGAGAACCAATTACAATGCCCGTCAGCCTAAGGTGGTCAATGCCCTGATCGCTTCCGACGGTTCTTATAACGAAGTCACCTTCGGCTATCCTTCCGAGGTTATTAACTGGAGTAGCGTCCTGCTGACCGCCATGAGCACCACAGGAGATACCACAGCTGTTGCCGCTACCTTTAAGGGAAAGCTGGTAGGCTTGGCAAAATATCTGGTGGACTGCACCATGCCCAACGGTACTGCTCCCTTCTGGGGACAGGGCGGCCCCGCGGCTACCAAGCCCGCTGTACAGAAGGTTCTCGATGCCATCGGCAACACTATGGACAGCAACCAGACGGTACAGGAACTGAAATATTATGTAAACCATGCAACAGGCTCCGCTCCCGATACCTACGGGGAGTACGACAACATTAAAGTCGTCGCAGACCGCACCGGCTGGGATTCCACAGACTCCATGATCTTCATGAATGCCAAGATCGGCGGCAATCACGCCCACCGAGATGCCAACGCCGTGCTGTTCTACTATGGGGGCAGATCCCTGCTGACCGATACGGGTATGACCTCTTATGACTCTGCCCATGCCCACTACAGCTTCCAGAATTCCAAGACCAAGTCCCATAACACCATCGAGATCGACGGTGTCGCCCAGACTTGGACACAGAATTTGTCTGATATGGCTTCTAAGGGCAATATTGACATGGTCTCCAATGCCGGTGTGACCAACATCCGGGCATGGACAAATGCCACTACCAACTTCACCCATTACCGTAACGTGTCTTATATTAAGGGCTTGGGCTCTCTGATGGTGGTTACGGATAAGGTGGTGCCTTCCAACTCCAATTCCCACACCTATCGCCAGAATTGGCACTGCGCCCCCTACTCCAATCCCTCTATTGCAAGTGATGTTCACGATACCGGCAAGACCGCTTACGGTTCCGGTTCCAATCTGATCATTGCACAGGCCTACAATATCCACAACACCGCTCTGAACACAGAGATCACCGCCACCCTCCAGACCGGCTATGATTCCTCTGCTGCTTCTACTACCACCAAGTACTTTGAGTACAAGCAGACC
>JAZOXB010000082.1:0-3607 GCA_045659585.1 Faecousia sp. | reverse complement strand
TCTGAGCGTTTACCTCAGCCTCTCTGTATCTTTCTATGGTGCTGCGGATTTCATCATTACCATAAAGAAAATGCCTGGACACTCCACTGCTCTTAGAGACAGCTGCAAAATTGATCGATTCACCTTCTGCACACATCTTCTTGATGGCTTTCATCGCTTTTGCCTTAGCTTCAGCTTGACGCTTCTCGTTGCTTTTCTGGAGGTTCTCATTGTTAGGCATCGGACTCCTCCCTCAATGCACCGCTTTTATGTACAACGCCTTCCGTTGTTATTCTGTCCAGCATTGCCAGCAGAAGCTGCAGGTATTCTTCGTTTTTATCTATCCACTCTTTGCGATCAAGCCTTCTGGCTATTGCAATCAATTCGCCAACCCGGCGGATCTCATCTTTGTATTCAGTCTCATTCTCATGGCTACTGCAGAAATTGGCGCATTCAAGGCAGTGTTTCAGCTGTGTCCTGCATGCCAGTTTTGACGGTTTGAAACAAACTCCGAAAGGGACCTTCACGGCATCCAGACCTTTGTTTACCTTCTCGTAATGGATTGTATCCGATGTGTATTCTGCGTCAACGCCCGGAAGCACAACACCAAGATGAAGACTTCCCAGTTCCGTGCTTTCCTTCCACTTCCTGTAGACTAAATCCTCAGATGCCTTCGCATAATGCAGCGTCATCTGCAGGCTGCAGTGTCCAAGCAGCTTCTGGATCACTCCGATCGGCATTCCCTGATCTACGTATTCTGACGCCCTTGTATGCCTGAGTGAATGCACCTTGAAATGGTATATGTTGCCGTCAGCATCCCGGATATCTTTGCGCTCGATCATATCCTGAACAGCATCAGCAAAGTCCTTTCTGCTGTATGGAAGCCCCATGTTTGTTCCTTCATACGTATTGAACAGATATTTATGAGGATTGTTTACCTCATTGCTCTTTGCGTTCGCATCCTTTATGAGATCCTCCAGCATCTCTGCTACATCTTCCCTGATCGGGATCTTCAGCAAAGGGATCCCCGTCTTTGTTATCTCTCCGCATAGATACGGGATATATCTTCCCTCAGCTTGATTCCATACATAGTCAAGACAATTGTCGTAACGCAGGTTCAGTATGTCGGTTCCACGCCAGCCGCTCTCTCTGAGAAGCACATACAGAGGCTGCATCCTTTCAGGTTCTATCGCCGAGACATTCGCATCGAGCTGTACGATCACCGGTCCCGGGATATACTTGATCTTTTCGAATGTGTCTGCAAGGCGTTCTCTTCGTGGTATGTCCTCATCAAAGATCAGTCGGTATATATCCTTCTTCGGTGCCTGCGGATATTCCGCCATCTGTATGTAATCCAGGAACTGTCTTATGAATGAGATTGACTTGCTTGCATAGGTCGCATTTGTTTCTTCGTATTCTGCTGCTGCCCATTCAAGGTAATTCTCCACATCGTAGCGGTTCAGTTCTACAAGAAATCCATCGTCATATCCGTTCTCATAAAACAGTCTGAAAAAATTCCTTATGTATCTGAGCATCTCTGAGCAATGCGTCCAGCTTCTCTTTATTACCAGACGTTTCATGTATCTCTTGATGCTCTCTCTGTAATATTCGGGGATATCCTCGAAATGCATCGGACCTGCAGTCCTCATCTGAGTGGCTGAAAGCCTTGCGCCCGGTATGCGTTTTGGCCTCCAGACATTACGCTCGGTCTCATCTCCACGTCCATACACTTCTTCAAGCAGGATCTCAATGGTATTCAATATTGATCGTGCATATCTTTGACGATGTGCCTGTGGGATCACGGTTGCAACTGCACCGCTTTCGATCATAATTCCCGCAAGACTTCCGTTTTTTGCTTTGCCAGTCAAAAGATCTGCAAGATCGATCACAACAGACTTGTAATTACAGGAAAATACAGCAGCTTTGATCGTTTTATCTGTGATAATCTTTAGTATGCAGTATTTGAGTTCGGCTCTGATCGTATATGACCTGATCGTCGTGAAGTCTGCAATGCTCCCTCTTTTACGGTCGCCCATATCGATCCCGCGCTCTTCAAACTTACCGGAATTTACCTCCCATAGATCTTCTTTCAGCCAGTATCCACCTTCAGCGGAAAGGTATTCTTCTATCTTCTCAAAGCCATTTGCATCCAGGATATCTTCCGAAAAGGCCAGCGATGTGCTGTTGTATCGCTGCATTACCGATCACCATCCTTTCCCGGGATCTCCGGCCTGGACAGGTTCGGTGATGCTTTTTCAAATTCTTTGGTAAGTTCCTCCTCTGTTGGATGGATATATGTGTTGAGAGTCGTATATATATTCTTGTGTCCGGCTCTGATGCGGAGGTATTCCGGCTGCCATCCGTCAGCATACAGAAGGCTCAGCGACGTGTGCCTAAGTACATGCGGTGTGATCTTTATCCCGGTCTTTCTGCGCAGTGTTCTGAAGAGATTGTCCACGTCAGAGTAATCCATTGCTTTGCCGGCGTTACTGCCGCGAAGCTTTACGAATATATGGTTTGTATCGATCTCTTCCGTGTGGATCTCACAGACATACGCGACAAAAAGGTCTGTAAGCGTCTGCGTGCAGTCTATCTTCCTCGGACTGTGAATTGTCTTTATCTCTGCAAGGTTTTCAAGCTCTCCGCGGTCAGTTATGGAGATCGTCAGATCATCAATGCTGAAATCCTCAAGCCATAATGACAGAGCTTCTCCGATACGCATCCCGGTCTCAAACAGGAGATACAGCAGGAAGTAGTCCCTGATGTTTGTGCATGCATCAAGCAGGCTGATCGTATCTTCCTTGCTTATCCTCCTGATCTCACGCTGTGGTACGGGCATCCTAAGCACATTGCTCTTTACGGGACGATGATCTGCGATCCCATAGAGGAATCCCTTGTAGTGTCTGCCGGAGTTCATCACGAACTTTACAAGCTTTTCCGACAGTCGTTTCTCAAATTCTCCGCTCCTCGCCAAATACTCATAGAAATCTATGACTGTATCTATCGTCTCGTTGATCGTCCGCTCTTTATGCGCCGGTTCAAAGCGGAACTGGATCAGATTTGTGAGGATCAGCGGATTCCTGAGCCAGGCCATGAATTCTGCCAGATCATCAATGTTTACCTGATCGTAGCTTACGCCTGCTTCAGCGAGATATGTGAAATAGCTTTGGAGCTGGTAGCAATTGAGTCTGAGCGTGTTCCTGGCCAATCCCTGATGATCCCGAAACTTAAGATAGTTCAGCACGACTTGTACTGGAGCCCCTGATTCATCCGCAAGGTAATAACGGGTTTTCCCCTCAGGGGTCTTGCATTTTACTGTTTTCATAGAGCGTTTCTCCTTTCAAAATGGTTTACGCTCTACTATACAGCAATGTTTCTGTTCTCCGGTCGATCTCAGTTGCTCTCACACGTTTCTTCGGCGGGTACAGCGGGTACGCGGGGAATGACCACGAGTTTTTGATGTACCCACCGAGGTTTTTCCCTTCGGCGGGTACGGCGGGTACGCCTATTTATGACCACGAGTTATCTTTCCGTATTCACTCAATGTTTTAACGTAAATCATCTCTCTGTTTCCGAAAAAACAGCATCTCCAGATGTGCTACGTATCGCTTACTTGATTTCTACGAGT
>JAZOXB010000081.1:0-17433 GCA_045659585.1 Faecousia sp. | reverse complement strand
ACAATTCTGTCAAATTGTGATCCTTCCCCAAGGGAAATTTGAGACGTTCATTATGTCCCCTTCCGGCCAGAAAGAAGAAATATTGAAATCTCTTTTCCATACCCAACGCTGGGAGGATGCTGTGAATAAACTGGAAGCAGCTGCTGCTGAAGAGGAACAGACTTTGGCACAAGACAGAGCTTTTATCCGTGGAAGATTGTTGCAGAATGGATGTGAAACCGTAGAAGAACTATCCGATTTTATAGAGGCTGCGGAAAGTCGGGAAGGCGAATTATTAGAGAAAATGTTGACCGCAAAAACTATCTATGAAGAAAAGGTAGAAGAAATCCGTAAGGCACAGGTCCTCGCGCGAGAATTTGCGGATCTGCAGAGCAAAAAGCAGGAATTGGATGAGATCCTATCCCGTCAGGACGAGATACAGAGAGAACGCAGACGATTAGAGAGAGCAGGGTGTGCGGAACTCCTTCAGGATTCTTATAAAGCATATAGGGCGGGCAAAAAAAGATACGAAGAAATCTTAAAGCAGATGAAACAGAATGCACGGAGCAGTAATTCAAGGGAAAAGCAAATAAAAGACTATGAAGACAAACTGAAAGATCACAGAAAGCAAAGGATATGGGAAAAGTACAAGGGAGAAAAGAGCCACCCTCTGCAAAATGAAGAAGAACTCCGTATGAAATTGGAAAGATTTTCATTCCTATGCGATAAAATTTGTGAACTTGAATTAGTAGAATTGAATTTCCAACTGGGACGAATGATTTCTCCGGATATAGGAAATCGTTATAGGTATGAAGAAGAAATGAAGGAAATACGGAGAGTAATAGGCTCCATATCCGACGAATTAAGGGACTATCTTACAGAAGAAATAAGACTTACAAATCAAAAGAAAGAGCGAAAATTTCAAAATATAATAGCTTGTAGTAATTTGGAGAGAATAGAGAAGGAAGAAAAATTAGAGGCCGAAAAATGGATAACTACTAAGAAAAAATGGGAAACAGCCCGAAAGGAACAGGGCTTTGAAAGTGATGAGGAATATCTTTCTGCTTGTTTGGATTCAGAAAAGAAAATCGAAATCGTCAGAATTTGTGCCGAATATGATGAGCGACTTAGAAAGGCGGAGGTGGCTTATAAAAATAAAGCACAAGAGTTGAAAGGAAAAGAACTCCCCGATTTAGAAGGACTGCAAAGCAGTCAAAGCATCCTGATGGATGAGTACCTTGCTTACAACACTGCTTACGAAAAACAACGTGACATTCTTTCTAAGAAGGATCAATTATTGGAACTAAAGTTTCGGGAAGAGAAAAATAGAGAACGAGATCTTGCATTGGAACAAAGAAAGGCCTTTGTAAAGATGCTAAAGGGTTCCAACGGATACGGGATTCAGCGGTATATTCTGGGTGTGATGCTGTCTTCTGTAATTCAGGAAGCCAACCGAATTTTACAGACGGTTTTCGAGGGTCGGTATACACTCTGCCGCACGGATGAAGGCTTGGGCAAGAAGGGTCTGGAGCTGGCAGTCCACAGCTATGGCGAAGGAACCGGGAGATTGGTGAAAACCCTGTCCGGGGGAGAAAAATTTATCGTGTCCCTGTGCTTGGCCATTGGATTGTCCGGGGTTGTACAGGCTCAAGGTGGCGGACGGGTAGAGGCTCTGTTTGTAGATGAGGGCTTCGGAACGCTGGACGGAGAGCGAATTTATGATGCACTGAACATTCTGCAAATGACCCGGAAACATACGGACATGATCGGTATTATTTCCCATGTGGACATTCTGTCGGAAACCATTCACAAGAAAATCCGAGTGCAAAAGAGTATTAAGGGTAGTTCTATCCGGGTAGAAATGTAATCCTATAGGAATGAAAAAACGGAAACCTCTCTATAAAAGGGGTTTCCGTTTCGGTATATGGACTTTATTTCCGGGGATCCTGCCCTTCGCGGTAAGGTACGACTGCAGCGGGTACAGCTTCCGATGCGGGGCCGGCATGTACATATTGGTCGTCAAAGAAAATATGAGCACCGAAGGCGGACAGAACATCTTTCTTTTGAACGCCACCGAGGAAAAAGGCTTCATCTACCCGGACGCCCCACTGACGGAGGGTCTTAATGGCTCGTTCATGGGCAGGGACGCTTCTGGCTGTAACCAAGGCGGTGCGGATGGGAGACGTCTCTCTATCCGGGAATTTTTCTTGCAGGTGGGCAATGGTGCGGAGAAAATTGGCAAAGGGGCCTTCTCCCATGGGGACATTTGCCTGTGCCTTTTCGTGTCTGGCGAATGCATCTAAGCCCCGTTGCTGATAGATCCGTTCGGAATCGGAGGAGAAGAGAACTGCATCTCCGTCAAAGGCGATCTTGATCTGTTCTACCTTACAGGTTTCCTTCTCACAGGGACTACCGGTAAGGATCATACCTGCGGCAACATTGCTGTCAATGGCCTGTTGCACATCGGGACCGTAGGCAGACAGGAACAAATCTGTTCGGAAGGCATGGAGATAAGGAGCAATGGCACCACCACCGCTAAGGGCGGCACGGGTGATGTCCAGTCCATAAGCCTCTATGGAATTGAAGATCCGCAAGCTGGTGTTGGGGCTGTTACGGCTCATAACGATAACCTCTACCAAACGCTGTTCCTGTAGGCGGTTCAGCTCCAGAAAGGCCTTGACCAAGGGAAAGGCAGATCCTTTTTGCAAAATATCATTTTCGTGTTCTACCTGATAGGCTTCGTATGCAGGTAAGCCCTCTGTTTCATAGATCTCATTCTCTCGTTCCAGATCAAAGAGAGCACGAGAGCTGATGCCGATGACCAAGGGTCCTGCTAAATCATATGCCATAGCGTGACCTCCTGTATAAAGGTATTGCTCCCCTTACCAAGCACAGGACCCGGGCTTTTCGTGTAAGGCAACAGAGGGATTGTTGCACTCTACGATCCTGCCAAGGGTTTTACCCTGAAGTTCCGAACGCCACAGAAGGCGAATATCTCTTCCGTTTGCGATACCACGGAATACGCCTTCAAATTTGGTGTTATTATTATCGGTTGTGTAAAAGGGGATCTCAAAGCTCTTTTCATTTGTAGAGATGGAAACATAACCACCGCTTGCAAGAGGATGAGGACGACCATTGATCATCAGAATCACTGTGATATCGTTGCCAACAACGGTGTCAAACTCTCTTTCGATGGTAATACGGTATTCAAAGGGGAAGGAAGTTGCGTCATCTCCTAAGGTAACGATGAGATATGCATTATATTTATCGAGGCCTTCTCCGGTGGGAAAGGATTTGCGGCACATGCCGCAGACGGAAACAGGAGAATCGTTGTTCACCATGATTTGCTTTTCACAGTAGGGACAAATCGCTTTTTTCAGAGCCATTTAGAGCACCTCCGAATTTCTTTATAAGATAAGTATAGTATAGCAATTATTTCTTGGGAAATCAACCGTATTTTTCTAAAGCAAATCACAGTTTATCGCTCTTTTAGAGCGAAAGAATAAATAATATAGGCGGTGTGGCTACACCACAAATAAAAATAATGGGCTTTAGCCCATTTTATAATCCGTGCCCTTTAGGGCACACATTCATGCCCCGCCATGGCGGGGTATATCATACCGCAGGTATATCATGCCGTAGGCATATCATTCCCCACGGCTGTGGGGGATATCATTCGCGACCTTGGAGCGATAAACGGGAATTTGTACATCTTAGCTGTTTATTCTTCAACAGAAATCAAACATTTCTATGGGAAAGCCGTATCGGAGCATTCTGCAATATCTTTAGTCACATGCCGCAAGAATAACGGAGCAAAATCACCATTTGATCCCATGCGGCTTTCGTTTGAGGATGATTCGTTCCCAAAGCCTTGCAGTAGGATTGATAAAGCTGTCGCTGTAAGTCCAGTGCCTGTTTATACTCTCGCAGTTTGATATGGGTAGCAATTCTGTTGTTCAGGACTACCAGCGTGGTGGGATGGTCCGCTCCCAAAACCTTTCGGTGCAACAAATAGGATCGTTCCTGTAATTGCAGTGCTCTCCTATACTCGCCCAGGCCATAGCAGCTCGCCGCCAGATTGTTCAAGGCACCTATGCTCTTAGGATGCTCCGAACCCAACACCTTGCATAACAGGGGATAGACCTGTTCCTGCAATTCCATTCCCTTCCGATGGTTACCCATTTCGCTGTAGCCGAATGCCAAATTATTCAGAGAGTTCAGGGTATCGGGGTTCTCAGGTCCTAACACTTTGCATTGCAATGCATAGACCTGTTCCCTCAATTCCATTGCTCTCCCCTGCTCCCCGAGCTCGTGGTAGTTTTCTGCCAAATTGCTCATGGATATCAGGGTATCTCCATGTTCCTCGCCCAGAACTTCTTTTCTCATGGCGTAAACCTGTTCCTGAAGTTCCAGAGCCTTTTCGGGGTTTCTTAACTTCAGGTGGCTTACCGCCATGTTGCTCAGAGAGCGTAAGGTTTCCGGATGTTCCCTTCCCAAAGCTTTGCATTGCAAAGCATATGCCCGCTCTTCCAGTTCCAAGGCCTTGCCATATTCCCCTAATTCCTTGTAGGCATTTGCCAAGCCCACCAAGGATTCCAGGGTGCCGGAATGTTCCGACCCCAGCACCTTGCAGTATAGCTCATAGACCTCTTTATGTAATTCCAAAGCCTTCTTCGGCTCTCCCACGGAGCCGTATAATATTGCCAAGCTTCGCAAAGACAGCAGGGTTTTGGGGTGCTCCACCCCCAACGCCTCCACCAGCAGGTCGTGAACCTGTTGCTGTAGCTTAAAGGCTTTCTTATACTCCCCATCCTTGCCATAGAAGGTAGCCAGATTGTTCAGGGAATTCAGAGAATTGGGATGCTTCTGTCCCAACACTTTGCATTGCAGTTCATAGACTTGGTTCTGTATCTTTCGGGCCTTTTTAAAGTCTCCCAATGCACAATATGTACTTGCCAAATTGCTCAAGGCCACCAAGGATTTCGGATGCTCCGAACCTAACACCTTGCAACAGAGGTCATAACTGCGTCTTTTTAGTTCCTTTGCTTTCTTATGGTCGTTCTGTTCGCTATAGGCACTTGCCAGATTATTTAAAGAGGTCAGGGTATCCGGATGCTCCGTTCCCAAGACCTTACAGCATAGAGCATAGACCTGTTCCTTCAGTTCCAGAGCCTTCTTGCTGTCACCTATTCCTCCGTAAGCATATGCCAGATTCTGCAAAACCGCCAAGGTGTCGGGATGCTCCGATGAAAACAGCTTACAATACAGAGTGTAGGCCCTTTCGTTTAACTCCAAGGCCTCTTTATAATAGCCTCTTTGTAATAAAGCATATCCTAAATTATTTAGGGCGAAAAGGGTATACTGTGCCTCTTCTCCATACTTCTGCGTACAGAGGGCATAGAGCCGACGGGACCAATGAAGATCCCCTTCGTAGTTGATGGGAACACCTCGACCCTCTCTGTATATAAAAATCAGTGCCTCTACAGCTTCTTCCAGACCCGCTTCTGCGGCAGAGGTGATGAGAGAAAGTCCCCGTTCTCGGTCAACCTCCACATAGATACCGTCCAGATAGGCCATGCCCATAAGAAAATCATGATCGGGATCACCGCTGTTTCTCCGAATCTCCATACGGGCGACAGCTTCCATCAATTGTTCGCGGAAGGTGGGAGAATTGGGGTCTACGCACTCCGGCAGGGACAGGAATTTCTCCCGTAATTGCTCACGATCCGTACTCTCCATCTCTGTGGGGAAAATCTTCATGCCCAGATCCCGCGCCCGAGGATACTCTTCTCTCATAACATAATTGGGCTTTCCCTCCGGCTCCTCCAAAAGGCTGGGCGTGACCAAAAGGGCAAAGAGTTCACTCTTCTCCAAGGCCTCCTCAATGGATTCGGTAAAGCTCTGCCCCGGCGTCAAGAATTCGTCAAACCAAATGGCGATATCCCGACATTCGGGATGGTTGTGGATCAACTTCATCAGGCTGTTGGCATAGCGACGATCCTTCTTCCGATAGCTCAGGAAGATATAGGCATCGAATGCATCTCGGATCCGCCGCGCCAACTCATCGCTGATCAGAACGCTCTCCAGAAATTGTTCCAGCTTCTGCTCATAGGGGATCTCTGTCATATCACTGCTAAAGGGATTAAGATACTGTAAACTACCGAATCGGTTAGGGAGAGAATACACAGCCTCCAACCCCGACTCCATCATCAAAGGCAAAATGGGAATATGCTGAGCCATAGCATAGGGAATGTCGTGATCCATAGCTCGATTGGGTTCCCGCATCAATCGGAAGGTAACCGGAACCACAAACAAGTTATTTCTGCCCAGATCCGTTTCCAGATCCTCCGCCGGGATCTCCTCAGTCATATCCTCTGTATAGAAAAGGGCCACATTATGGCTCTGAGACAGATCCTCAAAGATCTTTTCAAAATATTTCTCAAAGTCATCCGGATGGCAGGTGAAATACACCCTTGGCTTCTGCCCTACCTCGCCATTCGATCTGCAAAGTATTTTTGCCATAGTGCCTTCCTCTCTTTCTAAACGAAACTGAGGGAAGTCGAATACGACGGCCCCTCAGCTTCAATCACGCTTTCAATTTACAATGTCATGGTTCATTCCCCACCCGTAGCGGTAAAACGAACAGGGTTTTTGCAGTCAAGTGGGTACCACATCAATGTGGTAGCGAACCTGACCCATAATGCCATCTTCGATGATCACATCATAGATCACATCGGCAAATCCGCCACCTGCATCTATAGCCTGCACCAAAACAATGGTGCGAACGGTGATCAGGAGAGCACCCATACCCATATCGTAAAGGGAACGATGCTCTTGGTTAATGGCAAAGACCATTTCCGATCGCAAGGCCCCCTCCCGTTTCAGGAGGATCCGATCCTTTTCCAATCGGAAGGTAGTGGTCGTCCCTTGGAGACCTGTCAGTTCCGATTCCTCATAGGAGATCACGATCCCCTTATCGGTCTGCTCCATGGTTCCCACGGTCATAAATTCGGACACATCCGGTGTCTGATCCTCATACTGCTGTTCGCTGTGGATCCGCACCAGAACCTTCTGCTTCATAAACCTCACTCCCCTGCCAGTTCCAGCAGACGATCCAAAAGCTGAGAATAGGGGATCCCGCTGGCTTCAAAAAGCTTGGGATACATGGAAATAGAAGTAAATCCGGGAAGGGTGTTGATCTCGTTAAATACGATATCATTCCCCTCAAAGGTAACAAAGAAGTCTACACGGGACAAGCCCCTGCATCCCAGAGCCTTATAGGCACGGATGGCCTGTTCCCTTACCTTCTCCCCTATTGCCTCGTCAATACGAGCGGGGATATAAAGGGTAGAGGTATCGGAGATATATTTTGCCTCATAGTCGTAGAATTCCGCACCGGAGTCTACCTCGCCGCAAACAGATGCCACAGGAGAATCATTGCCCAGAACCGCAACCTCTACCTCTCTGCCATGGATAAACTCCTCTACCAGAACCTTGCGGTCGAACTTTGCCGCATTTCTCAGAGCCTTTTCCAAAGCAGTCCGGTCCTTCGCCTTGGCTACGCCTACGGAAGAACCGGTTCCTGCAGGCTTGACGAATACGGGATAGGAGAACCGCGCCTCGATCCGATCCAGAACCTTTTCCACATGGCCTTCCAGAGATTCCGCAGTTACCAGTTCCCATGCTGCCTGGGGGATCCCTGCATTATCGCAGACCAGCTTGGTCAGGGTCTTATCCATACAGGTTGCAGAAGAAGCCACAGCGGGGCCTACACAGGGGATCCCAGCCAACTGCAGAAGTCCCTGTACAGAACCGTCTTCGCCGTTTTCCCCGTGAAGCACAGGGAACACCACATCGATCCGCTGACGAACCACACAATCCTCCTCAAAGGTCAGAAGTCCCTGACCCCGTACGGGAGAAATGGCGGCAGGACGATTTGCCTCACATTGGAGCCACTGCCCCGTGGGAAGCGTACTGTAGTCCTTTCCGCCGTAGAGGATCCACTCACCGTTGCGGGTGATACCTACAGGGAAAATATGATATTTTTCGGGATCCAGGTTGTTAAGAACCGACTCCGCAGAGCGGAGGGATACCTCATGCTCCGGGGAAATTCCACCGAAGAGAATACATACACTGATCTTATTCAAAGAAAAACCTCCTAATCACGACCCATTCCCCGGATCATTCCTTGGGAAGGTCACGCATAGTCAGGCTGATACGCTTCCGCTTCTCATCAACCTCTAATACAGCCACCTTAACAACATCGCCTACGCTGACGACCTGAGAGGGGTGCTTGATAAACTTATCACATACACGGGAAATGTGTACCAGTCCATCCTGATGGACACCGATATCTACGAATACGCCGAAGTCAATAACATTACGGACAGTTCCGGTGAGAACCATACCGGGCTTCAGATCCTTCATTTCCAATACATCGGTGCGGAGAATGGGAGGGGGCAGCTCATCGCGGGGATCTCTGCCGGGCTTGGTCAGCTCCTTGACAATATCTCGGAGGGTGGGAACACCGACTCCGCATTCTTCTGCCGCCTTGGTCACACCGTAAGCCTCCAAACGGGCATTCAGTTCGGCAAGAGCGGCGGAACCTACATCGGATAGGGTGTATCCGCACAGAGACAGAAGCTTCTCTGCCGCCTCATAGCTCTCGGGATGGACACCGGTGTTATCCAAGATCTGCTTGCTTTCCGGTACACGGAGGAAGCCGGCAGCCTGCTCATAGGCCTTGGCGCCTAACTTGGGAACCTTCAGAACCTGCTTACGGGTGGTAAAAGCACCGTTTTCCTCACGGTAAACAACGATATTCTTTGCGATGGTAGCATTGAGGCCGGATACTCGACGGAGGAGAGAGGGAGAGGCGGTATTCAGGACAACACCTACCGCATTAACGCAGTCCTCAACAACACCTGCAAGGCTCTCATCCAGCCGCTTTTCCGGCAGGTCGTGCTGATACTGTCCCACACCGATAGCCTTGGGATCGATCTTGACCAACTCTGCCAGAGGATCCTGCAAACGACGGGCAATGGATACCGCACTACGGAGATTGACATCATACTGGGGGAATTCCTCTGCCGCCAGCTTAGATGCGGAATAAACAGAAGCACCGGCTTCGGAAACGATCATATAGCTTACACCCTTGACTCTTCCCAACAGCTCACAAACCGCATTTTCCGTTTCACGGGAGGCGGTTCCGTTACCGATGGCAATGTGCTCTACTCCATACTTGCGGATCAGGTCTGCCCATGTGCGAATGGCTTCTTCCCGCTTGCCCTTGGAGAAAGTGGGATATACCACGGCGGTATCCAGAACCTTACCTGTGGGATCGACCACTGCACACTTACAGCCGTGGCTGTATCCGGGATCCAAACCCAGAGTCACATGCCCCTTTACGGGAGGTTGCATGAGCAGAGGACGGAGATTCAGAGCGAAATTGTGGATCGCACCTTCATTGGCAGCATCGGTCATAGCGGTACGCATCTCACGCTCCATGCTGGGGGCGATGAGACGGGTATAAGCATCCTCGGCGGCGGCACGGACAAAGGCCGTTGCACTGCTACCGGGAGTCAGAACGATTCGGCGAATGGGGATCAGTGCCTTTTCCTGCTCCAGCTCTACAGTGACCTTCAGGAAACCTTCCCGTTCACCACGGTTGAATGCCAGAACCTGATGTCCCTGGATCTTTGCCAAGGGCTGTGCGAAGTCGTAGTACAGGCGATAGACCTCGCCCTCTTCTTCCTTATCCTTGGCTACGACACTGCGAACCACAGCCTGCTTCTGCATGACCTTGCGGAGCTCCTTACGGATGTTTGCATCATCGGAGATCATTTCCGCAATGATATCGGAAGCGCCTGCAAGAGCCTCTTCCACCGTATTGACACCCAATTCGGGGTTTACATAATCTTCCGCCAGTTCTTCTACGGGAGGCAGATCTCTGCCCTGGGCAAAGAGCTGCTGTGCCAGAGGCTCCAGACCTTTTTCCTTAGCAATGGTGGCACGGGTGCGACGCTTAGGCTTATAGGGACGATAAATATCCTCCAACTCGGACAGGGTCTTGGCATTGTCCAGAGCCAGCGCCAATTCCTCGGTGAGTTTTTCCTGTCCCTCGATGGATCTGCGGATCTCTTCTCGTCTCTGAGACAGGTTCCGCAGATACTGGAGACGATCTGCAAGCTCACGGAGAGCCGTATCGTCCATAGCACCGTGGAGTTCCTTACGGTATCTTGCAATAAAGGGAATGGTGTTTCCCTCGTCCAAGAGGGTAATGACATTTTCAATATGCTTGGGATCCTTATTCAGCTCCTGAGAGAGCTGGGTAATAATAGCTTGCATGGTTTACATAACTCCTTTTTCTTTCTGTTATTTAGGCAAGATCACGCGGAACAGAGTTCCCTGACCTTCTTCACTTTCTACTTCGATAACTCCGTCGGAAAGCTCTACGATCCGTTTTGCCAGAGACAGCCCCAAGCCGTGTCCCAGACCCTTGTGAGAGGTGTCTCCCTGATAGAATTTTTCAAAGATCCGTTCCCGAACCTCCGGGCTCATACCACAGCCCTCATCTCGGATCGTAAAGACCACACATTCTGTCTGCTCCAAAAGTCGCAGCTCTATGGTACCGCCTTGGGGGCTGAATTTTATGGCATTGCTCATGAGATTTTCCCAAACATGGGACAAAAGCCCCTCACTGGCATGGATGGTGACCTCATCCAGATCACCGTCAATGACCAGCTCCTTGGGCATCCATTGGTTCTGGAGCAGAACCACAGCTCTGCGGATCTGCTCATCCAGACGGAAATGGCTATAGGCATCTGCCAGCCCCTTGTTCTCGATGCGTGACAGAAGCAGGATATCCCCCACCAACTTCGTCAATCTACGGACATTGGTCAAGATCTGTTCCAGATACTCCTGTCGCTCCTCTTCTCCCAAGGTGGGATCCTGCAACAGCATGGCATACCCCTCCACTGCGGTCAAGGGAGTCTTAAATTCATGTGAAACATTTGCCGCAAAATCGTTGCTGAGTGTAGAAATGCTGTCCAGCTGTTTGATCATGGCATTGAAATTGCGGAAGGTGGTCTGTACCTCTTCCATCTTACTGGAATCCGAGACCCGGACGGAGTAATTTCCCTTTGCCACCTCACGAGAAGCAGCACTGAGCTTGACCATAGGAGTCAAGATCCGTCGTCCCACAAAGTAGCTGACAAAGCCACAGATCACCGTAGACACCGCCGCCAGAGACACCAGTGTCAGGACGCTGATATCCTGCAAGATCTCGCATTTTTCCAAATAGTAGGCTACGCTGAGAACCCCGATAAAGGACAACAGCACCACTACAAAAACGATCAGCCAATAATACAGCCGCATTCTCAGAGAATAGCGATTAGAGTCCATTGGTCTTCACCGCCTTATAGCCGATGCCTCGCACCGTCACGATCTCAAAGTCCCTGCTGTTACGGAATCGATCCCGTAATCTGTTGATATGGACATCTACGGTTCGAGGCTCCGTAGGACTGTCCGGCCCCCAGATCTCATCCATAAGCTGTTGTCGGGTAAAGATCTGCCCACCGGAACTCAGGAGCTTGTATAACAGCTGGAATTCCTTTTGCGGCAGGATAGAGACCTCTCCATCCTCGGAAACCGTAAAGGAATCATAATCCAGAACCGTTCCTCCCACCACCTGCCGTCGCTCCGAAACCATTTTCGCTCTGCGAAGGAGGGCATTGACTCGCAGTATCAGCTCGTTGACATTGATGGGCTTGACCATATAATCATCTGCTCCCGATTGGAAGCCGAACTGCATATCACGGAAACCGTCTCTGGCAGTGATCATCAGCACAGGGATATCATTCCCGGACTCTCTGAGGGATTGCACCAAGGCGTAGCCGTCCATTCTCGGCATCATGATATCCGATACGATCAGATCTATATATTCCCGATCCAAAAGATCCAGAGCCGCCTGCCCATCGGGAACACCTACCGCCGAGAAGCCGTTCCGATTCAGCACTCGACAGAATAACTGCTGAAGGGCATCATCATCCTCTGCTACCAGGATCCGAAACATGTGCCTTCCCTCCTTTCTTACTTATGTCGAATAGTTCTTCATCCTATATTATATCATATTCTTTGTCATTTGGAAACAATAATTAAGAAAATTTCACAAACAGTTGATGTACAGTTGATATTCCTGTGATAGGATTAAATACACCAAAGACATGGGCATACTTTATCCAAAGGAGGAATCCATCATGACCGAAGAAGAACGCAAACAATTACAGATCGCACAGAGTTCCGATACGGATCGGATCTTTACTCTGCCTAATATACTGAGCTTTTTCCGTCTGGCACTGATCCCGGTGATCATATATTACTACGACCGTGAGCTCTATGGTCGTGCCATTGCTTTCCTGATCCTGTCGGGAGCCACAGATGTCATAGACGGATGGATCGCACGAACCTTCCATTTGGTGTCGGATTTCGGCAAGGCTCTGGATCCCTTTGCCGACAAGCTGACCCAGGCGGCACTGCTCCTGTGCATCCTCCCTGTCAAGCTCTGGTGGGTCGTAGGGATCATGGCATTTAAAGAGATCTCCATCGGCATCCTTGCACGGATCACTCTAAAGCGTACCGGTAAGATCTTCAGTGCAGGCTGGTACGGCAAGCTGTGTACCGTGGTGATCTACCTGTCTATGTTCGTCCTCATGATCTGGCGTACCGTACCGCAATGGTTCCTTGTGGCTGATGTATGCTTGATCTCCGCCCTGATCCTTCTGTCCTTCTCCAAGTATTTTGTGTACTTTACCCATATCTTGCAGGAAGTTAAGAAGGCCACTTCCGAGGAGGCAACATGAAGCACAGATTTATGGATCGTTGGCCGGAGCAACGGGAACGGATCAGCATCCGTCTCCGCTACGGCAGACAGAAGCGTCTGTTCCGCTGTCCCGCCTGTCG
The DNA here is from genome assembly GCA_045659585.1 of Faecousia sp. GTDB lineage: Bacteria > Bacillota > Clostridia > Oscillospirales > Oscillospiraceae > JAZOXB01. Next base: position 4,494 of record JAZOXB010000081.1, on the reverse strand, counting down.
ACGGATCCACTCCGTCCCCATAGGAAAGGGACAAAGCAAGCTCACCTGCCTCCGTTGCGGCGAGATCTTCCTCAGAAGAACATAAATCATGAGCCCCACTCGGCCATCACCCGAGTGGGGCTCGTTGTTCCAATTCCCGTTTATCGCTCCGGCGGAGTGATAAACTGTGATTTACAGATACAAAAAACGGCCCGGGTGGGGAAGAATTTTTCCCCACTCGGGTCGTGAGTTTATGTTGGGATACCAAAATCCAAAGGACCACGGCTTATCCCCTTTCTCTCTCCCTTATCCTCCGAAGAAAGCCTTTGCGGTGTCGCTGTATGCAAAGAGTGCCTTACACAGAGTCAGAAGCTGACCGGTCTTGTTGTTTGCATAGGTATCGGGGCTGTAGCGGATCGTCTGAGACAAGCGAGTCTCTCCCTGATAAATAGCCACATCCGTTACGGTACGAAGCTCTGCCGCCAAGAGACCGTCAAAGCTGAAGGCATACTGATTCTTAGAAGCATTGTAGACCTCGGGATCTCTGACCACAGCCTGAGATACGGTGCCATTATGGTTTACATAATACACCTTCATTGTCAGATCCTCCGGCTTGCCGGTATAGGTTCCCAAGTCGAAGATATACTTGACAGCCACCTTGGATTCCAGATTCAGAGACTTGCCCAGCCAGTTGATCACAGGATTTTCCAGATCGTTCATGTTCTGATTGATATTGCCGAAGGTCACGGAATCTATATCACTGAGATAAGCCTTGTGAGCATCGGTCATGGCGGCATCTACCAGAGAATCGGTACGGTAGGACTTAAAGACCTGTGCTTCTTTACCGTAGCGGAGGAGGTCTGCACAGAGGGCTTTCAGACTGTCCTTGGCACTTGCCTTATCCAGCTGTGCATAAGCGTACTGTGCAATGCTGTAGGTATCGACCTTGGAAACATAGGGCTGTCCGTCCTTTTCCATATGGAGCTGAGCGGAAACCACATCTCCCATATGGACGGCGGTAAGTCCGGTAAGAGTAAAGTAGTAATAGCTACCGTTGGGGACAGCTTCGATGGTCACGGTCTTGGTTCCTGTCTGCTCATTGTTGGTATAGACAGGTCTCTCAACTACCAATCTGAGGTTTACATAATCCTTAACCTGAGATGCCTGAACAGCAAAGTTTACGGAGATATCACTTGCCAGATTCAGGCTGTGTCCGATGAGGATAGCCTCATCTGTAATAGGCTCCTTGGACTCGATCCCACCGCAGATACAGCTTCCGTTTTCGTAGGTGTGGGAAGCGGTCTCAGACAGGTCGCAGTTTTCGCACTCTACGGTGTGGGTCTGTTCATCCACCTTGGTATAGATATAACTATGACCCTTGGCAGGAATGATTTTCTGAGGAACAAGGATTTCACCGCAGGTAAAGCAGTGCTTGCCCTCTGTAAGACCGGAGTTAACACAAGTAGCTTCCGCAGCAGGGTCAATGACTTCCTTATGTCCGGTGGCAAGGATCACTTCCTGAGGGACGAAAATCTCTCCGCACACAGAGCAGTGCTTACCTTCTGTGAGGCCGGTAGCGGTGCAGGTAGGTGCAACGGCATTGTCGATCACTTCGGTATGGGTATGGACGGCGATAGTCTCCTGCTCTACCAGAGTGATGCCGCAGGCATCGCAACGAGCACCCCAGCTCAGGGTTTCGGTGCCGGGGATAATGGTGCAGTCAGTATGATACCTGACACCGGAAGGATCCATAAAGGTATGGGATGCAGGGGCATTTTTCTTGCTACCGAATTCTGCATAGTGCTTCAGCAGTCCCCAAATCGTAGTTTCTCCAAGGTCGGGATTCTGCTCTGCATAGTACCCTGCATCAAAAGCCTCGGACAACTTCATGAGTTTGGTGGACTCGATGTTGGTGAGGAAATGGTTAAAGGCCTTTTCGTAATCACCCTTCATGGTTTCGCGGAAATTCTGGGTGTTCCGGTTCATGTAGAACTTTACATCGAAATAGGGAGAAGCGGCACGGCCTTCTTCGATGCCGTAGTTGACGAAATGGTCATAGAGCTTGGCTTCATCGGTGCCGTAGGCTTCCTTCAGATCTGCATAGCGGTTTGCGTAATATTCTGCATCAAAGACATAGGCTTTCAGCTCTTCGGGAATAGAAATGGGGTTTGCGGAACGGATGATACCGTATTTAAAGGTCTGGGGGCCATTGTAAGAAACATAGTTGGTCGTTCCCCATGCCTTGAACCACTGTCTTGCGTAATAGGTACGGACATTGGTAGCGGATTGGGCAGCATTGTAAACCCAGGAAGGTGCGGGCCACAGGGCAACATCTGCATCAATGGCTACATAGGTTGCCTTCTGGAGGCCTGCCTGCCCATGGTGGGCAACCTGAACCACATCGGACTTCAGGCTGAAATATTGGCTGTTGTCCAAGGCGTTGGCGTTGTGATACTTCTGGAGAACCACACCGCAGGCAAAGGCGGCATCACCGGTGATAAGAATAGTCTTACCGGGAACGGTCATACGGAACACGGTGCTGGACTCGTTAAAGTTGGTGCTGACCAGCTGTTTCAGAGTTTTGTTGGAGAATGCGGGAGTTGCGGAGTTTGCCAGAGTGCCGGAATACTTGGTAGTATCGGTGTCACATTCTCTAAACAGATCTTCGCAGGTCAGGAGAACATCGATGTGAACCTCGTCAAAGTCCAGCATGGAATTACACTTGCCGGAGTGGATGGAGTTCAGGGTTTCGATTTTAACCGCTCCGCCATCGGCGTTCTTCAGCTTCTTGGCGGCGTTGGGAACATAGCTCAGAGCAGTCACTCTGCTTGAGGGGCTATCTCCGGAGAAGTAGGTGTTGATCTCGTTTGCAGTGGGATAGCGGTGATAGATAGTATCTACGGTAATGCCGTTGGGATACAGATCGGCAATGCCCAGGAAAGCACCGTAGTGGTCATTGTGATTGTGGGTGAAGAACCAAGCATCTACATGGGGAATATTCTTGCCGGTAACATCCTGCAAGAAGGCATAGAGATACTTGGGATCATGGTTGTCGGTCTTGTAGCCACCGTCAATGACGATGATCTTACCCTGACGGGTCTTGACTACATAGGACATGTTCTGGTAGTAGTCACCGCTGGCACGGGGGTACTTGGCAGGAAGCTGATAGAGCTGAGTGGTAGCCAGGGTCGATTCCGCATCCATACCGGGGATGTCTACCAGAATGTTTTCACCATAAGAGCCCTTCCATTTGGTGATTTCGCAGTAGTTGGGAAGTCTGTCGTTATCGGCATAGAAGTACAGGTTTCTGGCAAGGGTGTAAACGACATCAAAGTAGTGCATCTGACCGATGGCAGAGCTGGTGGAATAGTTGGGGCCGTGTCCGTTGGTCTCCATAAAGGGGATGATCTTGGCGGCCATAGCGGCAATATCTGCCACAGTCACCTTGCCGGAGGTAGCAGTACCGGTAGGGTTGGGTGCCTCGGACATAGGCAGAACGGTTACCGTTCCGGTGGTGGTTCCGCTGTTGAGCCCGATCAGCACATGGCATGCCAAATATTCAAACTGAGCAGGGGTGATGGTGGTATTCCCCGCAGGGACAGTAGTGGGGAGAATATTCTCGTCCATGTTCAGCTTGATAATAGAGCCGGCGGCGATGATCTCATCGTAGGTCAGAGTCTCTGCGGCAGTAGTCCGGGGAAGGATCCCGCCAAAGAGGGGGAAACATAGGCACAGAGCCAGAAACAGGGATAAAAAACGCTTCATCTGTAGATTCCTCCTGATTTTTCATTTTTTTGCTATGGGCTGCCTATGGCAACCCATAGCTTGTATTCCATATTAACCGAAGAATGCCTTTGCAGTATCGGAGTAGGCGAAGAGAGCCTTACACAGAACGAGGAGCTGTCCTGTTTTGTTATTGGCATAGGTATCGGCACCGTAACGAACGGTCTGAGACAGACGGGTTTCTCCGTGGTATACGGCTACCTCTACTACGGTACGGAGCTCTGCGGCCAAGAGACCGTCGAAGCTGAAGGAGTAGCGGTTCTTGGCGGCATCGTAAACCTCGATACCCGTAACGGTCTTTTCTACAGACACACCGGAACGGTTTACATAACGCACCTTCATGGACAGCTCTTCCGGATCTCCGCTATAGGATCCCAGTTCAAAGATATACTTGACGGAGATCTTGGATTCCAGATTCAGAGACTTACCCAGCCAGATGATGGAGGGATTGGCCAAATCGTTCAGGGTCTCGTTGTTGGTAGCGAAGGTAACAGCTTCCGCGTCGCTGAGGTAAGCCTTGTGAGCATCGGTCATGGCGGCATCTACGAGAGAATCGGTACGGTAGGACTTAAAGACCTGTGCTTCCTTGCCGTAGCGGAGGAGGTCTGCACACAGTGCTTTCAGACTGTCCTTGGCACTTGCCTTATCCAGCTGTGCATAAGCGTACTGTGCAATGCTGTAGGTATCGACCTTGGAAACATAGGGCTGTCCGTCCTTTTCCATATGGAGCTG
>JAZOXB010000080.1:0-4308 GCA_045659585.1 Faecousia sp. | reverse complement strand
CACGGATTATAAAATGGGCTAAAGCCCATTATTTTAATTTGTGGCGTAGCCACACCGACATACGCGTAGCGTATATCATCTGCATAGCAGATATCATACCCGAAGGGTATATCATATCGAAGATATATCATTCGCTCCACCAGAGCGATAAACTGTGATTGGCAGTGCAATTGCTTATGGGCGGTCGGCACACCGAAAATGCTTTATCTATTACTTAGCCTCTATTCTCCAAAAGAATCCTCACACCAACGGTGCATGGCTTCATCGACACATGAGACTATGAGAAAACTACCTGGTTGACAAAAGGGCGGAAATTATGGTACTATGTGCCTAAGAATATGCGGAAGAAGGGTCTGCTGTAAAGGTAGCGCTGACTGTCACGGAGAAGGATTGACCGTGGCGGCACAGAAGGAAGAAAGCCCTTTGATGTACAGTGCCCCCTATGGCGGAAGATTTTGTGTTCACGGGGAGTTGATAGAGATTTGATGCAGAAAAATATAGGATCCGAATTGCAACCTGTGAATGGGCAGAAACTCTGTCCCTATGCCAAGGTGCCTTTTGGCTGGCGAACCATGGGCCATAACGGCTGTGTGATCCTCGCCATCTATAACGCCCTTCTGATGACAGGACGGAGAGCAGAAGTGATGAAGATCCGTAACTTTCTCCACAGGATCTGGAAACCCAGATTTTTCGGTGTCCGGGCGAGGGAGGCTATGGGATTTTTAAAAAAGAATCGGATTCCCTTTCGGAAGATCTCTACTGTCGAAGAACTGACTTCTGCTATGAAGCCCGGTTCTGTAGCCATATTATTCTGCTGGAATCGAACAGTTCCCTTTTGCCATTTTACTGTAGGGGAGGAGCCGTTGTCCGTTCTTCGTTTTGCCGATCCCTTTGGCGGTGCCCATGGAATGGCGGCTACTGTGACGGAGAAGGGAAAATGGCGTGTATTCAATCGATATTCCAACAGAGGAGTCGTATACGAGTACGGGGATTTTCGGGAATTTTGTCCCTTTGAGGCACTGTTTATGAAGGCACTGATCCTGGAGCCTGCCGGGGCTACGGAAGGCATTCTTTCGGAGCCCAAGCCATACTATTCCCATGGAGAACAATAAATGATGGCGCCTGTTGCAGGATCCTGCAACAGGCGTTTGTTTGTGTGTTATTTACCCAATAGGGCTTGTGTACGACTCATGATCTCCCCATAGAGAGAACCAAGCTTGCTCTTGGCCTTCAGGAACTCGGTGTAGCCGGTTTTTATGCCGTGAAGGTCACTGCCTAAGGCTACGATGGAGCCCTGCTCGATCCAATCATAGAGCTTCTTTTTGCGGAACATGGTGCACAGGGAGGAAGCGTTGAGCTGTCCCATAAAGCCCGCATCCAAAACAGGCTCCGCAAGCTCGGGATAACGATCCACATGAGCGATGACGACCTGCAATTTGCAATCATAACGGATCGATTCTAAGGTTCGCTCATACTGCTTAAAGCGAAAATCGGGAGGAAGCTCCAACAGGATCACATCGGTGCCTTGGAAACATAGCTCCCGCAACTGGAGAAGATGGTTGAGCCCTCGACACAGCTGAACCTCTGCTCCCGGAAGAAGCTCGGGAGCGTTGAGATCCGGTACAGCGGTCAGCTCAGCCAGACAACGGGAACGCCTTTCCAGAAATGCTTCTGCCGTATCGGAGCCGGGATAAAAGTGGGGGGTAGCCGCCAAAATTTGGATCTCGGCTTCCTTGGCAAGAGCCAGCTGTTTCAGAGAAGTCTCCAAACTGTCACTGCCGTGGTCTGCTTTGGGAAGAATATGAGCGTGAAGGTCAATATGCTTCATAGAGATCAGCCGTCCTTTTTATCGGACTTACTGCTGACATCGGGACCGTAGCGGTAATTGTTGCTACGATAATATCTCTTATAACGGTAGCCGTAGTGGTTCTCTGCTTCGTTAGAGGGGTCGTTCAGAATGAATCCGACGATGTTGGCATTCATGTCCTCTAACTGATGGACTGCGTCGGTAATGTCGCGGATGTGGTTCTTTCCGCTCTGGGTGACGAAAACATAACCGGTGACCTTTTCCGCCAGAACGGTGGCATCGGTAACGATGTTAACAGGGGGTGTGTCGATGATGACATAGTCAAAATAGCCACTGACATATTCCAACAGGGTATCCATCTTATCGGTGCTGAGAAGCTCAGCAGGGTTGGGAGGGATCTGACCTGCGGTGAGGATCTGCAGATGCTCGGTGTCGGTATCACGGAGATTGACCTCGGTGGTCAGACCGGCGAGGACCTCGCTGAGGCCGTTTTTGCTATCGCAGCTGAAATGACGATGGATAGAGGGCTTACGCATATCGGCGTCGATCAACAGGACCTTCTGATTTGCAATGGCGAAAGAGATAGCCAGGTTGACGGCGTTTGTGGTCTTACCATCGGAAGCCAGGGAACTGGTGACCGCGAAGATGGGGCACTTTTCACCCTTGCCGGTGAACATGAGCTTGGTACGGATGGAGTTATATGCTTCTTTAATGGCGAAGGGGCTGGCTGCGGACAGGTGAGGGGCAATAGGTCTGCCACCGGTTGCTTTTTTGTTAGAACTGGATTTTGACATGGTGGTCACCTCCGATATTCGTAGCTACGGTAGGAGTTAGAGGGTGCGTTGGTAATGCTGGGCACAGTACCCAGAACGGGGATGTTGTAGTTCCGCTCCAGATCCTCTTCGTGCCAAATGGTGGTATCCAGCATTGCAATGGCAATGACTACGGCACAAGACAAGAGCAGTCCCAGGATGAGGCCGCCGGAAACATTGTTGGCTACATCGGGGGTGTAGGGAGTGGTAGGAACCTTGGGCAGATTGACCACGGTGATCTTACCGGCCTCTACCAGTCGCAAGACTTCTGAAGGTGCGGCCTTTGCAACGGCGTTGGCTACATCGCAGGCCAACTGGGGATTGGCGTTGGTTACATAGACATTGATGATCTGTGTATCTGCCTGTGCGGTAGCGGTGATCATAGCGGAAATGGAATCGGCAGAGAGGGTTCCGCCCAGTTCATCGCTGATGGCCTGAGCAACAGGCTGACTGGTCAACAGGTACTTAACAGTGCCGGAAAGCTTAGCATCGGCTGCCATCTCGTTGGTGTTGACTTCGCCCTGTCGTTCGCTGGAGAAAATGCAGAAAGAAAGGCTTGCACGGTACATGGGGGTAATGGCGTACTTGGTGTACAGCCAGGCACCAATGGTGAAGATCAAAGTCGCAAGGCAGATCCATGCGAAGTGCTTCTTCAGTGCCCATAAAATGTCTTGAAAACGAATCTCGGTATTGTTCAAAAAAGATCTCTCCCTTCAAAGGTCATATCATGAACTATCATAACATGAATCAGTAAAAAAAGCAACAAATTTCTCACAAATCATACGATCAATTTTTGTTGCAATGAGGACAGAAATGTGATATAATACATGGGAATTATTTTATTCCATTTATGGAGGTAACAATCAATGTCTAACAACAAGCTCATCGGCGCAGCCGTGATCGGTCAGTCCGGCGGCCCCTCTTCCGTCATCAACGCAAGTGCTTACGGCGTCATTAAGACCGCTCTGGAAGCAGACTGCATCACCGCTGTTTACGGCGCCAACCACGGCATCGTCGGCATCCTCAACGACCGTCTCATGGACATGAGCAAGGAAGATCCCGCAGAACTGGAACTCCTGCTCCATACTCCCTCTTCCGCACTGGGCTCCTGCCGCTATAAGATCGCCGATCCCGAAAAGGACGACACCGACTATAAGCGTATTCTGGAAATCTTCAAGAAGTACAACATCCGCTACTTCTTCTACAACGGTGGCAACGACTCCATGGATACCTGCAACAAGGTCAGCCGTTACATGAAGTCCGTAGGCTACGAGTGCCGTGTCTTCGGTGTTCCCAAGACCATCGACAACGACCTTTTCGGCACCGACCACTGCCCCGGCTTTGCTTCCGCAGCTAAGTACATTGCTACTTCCTTTATGGAAGTTTCCCGTGACAGCCATGTTTACGATAAGGGCATGATCACCATTATCGAGTGCATGGGTCGTCATGCAGGCTGGCTCACCGCCGCCGCTTCTCTGGCAAGCCTCTCCGGCGATGGCCCCGACCTCATTTACCTGCCCGAGGTGGACTTCGACATGGACAAGTTTGTTGCCGATGTCAGCCGCATCTATAAGGAAAACGGTAACTGCATTGTCGCTGTTTCCGAAGGCGTTCACTATGCAGACGGCACCTTCGTTTCCGAGGCTAAGACCTCCGGCACCGACGGCTTTGGTCATGCTCAGCTGGGCG
>JAZOXB010000079.1:0-4062 GCA_045659585.1 Faecousia sp. | reverse complement strand
CAACGTCGAAAAAGACAACGTAGGAAACAACAAGAAGCCCTATGTCCAGTTCTCTGTGATTGACCAAAACGGTAAGGGCTATTATTGCTACCCCAATTACACCGTAGAAAACGGTAAGTACATCACCGTTGCCTACAATGTAACCGGTAAGCTCAATGAATGTCTGCAAGTCGGCCCTATTCGCTCTCTGTACTTCCGCTTTACCCATCTGTACCAGTCGGGAAGTTCTGTGGGCTATGTGGATATCGACTACATCTATGTAGGACCCAAGAATGCCGGCTTTGCCACCAATGGCGAGGTCACTGCCAATGAGTCCCAAGTTTCTGCCACGATCCGCAGTCCCCAGGCACGGAATATATACATGGATTTTGTCAACAGCAAAAATGACCAGTACCGTTACACCTATGAGCTCTACCGCAACACCAATGTGGATCTTGTGGGATTTTGGCCCAGCAGATCCGAGGTTACCCCTGAGATCCAAAACGGCACACTGAAAATGGTCCCCACTGCCACTCATTTTACAAAGTCTGACGGTTGGCAGGATCTGTGTAACACCAATAAAATGCCCAATCTGTCCTACGACCTGAAAAACAGTCAGGACGTGGTGAGGATGCGCTTTAAGTTTAAAGACGCCTATGAGATCCCGGGAGATGTTGCTGAAATCGGCATTGGTCTCGGCTGGACAGAAAGCAGTATTGTTTTCAACTCAGATATGGCGCGACTTTGGCAATCCGTCGAGTTGGAGAAAATAAACGGACAGTGGATAGAATACACCTTCTCCTTGGAGGACTATTACACATCGAGTAAAAGGATCACCCATCTGTATCCCTGTATCCAAGGAATCCGATACAAAACCGGCGGTTATCTCCTCATCGATTACATCTATGTAGGACCGGAGGAGGAATTTGAGGCAACCAGAGCCGCAGAGGATAATGCAGTATTCATCTCCTTCAACAATACTGACCGTGATCGGGAACGCTTCAGCGGCAGTCTCTACAGCGGTGCGAACTACGACATCAAGAGTGGGTGGACAGAAGATTTCTACACCATCACTATGGTGGACAACTGTATGAAGCTTGTGCCCAAAGCAGCTTATGTTAATACGAATTACTATGGATCTGCCTATCCTGCACATGGGGACCTCTACCAGCCTTCTTCCATGCTACATTACAGATTGACCGGAAATGACCATTTCCAAATGCGGTTCAAGATCGTTGGAGGTAAGCCTATCGCGGGGAAAGATGCCCATGGTAGTATCATATTCGGCCCCGATCTTAGCCCCTATACCGGTCCCAGCAATGGTTGGTGCACCACCGGCTATTATGCTGATGCAAGGACTTGGTCCATTACAGACGAGCAATTAGCCAATGAAGAATGGATCGTGGCAGACTATGATCTGGCAGACCACAACTGGCAGGCCGGGTCTGCTCCGGAGCTTCTTAGATTCCTGATCCCTGCATTCCAGTATATCGACTTTGGTACCTCAGGGTATGCTCTCATTGACTATATCTATCTGGGACCCAAGGTAGAGGCCCGTCCCGTTTCCGACAGTCTGTTCTTCGGCTTCGATGATATGGAGATAGACCGGGAGCGTTATGGAACCCATGGCTATATGGAAACCAATTACGATGATCCCCAAGTGGTAAACTGGAACGGCAGTAAATCTACCAAACCGGCAAACGATTCAAGAGATCAACTTTCTGTTGCAGACGGAACCATGATCATGCCTTTGCATCCCACGGATGATGCTAATGGTTGGTACGCAATGTATATAGGCCATACCTATGATATGCGAAATAACAGTCTGCGATATTCCCCTAAGGAGGGAGACTACTTCCAGATCCGGTTCAAGCTAAAGGATACCAAGACGATTGCCACCACAAGTAAGGCTAATGACAATGAGGCCGCTGTGATCCTGTACACCTATGCCGGCAGCAACCAGACTGATTTGGATTACAGCAAGGAAGCGAAAATCTACTTTGATCCCACGGATGCTGATGAGAGCGGCTATGTGACTGTCTGCACACCCATCACCTTTGATTCTTATAAGAGTATTTCCGAGGTTACGGGTATCGCCCTCGCCTTCCAGTATCTGAATCCGGCAGACGGAGCTACCTGCGGTCAAGCTGATATTGATTATATCTATGTGGGACCCGGTGAGATCGCTCCCGATCCCGTTTACGGCTACGATTCTTCTTATTTGTACGATGACGCTCTGTCTAACAGCAGCAGCTGGGTGGTAGAAGGTCAGGGCGTTAGGATTGCCAATGCTACGACTACCAACTATACAGAAGCCACCTTTGATTTTACCGGAACGGGCTTTGATATCATCAGCCGTACCGGCCCGGATCAAGCCACCATCCGTGTAGAGGTTAAGAATAACTCTACAAACGAGGTAGTTAAAACCCTTACAGTCAACAATAAAGGCGAACTGAAACTGTATCAGATCCCTGTTGTTTCCGTCCAAGGTTTGGAGTATGGGGAATATACCGTAACCATTGGGGTCAATAAGGCGGTGCAAACCTCTTTGGAGTTCCTGAACCGAGGTGGTACCTTCTACTTTGATGCAGTGCGGATCTATGATCCCATGGGAGTGGGGGATGCTACTCCGGAACAGGTTCTTAAGGCCTACCGTTCCGACAAGGAAGCCTATCCCCATGTCAAGGAGATCCGCAATATCCTGCTGACAGAAGAAACGTATAAATCCATGGTAGATGCAGGCACCGGTGCTCTCTTTGTAGATATGGCAACCACTCCCACGGAGACCAGCGTTGAGGTAACAGATGCTGACGGCAATCCCACAGGCTCCACCGTTATCGTAAAGCCGGAAGCCGGCATCCAGATCACCGATCACTACGCCATGAATGTTCAGACCTATAACAATGCGGGTCCCAAGAACGAGGTTTACTTAGCTCCCGGTCAGGCTGTTGCCTTTAAGCTGCAGATCTCTACTACCTATGTGCCCGTCAGTGTTGACGTTGGGGTGAAAGCCATTAGAGAAGGAATCATGGAGGGTGGCACCCTTGTTGCCGGCGTGGTTAAAGAGGGTACAGATGCAGCGGGGCTCATGTCCATCGAATCCCGTAAGACGATTTCTGTAAGCAGCGCAACGGCTCAGTATTATGCGCTGGATATAGATGCTTCCACCTTCTCTGAAACAGAGGACAAAAAACGCTATTGCTACATTGTTCTGTATAATGACGGATACGAGGGCGCTACTACCAATGTCCTGTCTCTGACGGATGTGAAGCTGACCTACGACAAAGCTCCGGAGAACGGACTTCCCATGGATGATATCAAGGATCCGGAGATCCATCCTGACATTGAATCGTCCAATGGCAACGGAAAACGGAGTATGGAACCCTACTTCGACTTTGTAGTAGACAGAAACACTGCCACCGCTGCAGCCATGGTTATGAAGGCTGTGCTGGAAACACCCCTCCTCGTAGACGGTGTGAATTTGGGACATAGCCTGAATCTGGCAAGTGATATTGCCATCAATTACGCAGTAAAGAAGGCCAATCTGGTAGATTACGATTCCTTCTATCTGGAATGTGCCATCGAAGGCCGTGAAGAAGTCCTGCAGATCGCTCCTGTAGAAAAGGGCGAGTATTACTACTTCACCTTAGAAGGCCTCACCGCCGTAATGATGGCAGATGAGATCAAGGCAACCCTTCACATGGAAAAGAACGGTAGACTCTACTACACGGAGACCGACCGTTACAGCATTGCACAGTACGCCTATGCTCAGCTTTCCAAATCAAACGCAAATGCTAAGCTGAAAGCCCTCTGCGCAGAACTACTCCGTTACGGCTCCATGGCGCAGATCTATAAGGGATACCGTACAGACTCCCTCGTAGATCAGAAGATGACCGCCGAGCAGAAAGCACTGCTGACGAATCTGAACACCGTTACCTTCGCTTCCAACAATCGGGTACAATCTGAGATTTCCGCACCCAAGGCCACTTGGGCAGGTAAGGCTCTGGTTCTGGACTCCAAGGTTACAGTCCGTTATGTCATAGACATTACAGACAGCACCCTAACAGCAGAAAACCTCACTGT
>JAZOXB010000078.1:0-7152 GCA_045659585.1 Faecousia sp. | reverse complement strand
AATTCGTAAACATCTATTACAGATATAAGAATGTTAAAGGAGGAAATCCCAATGGAGAATTTTTGGGACTATAGTGTGTGGGGCACTCTGAATGTTATAGCGGCTCTTCTGGCGGCTCTCTTAGGTGCCAATATTATCAAGAAATCCATTAAACCTCTTCAAGCTTCTCTGATCCCTACCTCTGTATTGGGCGGTGTATTGCTGTTGGTGGTCTCCGCATTGTATAAGGCGTGCTTCGGCAAGGATATGTTTGATGCCGCTCTCTTCGGAGGGGAAGGCACTCAGACATTGGAAATGCTGACTTACCACTGCTTGGCATTGGGTTTTATCGCATCTACCTTTAAGACCTCCGACGGAAAGATGACCAAGCAACGCTCCGTAGAGATCCTGAACACCGGTATTACCACGGTTTCTACATATCTTCTCCAGGCTGTGGTCGGCATGGGTATTACCATTATTGCAGCTATGATCCTTAAGGACTTCTTTGCCGCAGCGGGCATCCTTCTGCCCTTTGGCTACGGACAGGGAACCGGTCAGGCTCTCAACTACGGCAACCTCTACGAAACTGAGAACGGCTTTGTGGGCGGTAAGAGCTTTGGGCTTACCATTGCGGCACTGGGCTTCCTCAGTGCCAGCATCGGCGGTGTCATTCATCTGAACATCCTTAAGAAAAAGGGCATCATTAAGAGCGGTGATTGGGAAAAGCTTCGCAACAGCGAACCCATCGAGACCGAAAACGAGATCCCTATGCAGGAAAGCATCGATAAGATGACCATTCAGATCGCTCTGATCATTGTGGCTTACATGGTCACCTTTGCCATTATGTCCCTTTTAGGCAACCTTCTTCCCGGAATGCGTGCTCTGATCTTCGGCTTTAACTTCCTGCTTGGTGTTTTGTCTGCCACTTTGATCAAGGCACTTCTGGGCGTATTTAAGAAGACTCGTCTTCTTAAGAAGGAATATACCAATAATTTCCTTCTTACCAGAGCCAGCAACTTCTTCTTTGATATCATGGTCGTTTCCGGCATTGCCGCCATCCGTCTGTCCGTTCTGGAACAGTACTGGGGAATCATGCTGATCCTTGGCGTGGTTGGTCTTTTCATTACCTATTGGTACAATCTGCTGGTGGCACGGACTCTGTTTAAGGATTATCCCGAAGAGCAGTTCCTGATGATGTACGGTATGCTCACCGGTACCGCATCCACCGGTATCATCCTCCTCCGAGAGATCGACGGAGAGTTCAAGACTCCCGCCGCTGATAACATGGTTTATCAGAATTTCCCCGCCATCGTTCTGGGCTTCCCCATTATGCTTCTGGCGACTCTGGCACCGGTGAAGCCTCTGCTGACCCTGGGTTTGCTGGCAGTTTTCTTCTCGGTACTGGTGATCGTGCTGTTCCGCAGTAAGATCTTCGGAAGAAAGAAAAACTGATCAGTTCTTAGACTTTCGCGGGACGAAGTAAACCTTTCCGCTACTGTCTATGGTCAGCAGAAGGACATTCTTCATCACACAATTTCGTTTCTTCAGTTCCGACTGAAGCCATGGGAGATCCTTTCCTGCAAGGGAAAGGTTCTCCTCCATAATACACCCGTCTGAGATCAGGGTAATGGGAAGCTGACTTTCCTTTACCTTTGTTCCCAGATCCCTTGCGGTTGGGGGCTGATCCTTCCCGTACAATAGGGTGGATAGCTGACCGTTTGTCTCTAAGATGGCAAACTTCACGGTGCTGAGATCAAAGATATCTTTTTCTCGCAGATGCATGGTCAGTTCGTCTAAGTTTACTCTTGTTTTTCGTAAATTTTCCGCAGAGATATTCCCGTTTTCTATGAGGATCACAGGCTTTCCGCAGAAGAGTTTACGAACCCCTACAGACCGTAGGGAAATATAGGCAATGATGCTTTCTGCCCCCACGATCAGCGCGATGGGTAGGATCCCGTGGAAAATGGAAACATCCGGTTCCTCCATGGGGATGGTTGCCAGATTTGCCAACAACATAGATACTACTAATTCCGAGGGCTCCATTTCTCCCAGTTGTCGTTTTCCCAGGAGCCGTATGGTCAATAGAAGCAGGGAATACATGATCCCTGTTCGTAGTAAGAGATTCAGCATTTTATCACTCCAAATGTAATATACATGCTATATTATATGCGGAAAATTCAGAGATATTAGGTTCTTGGAGGTGCAGCAATGCGGATCAACGAATATTTTGGCGAAAATGTATTCAGCAAGGCTGTCATGAAAGAGAGATTACCTCGTGATGTCTACAAGGAATTGGAACGGGTAGAGCATGAGGGCGGTGCCATTTCCATGGCCGTGGCAGATGTGGTTGCCAGAGCTATGATGGATTGGGCGGTGGAAAAAGGTGCGACCCATTACACCCACTGGTTCCAGCCCCTGACGGGAGTCACTGCAGAGAAGCATGATGCGTTCCTGACGGCTCCCGATGAAGAAGGTCGCGTCCTTCTTCGCCTGACAGGCAAACAGCTTGTTATGGGCGAGTCCGATGCTTCCTCCTTCCCCACGGGAGGCCTTCGTGCCACTCACTATGCCCGTGGATATACAGCATGGGACAGTACATCTCCCGCTTTTGTTAAAGAGACCTCAGGAGGGAAGATCCTCTGCATCCCTACGGTATTTTTGTCCTACACCGGGGAAGCTCTGGATAACAAAACTCCCTTGCTCCGTTCCATGCAGGCCCTGTCTCAGCAGGCTCTGCGGATCCTGCGGTACTTCGGAGATTCCGAAGCCTCCAAGGTCATTCCCTCCGTTGGTGCCGAGCAGGAGTATTTTATCGTAGATCGGGAAAAATACCTAAAGCGTCGGGATCTGGTCTATACCGGACGGACCCTCTTCGGAGCCCCTGCACCTAAGGGACAGGAACTGGAGGATCAGTACTTCGGTGTGATCCGAGAGCGTGTAGGTGCTTTTATGGCAGAGCTCAATACAGAACTCTGGAAAATGGGCATCACTGCCGTTACTCAGCATAATGAGGTTGCACCGGGACAGCATGAATGTGCTCCCATTTACTGCACCTGTAATGTTGCGGTAGACCAGAACCAAATGATGATGGAGACTATGAAGCGTGTGGCAGGACACCATGGACTTGTGTGCCTCCTTCATGAAAAGCCCTTTGCCGGTGTCAACGGCTCCGGTAAGCATAATAACTGGTCTATTTCTACGGACAGGGGTGAGAACCTTCTGGAACCGGGCAAGACTCCCAATGAGAATCTGCAGTTCCTTCTGATCCTGTCCTGTATCCTTAAGGCCGTAGATCGCCATGCGGATCTCCTCCGTGCGGCATCGGCCTGTGTAGGGAATGACCTCCGTCTGGGTGCGGAGGAAGCGCCTCCCGCCATCGTTTCCGTATTCTTAGGGGATCAGCTGGAGGATGTGGTGGAGCAGATCGTTGAGAACGGTACTGCCGCCGGTTGCATTCGGGGCGAGAATCTGGATGCAGGTGTTTCCACCCTGCCTGTTCTTTTGAAGGATGCGGCGGACCGAAACCGTACTTCCCCCTTTGCTTTTACCGGTAACAAGTTTGAATTCCGTATGGTTGGCTCTTCCGATTGTATTGCCAATGCCAATACGGTTCTTAATACCATTGTGGCAGAAGCCTTTAAGGAAGCTGCAGACGCCCTGGAAGCAGGGGAGGATGCAGGCAGACTTACTGCCCAATATTTCCGCGAGCATAGCCGTGTGATCTTTAACGGCAACGGTTACAGTGATGAATGGGTCAAAGAAGCAGCCCACCGCGGTCTGCCCAATTTCCCGGACATGGTTTCCGCTATTCCTGCTATCACTACAGAAAAGTCTGTGGGACTGTTCGAACGCTTCGGCGTATATACCAGAGCGGAGCTGGAATCCCGTGCGGAGATCCTTTATGAGAACTATACAAAGGTCACTATGATCGAAGCAAGAACCATGCAACATATGGCATCCAAGCATTATATCCCCTCTGTGGTACACTATACCACTCGTTTGGCAGACTCTGTTTGTAAGGTTCGTACCGCCTGTCCCTCTGTCCCTGTAAGTGTACAGACAGAATTGTTACAAAAGACAAGTGCCTTGTTGGAAAAGGCGAATATCGCTCTCCATGACTTGAACCATAAGGTAGAGCGGTGCAATGCTATGGACAGTGCCTGTGAGCTTGCAAGCTATTGCAGAGATGCAATGGTACCGGCTATGGAGGCACTTCGCGAGGCCGTAGACGGTCTGGAACTGCTGACAGATAAGGATCTGTGGCCGGTTCCCACCTACGGCGATCTGATGTTTGAAGTATAATCAAAGGTGGATCACTATGAACGAAAAGAATCAAGAATTGAACGAAAATGAAGAATTAGAGGATATCACTCCTGTAGAAAAGGAACCCTTTGAGCCTGCTCCCCGTTGGAAGCGGATCGGCGCATGGATCATGGTGGGGATCGTGACCCTTGGTATCATCAACTGGCTGATCTCCATTGCTTATCCCGATTGGCCGCAGTATATTATGGGGTTGTTCCGTTGAAGATCCTTGGAATCGACCCGGGTTATGCAACTACGGGCTTTGGACTTATCACAGCAGAGCGGGGGCAGTATGGGCTCCTCCAATACGGTGTGATCACAACACCGCCGGATCTTTCCTTTCCTCAGAGACTGGAAATGCTCTATGATGATATGTGCAGACTGATCGAGGTCACTGCACCGGATGTGGTTGCGGTAGAAGAATTGTTTTGGGGACACAATATTACAACGGGTATCGGCGTTTCTCATGGCAGAGGGGTGATCCTTCTGGCTGTTCAGAAGGCAGGCTTGCCCCTGTATGAATATACCCCCATGCAGGTTAAACAGGCTGTGGTCGGTTACGGCAAAGCAGAGAAGCGGCAGGTCATGGATATGACTCGTCGCCTGATGAAAATGGAGAAAATGCCCCGTCCCGACGATGCGGCAGATGCCATTGCCATTGCTTTATGCCATGCTCGTTCGTCTACCAGTTTGTTAATGAATCGAGGTTAAGGATGTTTTATTATTTAAATGGTGAGATCGCCCTTTTAGAAGAAAATTTAGCTGTAGTGGATTGTGGCGGTGTAGGATACGGCTGCCGTACCACCGGCTATACTCTCTCTAAGCTGAAAGTCGGTCAGAAAGCAAAACTCTATACATATTGCAATATTCGGGAGGATGCCTTTGATATTTACGGCTTTTCCACCCGTGAGGAATTGCGATGCTTTGAAATGCTCTTAGGTGTCACCGGTGTGGGACCCAAGGCGGCGCAGGCCATTCTTTCCGCTGTATCTCCCGACCGTTTTACCCTTGCTGTTATGACTCAGGATGAAAAGGCGCTGACTGCTGCACAGGGTATTGGTAAGAAGATCGCACAGAGGATCATTTTGGAACTGAAGGACAAGATGGGAAAAGCTCCCATTACGGAGATCTCAGGAGGGGACTATGTTCCTGTTCTGCCCTCCGGCGGTTCCGCCTTGGCTCTGGCACAGGCGGCTTTGGGAGAACTGGGCTATTCTCAGGCAGAGATCTCAGCCGCTCTGAAGGGGCTTAAGGTTGATGGCATGACTACCGAGGAGATCGTTCGTCATGCACTGCGTGCTATGGTTATGAGGTAAGGATATGAGTATTGACTTTTCACAGGATCCGGGGGCTCCCATCATTACAACGAGCTTTACCCCCGGTGATGAGCAGGAGTATTCCCTGCGTCCTAAACATTTATATGAGTACAACGGACAGGAAAAGGTCAAGGAGAACCTGTCTGTCTATATCGAAGCCGCAAAGAGACGGAATGACTCCTTAGATCATGTTCTTCTTTACGGCCCTCCCGGTTTGGGTAAAACCACCCTTGCCGGTGTTATCGCCAATGAAATGGGGGTCAATATCCGCATTACCTCCGGCCCTGCTATCGAAAAGGCAGGGGATCTGGCGGCTCTTCTCACCAATCTGGGAGAAGGGGATATCCTGTTCATTGACGAGATCCATCGACTGAATACTGCGGTAGAAGAGATCCTCTATCCCGCTATGGAGGACTTTGCCATTGATATCATTGTAGGTAAGGGGCCTTCCGCAAACTCCATTCGCTTGGATCTGCCCCGATTTACTCTGATTGGTGCCACTACCAGAGCGGGACAGCTTTCCGCACCCCTGCGGGATCGCTTTGGTGTGACCTTCCGTCTGGAACTTTATACTCCCGAAGAACTGTGTCGCATCATTACTCGATCCGCAGGGCTGATGGGTATGGAGATCCTAAAGGAGGGGGCTATGGAGATCGCATCCCGTAGCAGAGGCACTCCCAGAATCGCCAACCGTATGCTCCGACGGGTACGAGATTTTGCCCAGATCTTCTATGACGGTGTGATCACCCGTGAGGCGGCGGATCATGCTTTGGGCAAGCTGGAGGTCGATCCTCTGGGCTTGGATCCCACGGACCGGAGAATGCTGACGGCGATTATACGCAATTACGGCGGTGGCCCTGTCGGACTGGAGACTTTAGCGGCTACCATTGGGGAAGAAGCTGTCACTTTAGAGGATGTTTACGAGCCCTATCTTATGCAGATCGGGTTCCTGACCCGCACCCCCAGAGGTCGTTGCGTAACGCGATTGGCATACGAACACTTGGGAATTAGCGGTTCTACAGGGGAACAACTGACATTTTGAACGAAATTAGCCCTCTATTATGGTGAAAAACTAACAATTTTAGGATTTATTTAGAAAATTAAAATATCTTCTATTGACAAAAAACATTTACAATGCTATAATGACCAAGGATCGTGTATAAATGTCACACGACCACCCTGCAGCATTATCAACCGCGTCAGGGAAACATTTACTAAGAGAGGTAAAAATCATGTACGAAGACAAGACTTTAGTTTGCAAGGAATGTGGCGAAGAGTTCGTATTCACCGCCGGTGAACAGGAGTTCTATGCAGAAAAGGGATTCCAGAACGAGCCCCAGCGTTGCAAGACCTGCCGTGACGCTCGCAAGAATGCTGCCCGCAGCCCCAGAGAGTACTTCACTGCTACCTGCGCTAACTGCGGTGGCGAAGCTCGTGTTCCCTTTGAGCCCAAGACCGACCGTCCCGTATACTGCAGCGATTGCTTCGCTAAGATGCGTGAGAACGGCTAATATAGGCAAATCAAATTAAAGCAAAGATAGTGAGTTCTTCTTCG
>JAZOXB010000077.1:0-1831 GCA_045659585.1 Faecousia sp. | reverse complement strand
CCCTGATCGAGCAGCTCCAGCAGAGCCTGGATGCCATGCAGAAGCTGTAAGCAGCTTCTCCGGCCGGATAGATCGCACTACAAAAAAGCAACACCACCGTATCGCAATGGATACGGTGGTGTTTTTTTGTTTTAATGACAGACGGTCATCCGCACTGAAGAACAAAACCGATACGTTCAAAGATTCTGGCCTTCAGATCATCCTTTTTGATCCAGAAATAGATGTGTCCGCAGTCGCCGAACATGATTTCTGCTTCATCGGATTCGATCGTACCCATCTGGAACAGCAGCATCCATTCCTTTGCCTTCTCCTTGATATCTTCCAGTTCCTCCTCAGGTGCTCCATCCGGATCATCGGGGTTCTGGGAGCTGTAGCCCCTGGAAGCGATCTCGCAATCTTCCTCCATAGGCTCCTGGATCACGTCCGGATAACCGAGGAGCTTGGTTCTGTCGCCCATTTCATCGAATTCGTATCCAAGCTCATTGCAGCATTCATCGAATTCGTTCAAATCAAAGTCTTCATCATAGAAGTTATCCGGATACGGCAGGCTGATCTCGCTTTCAAAAGAGATTCTGAGCTCCGGGATAAAGCCTTCCTCTTCCATTTCCTCAGGGATCTCCATCCGCTCCAGACAGGAGACATCCGGGAAATAATAAACCTTTACAAAATCCCTGTCATCCCCCTGCATCCCCCACTTCATGGTGACCATCTCGTAGAAGAACGACAGCAGGCCGGTTTTCGGCAGGAGGTCTTCCGTATCGTACTTTGCAGCCTCCGCCAGATTGATCTGCGCCATAAAGGCAAGGGGGCGGGTCTCCGCTTCCGTGTCGGTAAAGCGCTTACCGGTATATACCGGCCATACAAACTCCTCCGGGACAGCAGGCTCACCGCCAAATTTGCTGCAGACGTCGGAATCCGTTTCCTCGATCGGGGAATAGGATATCCTGATCTGATTTCTTGCAACGCGCAAAAGCTGTTCCTTCAGGGAATCCCCCATGGTGAACTTCCTGTTGCCATCGAATATATCCATTCAGATAACCTCCTTTTTGTGATATTTTATTGTAGCATATTTCAAGGAAAGACACAATATCAATTTAGGCAAGCGGTTCCGGAAATCAGAAAAAGGAACCCCCCGGCCTAGCCGGGGGTTCTGCATATGCGGGCATAGCCCTTGTTTACTAGCAGCGCTTAAAGAGCGCATATACGGTCTGGCACTTGCGAGGGGACTGTTACTTGCTACCCGTGAACGGGTCTACATCTTCCATCGTAAGCTGACCGTTAAGCTGATCCTCTTTTAATTGGTTCGCTATGTATTCCTTAATCTTCTGTGTATTCTTGCCCGTCGTGTCTACATAGGAGCCACGACACCAGAACTCCCGGCTTCTGTACTTGTACCGTGCATTTCCCCACCGCTCATAGATCATCAGACTGCTCTTACCCTTAAGGTAGCCCATTACGCCAGATACACTCATCTTCGGCGGGATTTCTAATAGCATATGCAAATGATCCGGGCATACATATGCCTCGATGATATTTATGCCCTTCCATTTGCACAGCTCTCGGAGAATCGCTCCGATCTCCAATGCACGCTCGCCGAAAAATGCTTTTCGGCGATATTTCGGCGCAAATACCACATGGTATTTGCAATTCCTCTTCGTATGTGATAAACTATGCACGTCATTCATATTGTTTGACCTCCTTTTGGTGTTTCCTCGCAGTTGCCAGACCGCAAGGTTATTCTACACCAAAAGGAGTTTTTATGTTGTGCTGTATAGCCATAGGCTTTTTTGAACTCCCCGGCCTAGCCGGGGGTTTTCTTTATACAAAAAGG
>JAZOXB010000076.1:0-4617 GCA_045659585.1 Faecousia sp. | reverse complement strand
GGGCAGAGGTCGCCCTCAGCTTTACCGTTAGCCCCGTACATAACGACGAATACTTTGTCAAGGTCGCCAAGGAACTTGAAAAGATGGGTGCTGACTCCATCTGTATCAAGGACATGGCTAACCTCCTTCTCCCCTACCATGCATTCGAGCTGGTTAAGAAGCTGAAGGACAATGTATCTGTTCCCATTCACATGCACACCCACAACACTGCAGGTACCGGCGACATGGTTAACCTCATGGCCGCACAGGCCGGTGTTGATATCGTAGACTGCGCACTGTCTCCCATGGCAAACGGCACCTCTCAGCCCGCTACCGAGGCTCTGGTCGCCACTCTGGAAGGCACCGATCGTGATACCGGTCTGGATCTGGTCAAGCTGAATGAAGCAGCCGCTCACTTCCGCAAGGTCGCTGAGAAGATGAAGAAGGAAGGTACTCTGGATCCCAAGGTTCTGAATGTCGACACCAAGGCTCTCATGTATCAGGTTCCCGGTGGCATGCTGTCCAACATGCTGGGTCAGCTGAAGCAGGCAGGTCAGGAAGATCGTTACTACGATGTTCTGGCAGAGGTTCCCCGGGTTCGTAAGGACTTCGGCTATCCTCCCCTGGTTACCCCCACCAGCCAGATCGTTGGTACTCAGGCTGTTATGAACATCATCGGTGGCGAACGCTACAAGATGGTTCCCAAGGAATCCAAGGGTCTCCTCCGTGGCGAATACGGCAAGCTGCCCGGCAAGGTCAACGAAGAAGTTCGCAAGAAGTGCATCGGTGATGACAAGGTCATTACCTGCCGTCCCGCAGACCTGATCCAGCCCGAGCTGGCTAAGTACCGCAAGGAAGCCGGAGATCTGGCAAAGTGCGAAGAAGACGTACTGTCCTACGCTCTGTTCCCTCAGGTCGCTTCCAAGTTCCTGGAAAGCCGTAACAATCCTCAGCCCGCTGCTCCCGTAGCAAAGGCCGCTGATCCCAATGCTGTCCGCGAACTCTATGTAGAGGATGCCGGCAACTGATCCCTAAAAAAGCAATAGGAGCTATCCCTCGGGATAGCTCCTATTTTTATATATGTGGCCCTTTGTGATATGTCCTTATCCGAATTTTTAATAAAACGATTTAACCGTTTTATCAAGAAACAGTGTTATTGACGGCTTTTTTCTTTTTTATCAAAGCCGTGGATCCAGTCGGATTTAAAGTAGAAGATCAAATAAGCAATGGTACTTACGGTCCATGTCAGAGGATATGCGCTGAAGATGACCCAGCTATCCTGTACAATGGGAACCATAGTCTGAATATACAGCACACGGAGGACGCACCAGGAGCCCAGCATGATAAACATGGGGATCATAGGTTTGCCCGCACCACGCATAACTGCCGCAATACAGTGGGACATAGACAGGCAGCAGAAGAACAGTGCTTCCACTCGGATCTGCTTGATACCTACAGCAACGGCACCGGGATCGTTTTTAATAAACAATTCCATAAGGGGCTTGGCAAAAATGAGCATCAAAACCCCAATAACCTCTGCTGTGATCACTCCGCAAAGGATGCCAAAGCGAACACCTTTTTTCGTTCTTTCATACTGCTTTGCACCCAAGTTCTGCCCTACAAAGGTGGTCAGTGCCATAGTAAAGCAGGTGACCGGCAGGAATGCGAAGCCTTCCAGCTTTGCAAAGGTACCGCAACCGGACATAGTCTCCCGTCCGAAGCTGTTGATATTGGTCTGGACGATCACATTAGCAAATGCAATAATGGAATTCTGCACACCGGCGGGCAAGCCGTATCGAATGGTCTCTATCATGTGTTTCCAGCTGACCTTCAGTTCCCGAACATTTAAACGGTAGACATCCTGTACACGGAACAGCTGTATGAGACAGAGGATCATACTGACAAACTGAGAAATCGTAGTCGCCAATGCCGCAGACCAGACACCCCAACCCAGAACACCGATAAACAGCCAATCCAAAATCACATTGACAACAGAAGAGATGATCAGATAATACAGGGGATGCTTACTGTCTCCCACGGCTCGCAGGATCCCCATGCACAGATTGTACATAGAAGTCGCCATGATCCCCATAAAGTAGAAACGGAAATACTCTATGGAATAGGGCAAGACCTCCTCCGGGGTACCCATCCACTTCAGAAGAGTCGGAGTCACACTTACGCCCAGAATCGACAGAAACAATCCGGATACAAAACCGAATATAATGGTGGTATGAATGGACTTTCTCAGCTGTTCGATGTCCTTTGCTCCGAAGTATCGGGCAATAACTACACCGGCACCCACTGCAAGGCCACCGAAAAATCCAACCAGCATAAATACCAGACTTCCCGAAGAAGTAACTGCGGCATATTCATTGGAGGATCGATATTGCCCTACGATCCATGCGTCAGCAGTATTATACAGTTGCTGAAATACCTGTCCCAAAAAGATGGGCAGGGCAAAAATAAGGATCCCTTTCCAAATAGATCCTTCCAAGAGAGTGTTCTTGCTTTTCGCATTCATACTTTTATGATTCATTTTCATAATTCGCCTTCTTTCTCAATTATATTATACCACCAATCAATTTATTCGTCAAGGTATCCGGGGAATTTCGTGTTTTTTCATTGACTTATTGCAAAATTCCCTGTATAATTGATTTGATATACGGAAAATTAAAGGATCTATCTCAAAGGATCCTATTACAGATAGGAGATTCTCTATGAAGAAAGTACTGATCACACTGCTAACGCTGATCATCATTGCAGGATTGTTCGTAGCAGCATATTTCGTTTTCTGGACACCGGAAAACTTCGCCCTTTTAGGAGACAGAAAGCTTGCCGAAGGAAATTACGAGGCCGCCGCTGAACGGTACGAGATCGCAGTTCGGTTGGATCCCGAAAATCACAAGTATGTAATGGCTCTGGTAGATGCTTACACTCTGGAAAACAACTACACCAAGGCTGAGCGAACCCTGGTCAACGCCATTCGTATTAAGCCCACCGCAGATCTGTACTGCACCCTTTCCCGCTTGTATGTGGAACAGGATAAGATCCTGGACTCTCAGCTGATGTTAGACACCATTACCGATGAAGCCGTTCGCGCCGAGGTAGAGTCTCTCCGTCCCCAGAGTCCCACTTTCAGCCACGAAAGCGGCAATTATGACACCTATATCGAAGTCACCATTCAGGGTATGGGCGGTACCATTTATTACTCCGTTAACGCCGAATATCCCTCTTCCCATTCCGATCCCTATGCAGAGCCCATCGTTCTCAGTGCCGGTAAGACCAATATCCAAGCCATTGTTGTAGGCGAGAACGGTCTGGCATCTCCCATTGTTACCGCAGACTATGATATCGTCGGTATGGTCGAAGAGCTGACCTTCCAGAGTCCCGAGCTGGAAGCCATGCTCCGCGAACAGTTATATATCCCCAGAACCGAAAAACTGAAGACCAGTCATCTGTGGGAAACAGAAAGCCTGAAGGTCCCTGCAGAAGCCACCACACTGGAAGACCTCAAGTACTTCCCCGCTCTGAAGGAGCTGGATGTGCAGGGCTGTAATGTAGAAGACTACGCCCCCCTGTCCTATGTTCCCACTCTGGAGATCCTGAATATGACCGGTAATCTGGTTTCCTCCGAGACCCTGGAGCATATCGGGCAGCTGGTAAACCTCAGAGAACTGTATCTTTCCGGTTGCGGCATTTCCGGTATCAATTCTCTGTCCGGATTGACAGCGCTGGAAGCTCTGGATCTGTCCGATAACAGCGTGCGAGACATTTCCGCTCTGACTTCTATGAAGGAGCTCATCAAGCTGAATCTCCGCTCCAACGCCATTTCTTCTCTGGATCCTCTTAGTGGCTTGACCACCCTTCAGGAGTTTGATATTTCTTACAACTCCATTTCCTCTCTGGCTCCTCTCCAGCAGTCCATGCATATGCAGATCCTCCATGCTGAGCAGAACAACCTCCTCAGTGTCGGTGCTCTCGGCCATATGGTCGATCTGAGCATCCTTGTGGTTTCCGGCAATGAGCTGGAGGATATCAGTGCTCTCATGAATTGCACCCGTATGACAGAGCTTCGTGTGGACAACAATCTTCTGACCTCTGTAGATTGTATCGCCAAGATGCCTCTGCTGACCTATCTGGATTGCAGTCATAACCAGATCACTTCTATCCCCGAACTGGATCCCATGTGCCATTTACAGCAGTTCTATGCATCCTATAATCAGATCCCCTCTGTGGCACCCCTGGCAGGTCTCCCCGAACTGACCTATGTAAATGTGGATTATAACGAAACCATCGAGGATATCGAAGTTCTCTCCGGTTGCCATCTCCTTGTTCAGGTCAATGCCTTCGGCACCCATGTAAAGGAAGTCAAACTCCTGACCGATTACGGTGTCATCGTAAACTTTGACCCCTCCTTTGCAGATCAGGAGATCACAGATTGATCTTAAGCTGAGGGGAGTCGAACCCCGATAGGTTTTCACAGGATCTTTTCAGCCATAGCATCGTCATCGTCCTCGGAAATACCGACGGGTATTCCCATCGGACTCTTCCTTGCTCTGACAGAAAATATCTCCGTGAAAACTGCGAAGCACCTCTCAGCTTAAGATTTTGATGAGATTTTTGACGGGTTCGACGCAG
>JAZOXB010000075.1:0-2045 GCA_045659585.1 Faecousia sp. | reverse complement strand
GAAGGCCTCAACTCCACCGGTGGTCTGTCCAACAACTCCAACGGCGCTCCCAAGGCTCTGCGTCCCATCATGGACTCCGCCCTGGTTGCAATGTGCATGATGCAGGGTCTGACCTCCGCTATCGTCAACCCCAACGACCTGCGCCTCATGGAGACCATCAAGTCCTGCGACATCTTCAAGAACAACGAGCTGTACTCCGACAGCTACCTGAACATCTAATAATCCATAGGCAAGCTGCGCCCGTTTACGGGCGCAGTTTTTGCAAGAACCGTAGAAAGATTACCAATGAAAAAGAACTCCCATTTCCTGACCGTTCTGGCGATCAGTATTTCCGCCGCAATCTTTTGCGGCATTTGGGCACTGCTTGCCTTCGTAACCGGTCTGATTGGCTGGGCCGGCTTTGCAGGCTGTACCACCTATTTTTCCATCCCCAAGCGGGGATTCCCCGGCTTCATAAAAGCAATTTGCACCAATTTCGCAGGCATTGCCTGCGGTATGGCAAATATCTGGTTAATCAATTGGATCCCCAGCCTTGGGGATTGGGGGGTATGGTGTCTCATCATTACCTTCTTCATGTGCTTACTGTCCTATTTTAAGTGTCTGGACTTCTGTTCCGGACTTTTTATGGGTTGCTTCTGTACCTTTGCTGCAGACGGCAATTGGCTTCTGTTGCTCCCCTCTATTGCGATGGGTGCAGTTCTGGGTATTGCCGTAGACTACGGTGCAAAGTGGCTCAACAAAAAATTCAACAATGTTTGATTCTGAATGGAGGAAATTATCATGAGTGTTTTAACCGATCTGATTTATGGTGGCTCCCATGCTGTTGCAGGCCTTGTAGAAGGTGCTGTCAATGATGCCATCGCTAAGTACGGCCCCGATCAGGCCATTGCATTCCCCGATACTGCTTACTATTTCCCCACCATTTATGCCGCTACCGGCGTTAAGGTTGCCAAATTGGGTGACCTGCCTGCTTGTGTTGGTGTTCTCAAGAGCCTGATCACCGATCAGGAGGATCTGGGTGCCGCCCTCAATGCAGGTCTGGCTACCGCTGTTGGCGCAGAAATTTTAGAAGGTCTGGGCTATGTAAACGGCGCAAACCCCTACGAAAACGAGTCCGGTATCGGCTTCGTTCCCGATCCCATTATCCGTTCTCTGGGCGTTCCTCTGGTTACCGGTGACATCCCCGGCGTTGCTGTCGTTCTGGGTCAGGCCGAAAAGGCTGAAGATGTTGCCACTGTAGTTAAGGACTATCAGAGCAAGGGCATCCTGACCTTCTTAGTCGGCAACGTCATTGACCAGTGCGCCGAGAAGGAAGTCAAGATGGGTCTTGAGTACCGCGTTGTTCCTCTGGGACACGGGGTTACTTCCGTTATCCATGTTGTTACCGTTGCAGTTCGTGCCGCATTGATCTTCGGTGCTGTTCAGCCCGGCGATCTGGCAGGCCTGCTGAAGTACACCAAGGAAAGAGTTCCTGCTTTCGTTAACACCTTCGGTGCCATTGACAGCGTTGTGGTTTCTGCCGGTGCAGGTGCTATTGCTCTGGGCTTCCCCGTAGTAGTAGACATCGATCTGGGCGAAAATCAGGTTTCCGGCGCTCTGGAATCCGTCTGTGACCACGCTCTGACCGTAAAGCGTTCTCTGGAACTGCGGAACATTAAGATCAAGGTCAAGGAACTGCCCATTCCCGTAGCTTTCGCCGCCGCATTCGAGGGCGAGATCATCCGTAAGGCCGATATGGCTAAGGAATTCTGGTCCGGCAAGAACACCACTGCTGAACTTGTCATGATGAGCGACGATGTAGAAGACCACAAGATCACCATTATCGGTGAGGATCTGGACGGCGCAAGCAAGAATCTTGCTATGGCTACTAAGATCGAGGTCAGCGGTGCCAGAATGCAGGCAGACTTCGAATCCGTTATTGAGCGTAAGATCCACACTTGGTATAACTACATGGAAGGTGTCATGCACACCGGCCAGAGAAATCAGGTTCGTATCCGTGTCAGCAATGCCGCTGTTGAAAAGGGCCTGAAGCTGAAGGACTTTGC
>JAZOXB010000074.1:0-3663 GCA_045659585.1 Faecousia sp. | reverse complement strand
TTCTCCGAGAAGGGCGTTGACCAGCGGTTCCTGGACCTGGCGGAGGAAGCGGAGAAGGAGATCTTAGATGTGGAGAGTGCCGAGTCTCAGGCAAGTATGTTCAGCAATTTCTCCGATGGACTCCAGGAAAGGCTTTTGATGGAGGCCTTGACCTACAGCCGCAGTGAGTATAACAGGGAGATCATGGAGCTCTTCGAGCTGTGG
Organism: Faecousia sp.; assembly: GCA_045659585.1. Lineage (GTDB taxonomy): Bacteria > Bacillota > Clostridia > Oscillospirales > Oscillospiraceae > JAZOXB01. Next base: position 3,459 of record JAZOXB010000074.1, on the reverse strand, counting down.
TGCTCCGGTGATGAGGAAGCTCTGCGGAAGTACATCAACGATGAGGAGGCCGAGGAAGAAGAGAATATTGACCAAATGACCGAGGAAGAAAAGGCTCTCTATGAAGAGTACGAAAATGCCATGTCCACAGAGCGTGATATCAACATGATCGAGGTTGCCAAGGAATACCTGGCAAGCGGAAAGACGGTATTCTACGCAGTAGGCCTTGCCCACCTGTTGAAAAATGACGGTCTTGTAGACGGCCTCCGTGCCGCAGGTTACACTGTGGAGTTGGTAGAATATAATACTGTTTCTTAATAAACGGTTAAGCTGTTTTATTAAAAAAGTATAAGAAGTAAACATTGCAAAAGTGCGGGCTTGCTCGGAGATCCGAGCAAGCCCGTACTTTTGAAGAGAGATAGATTAACGATCCTCGTAGAAGACCTTCATGCCCTTATAGGTCATATAGGTGTCCAGCTTGGAGACCAGCTCCATGGGAGCGTGCATGGACAGAACGGGAACGCCTGCGTCTACGGTCTCAATGTTGCGGTTTGCCATATAGCAAGCAACGGTGCCACCGCCACCCTGATCGACCTTACCCAGCTCGCCGGTCTGCCAGATGACATCGTTCTTGGCAAAGAGGGTACGGACATAGCCCATGACCTCGGCAGCGGCATCGGAGGAGCCGGACTTGCCACGGGCACCGGTGTACTTAAAGATACCGGTACCGTAGTTGATACGGGTATTGTTCCGACGGTCGCAGGTCTCTGCGTACAGGGGATCGAAGGCATTGCTGACATCTGCGGACAGGCAGAAGGAATTCTCGAAGCAACGACGCAAGGATGCACCGATAGCCTCGCACAGGTCAGCCATAAAGGTTTCAAAGTAGTCGCTCTGCATACCGGAGATACCGTTGGAGCCGACTTCTTCCTTGTCTGCAAGGACGCAAACAGCGGTCTTGGCGGGGATGCCCAGCTCCAGCAGGGGCTTAAAGGAAGCGAATGCACATACACGGTCGTCATGGCCGTAGGCGGCAATGAGGCTACGGTCGAAGCCTACCTCACGAGCGGGGCCTGCGGGAACCATGGTCAGCTCGGCGGAGAGGAAGTCCTCTTCAATGAGACCGTACTTCTCGTTCAGGAGCATCATAGTAGCAAACTTGATGCGGTCTGCACCCTCGTCATCGGCAAGGGGCTTGGAGCCTAAGAGAATGTTCAGGTTTTCGCCTGTAATGCCGTCTGCCATGGTCTTACGCATCTGGTCGGCAGACAGGTGGATCAGCAGGTCGGTGACGCAGAAAATGGGATCTGTGGGGTCTTCGCCAACGGTAACGGTAACAACGGAGCCGTCCTTCTTATAAACAACACCGTGGAGTGCAAGGGGAGTGGTGGTCCACTGATACTTCTTGATGCCACCGTAGTAGTGGGTCTTGAAGTAGGACATTTCGCTATCCTCGTACAGGGGATTGGGCTTCAGATCCAGACGGGGAGAGTCAATGTGGGAAGCACAGATGTGGGTGCCTTCGTTCAGGGACTTCTCACCGATGACTGCGAAGATCACAGCCTTCTTGTGGTTGTTGCCGTAAACACGATCGCCGGGCTTCAGCTCCATACCGGGAACCAGAGGCTTAAAGCCGTTCTTTTCTGCTTCGGCAATGGTCCACTCTACGGCTTCCCGCTCGATCTTGCAGGTAGAGATAAAGTCCATGTACTCCTTGCAGTAGGGTTCCATGGCGGCTAAGTCTTCTGCACTGATACGGTCATAGCCGTTCTTGGGTGCGTTCAGCAGGGATTTGCGCTGTTCTTCGAATTTCTTTTCTTCCATTTTAAAAACTCCTTTTATAAATTCTGTACATTGTTTATGAAATTGCTCCATAGGTTGGTCGGAGCATAGGGTATAGTCTGTCATTGCGGAAAATTCTTCGCTACTCTTTTGTGCGCGGATCCGCAGAAGTGCATAATCACGAGTGATGTTATCCCGATTCAGGAGCCGTTGAACCCGAACTTCTTCCGGTGCGGTAACGGCTACGGTGCTATCGCAGAGGCTTCCTAAACCACCTTCTATCAAAGCAACGGCATCAATAGCGGCATATTCGGCACCTTGGATCCGTAGAATGACTTCATCCTTGACATAGCGGTGGGTGATGCTGTTGAGGAGCTTTAGGAGACCTTCGTCTTGGAAAACGAGGGCTCCCAGAGCCTTACGATCCGGCACGCCTTTTTGGAAGGCTGTGGGGAATTGGGCTTCCAGCTCTGCGAGCATGGGCTTACAGGTTTGTAAAAGCTGGTGGTACAGGGCATCACAATCTATACATCGAAAGCCCAAAGACTCTGCGGCTTTTAATAGGGTGGTTTTTCCGCAACCGGTGCCACCTGTAATGCCGAGAACTTTCATAAAGTCTCCTCCTCGGCGTTGATGATACAGAAGCCGGCGGCTTTCTTTAAACGGTTGCCTACGGCATATGCTACACCGCCACCTTGGGGACAACGGGCAAAGATCCGCTTGACTTCCGGGCGGTCTAAGTCTCGCAGAGCGGCGAAGAGACCGGCGGAAAGGGTACGATTGTCTTCCCGACTGCCGTATGCTGTGGGATTGCAGTTTTCGTAAAGGGGAAGCTCTTCTCGGAAGCAGAGGACAGCGTCTCCCTCTTGGAAACAGGATCGGATATATTGGGCGGCTTTCTCGTCACTGCCGTCTATGATGGTAACGGGAGCAGTGGGAGAATAATGGATGTACTTCATGCCCGGTGCACGTGCAATGGCATCGGGAGGCAGTTCTCCCAGAACGGCGGGGTCTACTTCTAACTCGCCCAGAGATTCCAGTAATTCCTCCGGGGTAATGCCACCGGGACGGAGGAGCTGAGGAACTTCCGTGGTCAGGTCAATGATGGTGGATTCTACACCCACGGCACAGGGGCCACCGTCAATAATGGCGGCGATGCGACCGTCCAAATCGTGGAGCACATGCTCTGCTGTGGTGGTAGAGGGCTTGCCGGAAAGATTGGCAGATGGGGCGGCAATGGGTACCCCTGCCAAACGGATCAGAGTCCGTGTGGCTTCGTGGGCGGGACAGCGAACACCTACAGTACTCAGCCCTGCAACGGTCCTCTTGGGAATATGATCTTTTACAGGAAGGATCATGGTTAAGGGGCCGGGCCAATACCGCTCCGCCAGAGCCCATGCGGTTTCGGGGATGTTGTGGCAGATTTCCTTCATATCCTCCGGCTCTGCAATGTGGAGGATGAAGGGATTATCCTTAGGGCGTCCCTTGGCTTCGTAAATCCGTTCGGCGGCCTTTTCGTCCAGAGCGTTTCCGCCTAAACCGTAGACAGTCTCTGTGGGAATGCCGACCAAATCTCCTCTGCGGATCAGCCCTGCGGCATATGCCAGATCTTCACGGCTGTCTCCACGGAGCATTTGTGTTTTCATGGGGCTTATTCACCGCTTTCTCTTAGTTTTTCTGCCTGGTCTGCGGCGATCA
>JAZOXB010000073.1:0-28271 GCA_045659585.1 Faecousia sp. | reverse complement strand
ATGGGCGTAAGCCCATCTTTCCAATCTTTGCCCTTTAGGGCACACATTCACGACCTACTTTAGTAGGTCACTTCACACCGTAGGTGCTTCACAACCCATTATGGGTTGCTTAACGCCCACCGCAGGTGGGTACTTCACTCGTTCCAGCGGAACGACAAACTGTGATTTGCAGAGTTATTCGCTATCCGTTCGGATCAGCGCCATATCTCCCGGGGTGAAACCGCAGGCATTGGCTTCATCAAAGTCCAAATGGGCATACGTGCGGTAGTCAGGACTCACTCGAACAGTCACATCCTCAAAGGTCAGAGGACGGCTACTGAGGGTACGCAGTCCAACCCGCTGCCCATCTTTCAGCCCTCGGTTAGCGGCATCCTCGGGAGTCATGTGGATATGTCGCTTGGCAACGATGGCTCCCTCCGAGATGGGATAATCCCGATCTCCGTTAACAAGGGTCAGCCCCGGTGAGCCGGCTACATCCCCACTGTCTCGCAGAGGTGCTTTTAAACCCAAGGATACACAATCCGTTTTAGACAGCTCTACTTGGCACACCTTCCGCTCCGGACCCAAAACCGCTACCTTGTCGATCCGCCCCTTCGGTGTGATCAGGGAGATCCGCTCCTTTGCCACAAACTGTCCCGGCTGTGACAGCCCCTTTAAGGGTGTGAGGCGGTGACCGTAGAGAGCTAGAGCCGCCGCCTCCGTCAGATGGACATGACGACCGGATGCCTCCATTTCCACAAACAGTCTGCTTATGATTTCTTCTGTAATCCTGTCCATACAGGGCCTCCTTTCCCGATTCTGTCCCGTTCCTCCAGACACAGGATCCAACACAGAGAGGACAGCCGATTCAGTGCTCTGTGAATGTCCGTCCTGTCCGGAAATGCAGAATAGCTCATAAGCTCTGTTTCCCGTATCTGTGTCCGCAGGTAATTGAGCCACAGGAGGGCTCTACTGTCCCCACCATAGGGAAGAATATGAGAGGTACCGTAATATTTTTCCGGGTTATGGCTACGGTGCCTCAGTTCCCCTTCGGTCATACCGTGGAGCAGGAACTCCGGCACCGGTTCCCCCAATACATCGCAACGCATAAGACTACGGCAAAATTCCAGCATTTCCTCCAAGGCTCGGAAAGGGGTTCCCTCTTCCTTCATGGCCAAAAGGATCTGTCCTTGCAGGGAGTCCAGCTTCCCCCGATAGGCGATACGGGGATGGGTCTTGGGTACCAATTCTCCGGGATACAGATGGGTCAGATGCTCCGGCTTTCCCTCTGTGGGAGAGATGCCCCGTTTTCGGATCAGGTCTCTTGCAGATGGGGTGAGAACATCTCCCGGCTGCAGGGTAAAGGCTCCCTTTTTCAGTGCTTCTGCCAGTGTTTTTTCCGTATAGAGCATTATTTTTCAGGCCGAGGGGAGGAGGATCCATGAGGAAGGATCAGTTCTACCTCGTTATGGGGTCTGGGGATCACATGGACGGAAACCAGCTCCCCTACCTTTTCTGCCGCGGCGGCACCGGCGTCTGTGGCAGACTTGACAGCACCTACATCTCCCCGAACCATAACGGTTACCAGACCGCCACCGATCTGTTCCTTCCCTACCAACTGGACGTTAGCAGATTTGACCATGGCATCGGCGGCCTCGATGGCACCTACCAGGCCACGGGTTTCTACCATACCGAGTGCATTTGTGTTAGGACTCATTGTTCATACCTCCTGAGTTTGTTCAAAATTTCACGGGTCAGGGCTTCGATGAGCGCCGGATCCGTTGCAGAATGGTTGATTTTTTCTTCTTGCTCCTCGCCCCATGCCACACGGCGAATGTTGATCAGATCCATGGGACTGATATTATTGGAGCTGGAGCTTCCCCCCACTGCTCCACACCCCAGGGTCAGAGCAGGGAACAGCTTCGTAGTGGCACCGATGCCACCTAAAGAGGAGGGGGTATTGACCAGAAAACGAGACACAGGGATCTCCTTGGCAAATCGGCGGATCACACCTTCTTCCGTAGCGTGGATGGAGAAGGTATGTCCCGCTCCCTCTCCCAACAGCACCTCTACGGCACGGCGTAAAATGGTATCCTCATCCCGCTCCACAAAGAGTGCCAAAATAGGGCAGAGCTTCTCTCTGGAATAGGGTCTGGTGGGGCCTGCCTCCGTTTCGCGAGCCAGAAGAACTGTGGTATTCTCGGGAACTGTGATCCCTGCCATAGCCGCCACCTTGAAGGCCGACTTACCTACCACCTTGGGATTGGTACTGCCATTGGGGCGAAGCAGAATGGACGCTACCCGTCCCGCTTCCTCTTTATTGAGGAAATAGGCACCCTGTTTGCGGAACTCCTCTTTTACCTTTCCTTCACAACATTCTTCCACGATGACACTCTGCTCCGAAGCACAGATAGTTCCGTTATCAAAGGTCTTGGAGCGGATGATCTTGGCAACCGCTTGGGGAATATCCGCAGATCGGTGAATATAGGCAGGGCCGTTCCCTGCACCTACCCCGATGGCAGGCTTGCCGGAGGAATAAGCGGCCTTTACCATAGCCCCGCCTCCCGTTGCTAGGATCAGTCGGGTATGCTCATGGTGCATAAGTTCCTGTACCGCCTCCATGGTAGGGGTGGAAATACAGCCGATAGCTCCCTTGGGACAACCTGCGGCCTCCGCCGCCTCTGCAAGAAGTCTTGCTGTCTTACAGGTACACTGTACCGCCCCGGGATGGGGTGAAAAGACAATGGGGGATCCGGCTTTCAGAGCGATCATAGCTTTATAGATCACCGTAGATGTGGGGTTGGTAGAAGGAACGATCCCTGCAATCACTCCAACGGGAACACCGATCTCCCAGAGTCCCGGCTCCTCCTTCAAGATCCCCACTACCTTCTGCTCTTTGATCGCGTTATAAACTCGATCTGCCGCAAAGCGGTTCTTTTCCCTCTTATCTGCGGGGTTTCCGAAGCCTGTTTCCGATGCCGCCATAGCACCCAGCTCTTGGGCATGAGCCATAGCACAGTCCCGAATGGCAAGGACGATCCGATCCAGATCCTTCTGCTCCATAGAGCCAAGGGTTTGGAAAGCGATCTGTGCCTGTTCCATAAGCTCCCGCACCTCTTGTCGGGAGCGTAGATCTTTATCCAATTCCATACTTATCTCCTTTCGGATTTGCCGCAATTTCCCCTACGATCTCAGCAAAAGCATCGCAGGCCGCCTTGCAGGCAGATTCCGTCCCTGTCAGCAATGCTCCTGCAAAGTTGGTCTCCGTGGGAGGCAGAAAAAAGACTCCCACCTCCACTGCGGCGGCTTTCAACGCTCCGTCCAAAGCCACCATAGCCTCCACAGGCGGAGCAATGAGGTAGGCCAAGGGGCTTCCCTGGGGAACCTTGGCAATTTTGGAAAGATAGCTCCCCGTCCGGGCTACAGTGTGCGCAAGGTAGACCACGTCTCCCCTGTCGTTGGCACTGCGGAATCCCAGTGTTTTGATATGGGACACCGCCGCCCTTAAACCGCTTTCCGCCTCATCGGGTGTCTCTGCCCCTAAGATCCCAATGACCTCTCCCGCAAGGGCGGTGGATGCATTGGCGGCACCTGCGTAGAGGCTCCGTCCATAGACCACCTCTACGGAAGCTTCTTTGGTTGCATGATCCAAGGCAATATAGGTCACATCATCACTGTCTGCCGAGAGAAGTGCAAGGCTGGGATAGTGCTTCTTGATCCCAAGAGCCTTGCATAAGGCAGGGGACGCATTGGGGATCACTTTTGCACATAGGATCTGCACCGGGATCCGATCACCCTTCATAGTGTCCCTCCGTCTTCAGGTCTAAGCCGGAGGCCTTCTGCTTCAGCATAGTCAGGAGAAGTTCCGCAATATGAGCCCCTGCCTCAACAGCAGGGATGCCTCCCTTGTGGATATTGGAGATCACCGTTCTCTTGGCCTCCGGGATCCCCCGATAAGGTCGGTAGGTGATATAGGCAGACATGGACTCCGCCGTGATCAACCCCGGTCGTTCTCCGATGAGCATACACAGAAGCTCACAGCCTGTCAGATCTCCAATATGATCGCTTGCACCTACACGGCAATATTGGATAAAGGGGATCTTTTCGATGGTAATTCCTGCCGTTTGGAGCCCCTGACGGATAGCGGCAGTACAATCCATAGCATTGGTCTCTATAGCCACAGAGGACAGTCCGTCTCCGATGACGATCATGACCTTGGGCTTTTGCCAAGTCTCGGAAAGCACCTTTTGGGTGCTTTCATCGAAGGTTCTACCCAAATCGGGACGGGTCAAGTACTGATCCTTGTCTTTGCATCGGGTTTTTAAGGGAATGAGACCATGGGATTTGGCAAAATCCTCTCCAATGACCTTAAAGACACTGTCTCGAGCGGCGGCATGGTCGGCACGGAACCGAAGCATGGACTCCGTGGGATATCTGGGGCCTGCACGACCCACACCCAAACGGGCAGGTGTCCTTTCTCGCAGGGGTAAGAATGCCTTGGGATTTTGGGGATGTTCCACATTATAGACTTTCCGCAGATCCGATTGGCTCCGATCCTCCAACAGTTCTTCTCCCCTCTTGGGGTCTGTGGGACGGTAGTCTCCGGCTTTCACAGGAGGTTCCTTGGAAAGCTCCCCCAGCATTTGAGTCACCAAAGCACGAATTTCTTCCTTATTCATCCTCTCACCTCCTTACAGTAACGCAGAACCGTCTCCGGCCTTCGATGTCAAGACCCCGTTTTCCGTAAAACCCATTTTCTCAAGCCATTCTTGGAACGGCGGGATAGCAGTCAGGCCGTAGATCTGTCGCAGGGTCGCCGTTTCGCGGAAGCCTGTGGTCTGGTAATTCAGCATCACATCATCTCCGTGGGCAATGCCCATAAAATAATTGCATCCTGCGGCGGTCAGAAGGGTAGACAGATTCTCGATATCGTTTTGATCCGCTTTCATGTGATTGGTGTAGCAGGCATCACAGCCCATAGGCACTCCGGACAGCTTGCCCATAAAGTGATCCTCCAAGCCTGCACGGGTCACCTGACGGGAATCGTAGAGATATTCGGGGCCGATAAAGCCCACTACGGTATTGACCAGGAAAGGCTTAAAATGACGGGCAAAACCGTAGCACCGTGCTTCCATAGTCACCTGATCCGCACCGAAATGAGCATCGGAAGACAATTCCGACCCCTGCCCTGTCTCGAAATACAGCACATTGGGGCCCTCTGCGGTGCCACGGGATAGAGCGAGAGCACGAGCTTCCTCTACGGTCTTACCGCTGAAACCGAAGGCGGCGTTCCCCTTTTCGCTCCCTGCAATGGATTGGAAAATCAAATCTCCGGGAGCACCCTGCCTCAGAGCTTCCATCTGGGCGGTAATATGGGCAAGAACGCAGATCTGGGTGGGGATTCGGTGTTTTTCTTTGATCTCTTGGAACATGGAGAGGATCCTTTTACAGCTATCCACGCTGTCTCCCGCAGGATTCAGACCGATGACCGCATCCCCTGCCCCGAAGCTGAGCCCTTCCAGAGTGGAAGCCAGGATCCCGTCTAAATCATCCCTTGGGTGATTGGGCTGAAGGCGGCAGGACAGGGTACCGGGAAGTCCGATGGTAGTATTACAATGGGCAGTTACCGGGATCTTTTTGGCACCGTAGATCAGATCCAGATTGCTCATGAGCTTTGCCACCGCGGCGATCATCTCCGAAGTAAGTCCGCGGGAAATGCGATGAATATCTGCCGTAGTGGTAGATTCTTTCAAGAGCCATTCCCGAAGTTGTCCTACGGTCATGCTCTTGATGGAGTTGTATATAGGCTCATTCAGGTCATCCTGAATGATTCGGGTCACCTCATCAGTCTCATAAGGAACCACCGGATTTTCCCGAAGAACATGGAGGGGAAGGTCAGCAAGAACCATCTTAGCGGCTACTCGTTCCTCGTCGCTTTCCGGGGCGATCCCCGCCAAACGATCTCCCGATTTTTCCTCATTGGCCTTAGCCAGTAGCTCCTTTACATCCCGAAAGGCATAAACCTTCCCAAAGAGCCGCGTCTTCAAATTCAAATCAAAACACATCCTTTGTCAAATTGAATATGCGTAAAAATACAGCTGAAATTCCCCTTTTCAGAACTGTTTGACATCATCAAATTCCCGTTTATCGCTCTGTGAGAGCGAGTGAAGTGCCTTTGGCGCAGATGTGTGCCCCAAGGGGCACGAATTAAAAATATGGGCTTCGCCCATTGGAATTTCATATTCAAATTCCTGTTTATTGTCAAAAAAGCATGGGCGTAAGCCCATCTTTCCAATCTTTGCCTTTAGGGCACACATTCACGACCTACTTTAGTAGGTCACTTCACACCGTAGGTGCTTCACAACCCATTATGGGTTGCTTAACGCCCACCGCAGGTGGGCACTTCACTCGTTCCACAGGAACGATAAACTGTGATTTAGGCTTGACAGGTAGGAGTTTTTGGGATAAAATACAACTATCGTTATTCTTAAATTCATACAACCGTCTTCGAGCCGTGCGTCCTAAGGAGCGATCTATGGAGTATCGGCCGGGGTCGTCCCGGAAACAGGTCGGCCTTCCGTTGCGAAAAGAGGATGGAAAGCAGAACTGCGACCCCAAAGGAAGCCTCCGAGCCTATGTTTGGGAGGGGTATATCCTTATGGGATAAATTTCGCGGTCACATACTGCGTGCTCAAGGGGCAATTGAGTGGTTGTCGTTCTTCGGCCGTCTTAAGGCATTTGTGCTTTCCTATGGTTTCCGTATCGTCTTTTTGCTTTGTGTGAAAAGACGATTTTTTGTACCCTAAAAAGGTGGTGTAAACTTTGAGCGGAAAGAAAAAAGCCCATTCCTCCCTTGTTTTTTGGATCTTGAGCGTAGGCTTGCTTTTCTCCTTGATCCTGTCGGTTTGCCTTGGCAGATATCCCATCGGTCTAAAAGAATTGTTCGGGATCCTATGGTCAAAGGTCGGAAGGGTAGATGTATTTTGGAGCCCGGTACAAGAGGCTCTTTTACTCCATCATCGTCTGCCTCGTGTGCTTTTGGCAGTATTGGTGGGCTGTAGCCTTTCTGCCGCAGGTGCAAGCTATCAGGCTGTTTTCCAGAACCCTATGGCGGCACCGGATCTACTGGGTGCCTCCGGTGGTGCCGCTTTCGGTGCGGCAGTGGGGATCTTGCTGGGACTTGGTTCTACTATGGTGGTTGTCCTTGCTTTTGCATGCAGTTTGGCCACAGTGGGTGTCGTGATCTTTATAAGCAGTCGCACCAGAGGCAAACGGGTAGTAGGTCTGATCCTGGCAGGTATTATGGTTAGCTCTTTGGTTTCCTCCGGCACTTCCTTTATAAAATTGGTTGCGGATCCTGCGGATCAGCTTCCTTCCATTACCTATTGGCTCATGGGAAGTCTGAATGGCACTACCATGGGAGACCTGCTCTTTGCCCTCATTCCCATGACCCTTGGCTTCCTTCCTCTTTTCCTTCTACGGTGGCGAGTCCATGTGCTGACCATGGGAGATGACGAGGCTCGAACTCTGGGGATCCACAGCGGAAGGATCCGTCTGACAGTGATCCTTTGTGCTACCCTCCTGACAGCGGCGGCGGTGTCCGTCAGCGGTGTTATCGGCTGGGTAGGTCTGGTGGTGCCCCATTTATGCAGACGGTTGGTAGGGGAAAAGTTTACCCGTTTGCTACCGGCGTCTCTTCTTCTCGGTGGGCTTTTCCTGCTGTTGGTGGACGATATTTCCCGTAATCTTATGGCAACGGAGATCCCTATCGGTATTCTAACAGGGTTCTTAGGGGCTCCTTTCTTCCTGTATTTGATCACAAAGGACGGTGAGAGACGCTGATGCTGGAAGTGAATGATCTTAGTTTTTCCTATGGGAATGCAAAGGTTTTGCACCATGTTTCTTTTTCCGGGGAGAAAGGAGAATTTCTCTCGGTCTTAGGCCCTAACGGTGTGGGAAAAAGCACACTGTTTCGTTGCATTCTGGGGCTTTTGAACCCTACCGAGGGACAGATCCTGATAGATGGAGAACGGGTGGATATCATGAAGCCCGAGGCGCTTGCCCGTCGGATCGCCTATATTCCTCAGAGTCATGATCCCGTATTTCATTATAGTGTGTTTGATATGGTCTTAATTGGGACTACGGCACAAACGGGACTGTTTTCTTCCCCTAAAAAGGAGCATCTCCGATTGGTGGAGGAGGCTCTGAAAAAATTGGGCTTGGCGCATCTTTCGGAGCGGAGCTATCGCACCCTCAGCGGAGGGGAACGACAACTTGTTCTCATTGCCCGTGCCATGGTGCAAAAGGCAAAAGTCCTTCTTATGGACGAACCCTCCGCCAGCTTGGATTTCGGCAATCGGATCATGGTTATGAACCGTGTGAAGGAATTGTGCAAAGAGGGATACTGTGTGATCCAGACTACCCACGATCCGGAGCAGGCTTTCCTCTATTCGGATCGGATCCTTGCTCTTCATAACGGCACAGTTTACGCACAGGGCAAGCCCCGTGATATTTTTACGGAAGACCTGATCTCCACACTTTATGGTGTTGAGGTGGAGCTTTGCAACATTAAAAACGATGCACTCCGTGTGTGCATCCCAAAGGGAGTTTTATAACAAAATGAAAAAAATCATAGCAATTCTTTTAAACCTTGCTTTACTCATAGGCCTTACGGCTTGCGGATCCGTTCCCACCGAGGAAGTAGAAACCGTAGAGACTCGTACTTATACAGATGATACAGGACGATCCGTAGAGATCCCCGTAGAGATCAGCCGTATCGTTCCCTCTTCTGCCATGGCTCAGCTTGTTTTACAGGCTATTGCACCGGAGATGCTGGTGGGTGTGGCTTCCCGGATCCCAGAATCTGCAAGAGGGCTCGTAGATGACAGACTTTTAGAATTGCCGGACTTCGGAGGTCTCTATTCCGGAGTGGATCTGAATGTAGAGGAACTGGCGAAGGCAGATCCTCAACTGATCATTGACATTGGAGAGAAGAAACCCTCAACTTTGGAGGACATGGATGCACTGGAAAGACAGACTTTGATCCCATCGGTGTTTTTGACTGCTTCTCTGGAGGGGATGCCTGAGACCTTCCGTGCCTTGGGACAGCTTCTGGGGAAGGAAGAAAAGGCAGAGGAACTGGCACAATTCTGCGAGAAGGTCTATGATCGCACCTTGTCTGTTATGGAACAGGTTGGAGAAAATAAGGTCAAAGCCCTCTATGTGCTGGGAGAGGATGGCTTGAATGTGATCACCGCTACCTCTTACCATGGAGAGCTTATGGATATTCTGACGGAGAATTTGGCGGTAGTGGATAATCCCATCGGTAAAGGAAGCGGAAATGAAGTCACCATGGAGCAGATCGCTCTGTGGGATCCGGATTTTGTAATTTTTGCGCCGGATAGTATTTATGATACTGTGGAGGAAAGAACTCCTTGGAACCAAGTAACTGCCATTATAAACGGATCCTACGTAGAGGTGCCCTCCAATCCCGATAACTGGATGAGTATGCCTCCCTCGGTGCAACGGTATTTGGGTCTGATTTGGTTGACCTATGTGCTGTACCCGGAGTATTGCGATTATGATGTGAAGGCAGAGACCATGGAATATTATAAGCTGTTTTACGGGTGTGAGCTGACTCAAGAACGGTATGAGGAGATCACTGCCAAGGCCTATGTGAGGTGAAGAGGATGCATTGCTTGATCGTAGCCCCTCCCGGCACAGGAAAAAGCACCCTGATCCACCGTGTTTTGCAGAAACTGGATCGACCTGCTTTTGGCTATTTGACACGGAAAGAAAAAGATATGTGGGATGAGGAATTGGGTCATCCCATTTATATTTACGCGATAGGGGAGCCTGAGGAAAGAACCCGAGAAAATCTGGTAGGCCATTGTAAGGACAGAAGGCCTGTGGTGTATGGGGAAGCCTTTGATCGATTTGCACCGCGGCTGGCAGAACCGATCCCTACAGGCGGTGTGGTTGTTATGGATGAAATCGGTTTTATGGAGAGTTCCTCCTCTGCATTCTGCGAAGGGATCCTCCGTCTGCTGGATGGAGATATCCCTGTGATCGCCGCTGTAAAGGATAAGGAAACGGAATTCCTGGATCGGATCCGCTCCCATCCCAAGGCACGATGTTTTTATCTCACCCCGGAGACCCGTGAGGAAACCTGTATGGCTGTCCTTACACAACTGCAAAAGGGATTCGAATGATCCTCCCGCCTATCTCCTAAACCTGTGAATATTTCCTCTTCAAATTCCCGTTTATCGCTCTGTGAGAGCGAGTGAAGTGCCTTTGGCGTGAAGCGCTGACCGCGTGAAGTACCCACCGTAGGTGTTCGCGAAGTGCCTTTGGCGTAGATGTGTGCCCCAAGGGGCACGAATTAAAAATATGGGCTTTGCCCATTGGAATTTGATATTCAAATTCCTGTTTATCCTCCAAAAAACATGGGCGTATGCCCATCTTTTCAATCTCTGCCCTTTAGGGCACACATTCACGACCTACTTTAGTAGGTCACTTCACACCGTAGGTGCTTCACAACCCATTGTGGGTTACTTAACGCCCACCGCAGGTGGGTACTTCACTCGTTCCGGCGGAACGATAAACTGTGATTTGTATTTCATTGGATCAAAAAACAGCCTCCGAGGGCGATTCCGACTATGGGAATGCCTTTGGAGGCTGTTTGTCATTAGAATATATTAGCCGATGAGGTTTTCACCGGGGACGGTATCTACACTACCGGTCTCAGAGAAATAGCTGTCCAGAATGCTCTTGGCGATCTTACCCAGATTACCACCCTGACCACCCTTCTCCAGATAGATGGTAATGGCGATTTCGGGATCATCGGCGGGAGCAAACAGGACGAAGGATGCGTTATCGGAGCCACCGGAGCCGTGTTCGGCAGTACCGGTTTTGGCACAGACCTGAATGGGATAATTATAGAACAGGCTGTAAGAGGTACCCATTGACCAGTTGGTGGCCAGCTTCATACCTTCGATACAGGCGTTGTAGGCTTCGTCGGACATTTCCAGCTTTGCTACGACCTCCGGCTGACTGTCTTGCAGAAGCGACTGGTAGTCGGCAGAGATCACACGGTTCAGGAAAGAGGTTCTGTATCGGGTGCCTTTGTTGGCAAGGGCAGAAATATAGGTACACAGTTGCAGGGGAGTGTAGCGGTGTTCCGACTGCCCGATGGCGGCGGAAACGGTATCCGCACCGTACCACTGGCTGTCGTAGCCGTCGTACAATTCGTCTTTGGTTTCCGCATTGGCTCGCCGCCCTTTATACTCCAGGATCTCAACACCGGTATATTCACCTAAGCCTAAGGTGGTGGCGACCCGGTCGATGGCATCCATACCTGCCAGCCAACCGACTTCGTAGAAGTAATAGTTACAGGAAACTGCAAGGGCTTGCTTTACATCAATGGCACCGTGAGTCCGCTCTTGGCTCGTCCATAGCAAGCAACGGGGGAAATAGCCCGCATCGGCAAATCGGGTATAGATACCCTGGTCCACGATCTGGGTATCCGGGGTAATGACTCCTGTATCGATACCGGCAATGGTAGTGACCATCTTATAGATAGAACCGGGGGGATAGGTAGCGTGAAGTGCACGGTTAAAATAGGGTGCAGGGGTCTGATTGACCAAGGTGTTGTAATCTTCGTAGAAGGTGGACAGATTATAGGTGGGATAGCTGGCACAAACCAGAACCTTACCGGTTTTGACCTCCATGGCTACAACGGCTCCTGCTTCCGCATCCTTACCGATGTCGGAATCGTTCAGACCGTTTTCGTGAAGATCCGTTACAAGAAGATCCATCTCCTCCTCGGCGATTCGTTGCAGATTGATGTCAATGGACAACTCTACATGGTTTCCCGCAATGGGCTCCTGAATGTAGTACTCTTCCAGAATGGTACCGTCGGAGGACATCTTGGTTTCTTTGAGTCCGTCGGTGCCGTGGAGCTCCAACTCAAAGGCCAGCTCCAGACCTTCCTTTCCTACATAGGCGTCCATGTCGTAGCCGTATTCCTTATAGATGGCATATTCCTCGGCATTCATTTGGCCTGTTCGTCCCAGGATATGGGCAGCATAGTCTGTGTGATATTCCCGAACGGTAGATGTTTCTACATTGAGACCGGGGATGTTCAGGTCACTGATGGCGGCCAGAGAGTCTGCATCAACGTCCTCCAGGAACACATAGGTGGGAAGATTGGTGCAGTAGCGGAGAGACAATTCATATCGAACGGAAATGACACGGCGGATCTCATCCTCGGTCCAGTCTTCGGGGATGCCGTAGGTGTCCCGTAAACGGCGGATCAGCTGAGGTGCGGAAATGTCTGCGTCCCATTCACGATCCAAGAGGAAACTCTTAAAATGGGAATTCCAGGTAGCGGACATTTCATCCTTGGTGTACTCATAGGGTTTTTCTTTGGTAACGGGGAAATGGTCTGTCATTTCAAGTCCCAACTGGTGGGTCAGATTGGTCAGTCTGCGAAGGGAATCGTTATAGTCCTTTGAATTAAACAGGGCTTCATTGATCAGCACCAGATTGAAGGAGGCACGATTGCCCACCAATACATTGCCATTACAATCGATGATCTCGCCACGGGCGGCTGTAACACGGGTACGATAAGTATAGGTTCCTTCTTCCTCTATACCCAGCTCCCGGCGGGAGGTCACCTGAATGTTATAGAGTCTGAAAAGGTAGGTGCCGAAAAGGGCAACACAGCAAATAATAACGAAGGCGTAACGGAAAACGAATTTATTTTGCCTCATAGGGATCTCCGATCTTTTCCATAGACTTGACCAGCCAATAGATCAGGGGCTGGAACAACAGAGTCACCACAATGCCGGGGAGCAAACGGGTGAAGAACATATATCCCGGGATCCCGTCGTAGAACATCCGCAGGAGGAAGTCTACAGTGTTGGTTATGAACAGGATCAACCCACAGGACAGCAGGTCGGGAATATAAGAAATAGAGAAGAGCTTACGGGTCCAATAGACCGACAGGATCGGCAGGGTAGTCAGGCAGAGGATCTGCAGAGCACCCCGATCGATACCGGATAAGGCCCAGAAGGTGGAACTCAGCAGTGCAAACAAGCCGCCACGCTCGGGTCCTTCTACCATACAGACCGTGAGGATCGCAACAGCTACCACATGGGGATTTTGCCCGAGGAAGCCGTCGTCACCCCAAATAACGGTCTGTAGGATCATGGCAGAGAGAAACAACAGGGAATAGAGGGTCCAGCGGAAAAAATGTCGCCATTGTCCCGGGGTAATATAGAATTTATCCAGCAAGGAAGGAACCCCCTTTTATTCGCTTTCAAATTGGGTGATAATGAAAACCTGCTCCAGAGATTCGAAGTTGGCGGCAGGAGACAGGGATGCAAACTTAGACACACCGGTTTCGTCATAGCCGGCGTTGACGATGTAGCCAATGATCAGGTCTTTGGGATAGACCGTGGAGCCGGTGGTAACGACCTGGTCGTTGTTTCGCAGGATGGCGTTACTGGGAAGATAGCTCATACGGAGGGAACCCTTATCCGAGGGATTCAGAGAGCCTTGCACAACGCCGGTATAGCCGGAGGAGGCGATAGAGGCACTGATTTCCATAGAGGTATCCAGAATGGTGGTGACCGTTGCCCAGTTGGGGCCGATGTCTGTAATGACACCGACAACCTGACCCAGCTCTGTGACTGCGATCATACCCTTATCCAGACCGCCGTTGGAGCCCTTGTTAATGGAGAAGGTGCTCTTCCAGCCGGAGGAATCCCAAGAAACGATGTATGCCGCATCAAAACGATAGTCAATATGCTCTTCGCTCAGGTTCAGAAGCTCCTTCAGACGGGTGTTTTCGCGTTCCAGAGCGTCTGCGGTACGCATTTCTTCTTCCATTTCGGAGATCTTGCTTCGCAGATATTCGTTTTCGGCGGCCAGAGATTCGTAGTTAAAGACATAGTTGTAATACCGTTCCACCTGACGGGAAATGGCATTGATACCACCGCGGATGGGAGTCAGGAGACCCTGAACGCCCTTGTGAAGGAAGGTGGAACCGAATAGTGAGGAGCAGACCGCGATCAAAGCCGCAATCAGGATGGCTAAGATCAGGATCAGCTTTGTTAAGGGGGATAGACCTTTTCTCAAAACCTTCACCTCAACAATCCAACAGCTTGATCCCGCACTTCCGCAGGATCATGGTAAGGGTGCATACGGGAAGCCCCATAACATTGTAGTAATCTCCGTCCAGACCTACAACGAACATGGAGGCAAGACCCTGGATGCCGTAGGCTCCGGCTTTATCCATAGGCTCGCCGGTTGCGATGTAGGCACGGATCTCCTCATCGGACAGGTGGCGCATACGGAGGGTGGTGGTGACGGTCACGGTCTCCTCGTAGGTATCGGACAGAACGCATAAGCCGGTCATGACCTGGTGATCCCGTCCGGAAAGACGGCGGAGCATGGAAAAGGCTTCGCTTTCGGAACGGGGTTTTCCCATGACCAGAGAATCACAGACTACGATGGTATCTGCACCGATGATCACATCCCCGTCGTTGCACAGGGGATATACGGCTTTTGCCTTCAGAGCGGCTACACGAGCGACCTCGTCGGCGGGGTGTGCAAAGGGATCCATCGTCTCGTCCAGATCTGCTACTCGGACAGTAAAATCAACGCCCATGCGGGCCAACAGCTCTTTCCGTCTGGGAGAGGCGGATGCTAAAACAATACCCATAAGAACAAACTCCTTTCATTCCGGTTCATATCATAGTAATAGATGGTATATTTTTATTTTACCCCACGCATATACAGACCTCTGGTGTAACTGCCGTGGTCAAAAAGGGCTTCCCCCTGCCATGCGGCCAGAACACTGTCTACCTCGTGGGTGTTTTCTGTGGTAAAGGACAGACGCAGAGCCCAGAGTCCCAGCTTGCTCAGCTCTGTCTGACGATCCAGCAGGTAGAGCTTTTTGCCGTTAAGGATTACGCTTCGGCAGGTGTTGCCGTCACGGACCACGCGGAATTCCTCGCCCAGTTGATCCAACAGCTTTACAGCACCGTGCTGACAAGAGCAGACACCGGCACGATTCCGCATGAGACAGTTTTCTGTCAGCATCATGGGCAATCTTCCATAAACGATCATCTCTGTGGGAAGGGGCTTGGACAGATCCCGAAGTTGGGGCAGTGTCATCTCAAAGGATGCGGTCACCGTACGCAGACCTAAGTCCTTCACAACAGAGGCAGACAGAGAATTATAGATATTCAGGCCGAAGTCACCTGCAATGATAAAACCACGCTCTCGTGCAAGAGGGATCTGACCTAAATTTCCTACCAGAACCTGATTGATGCCCAGAGGGGAGAGCTGCTGGAGTTCGGAGATCAGATTGCCCTTTTCACTCTCGGTAATGACACGAGGCAGGACGGCGGCGACCCGAATGGTTCGATTCAGCTTTTGATAAAAATCACGATGGAGCAGGATCTCGTGGATGGGAGCATAGAGGGTGGAAATTTCCATCTGTCGCATCCGCTTGGTGATCTGCTCTGTGCGGAGAATGCTGACATTCAGACGGGGAGAGGTGCCACTTCCGGAAAAACGGCGGGGAGAGGTAAAGGTGCCGGTCTCTCGGGTCTCAACTCTGCCGCGGAGGGCGGAAAGTTGTGTCAGAGCGTCTCGCCGCAAATAATTGATCTCTGCGGCAGAGAGGGACAGGCCGGGATCCAACTTACAATGTACCCGACGGCAAATATAGGGAGTGCCGCCGGTTTTGGACAGACGGGCATCCAGATCAGCCTGAGTCAGAGGACGGTGTTCCGCAAGAGCGGGAACGGCACCGCGGCTGTGACAGGCATTGCCGTCTGCATCCCGGACAACCAGCTGTACAGGTTCATCCCTGCGGACAACGATGTAG
This sequence comes from Faecousia sp., assembly GCA_045659585.1. Lineage (GTDB taxonomy): Bacteria > Bacillota > Clostridia > Oscillospirales > Oscillospiraceae > JAZOXB01. The sequence continues at coordinate 12,391 of JAZOXB010000073.1, read as the reverse complement.
AATTCCACGGGAACCCGCTGAACTTCTACATTTTCGTAGGAACTACGGGCCAACTGGAGGAAGGCCTTGTCCTCCCGTTCGGGAATACGGGTTCCGAACATGTCCGGCCCTGTTTGACGGGTATAATAGCCCTGGGTGAAGCCCTGACGGGAGAAGGCGGTACGGAGGGCTTGCTTTTCCGATTCACCGATATGGCCTTCGTTTAAGGCTTCCCGATAGATCCGTGTTACGGTGGCAACATATTCCGGACGCTTCATGCGACCTTCGATCTTTAAGCTGGCGACACCGGCACGAGTCAGATCCTCTAAGTATTCTACCAGACAGTTGTCCTTCAGACTCAGAGGGTATTTGTTTTCGTGACGGTCATAGCCGTAGGGAAGACGGCAGGGCTGGGCACACTGTCCTCGATTACCGCTCCGTCCACCGATGAGGGCGGACATATAGCACTGACCGGAATAGGACATACACAGGGCACCGTGGACAAAGACTTCGATCTCAATGGGGGACTGTCTGCAGATGGAGATAATATCCTGTGCGGACAGTTCGCGAGCCAGAACCACACGACTCAGACCCATAGCGGCGGCTTCACGCACACCCTCTAAGGAATGAATGCTCATCTGAGTAGAGGCGTGGAGGGGGACAAAGGGTGCGATCTGCTTGCACAGAGCTACCATGCCCAGATCCTGTACGATAAAGGCATCTACACCGGCCTTTGCCGCTGCGGCAATGGTCTCGGCGGCGGCAGACAACTCTCGATCTCCTACCAGAGTGTTCAGAGTGAGATGGACCTGTACACCACGGATATGGCAATAGGCCACTGCTTCCGGAAGCTCTTGCAGGGTAAAATTTCTGGCACTGCGACGAGCGTTAAAGCCCTCTACGCCTAAATATACCGCATCGGCTCCGTTGCATACAGCCGCCCGAAGGGCTTCGAAGGAACCGGCGGGAGACAATAATTCAATCATAATCATACTCCTATATGACGGGATCAAAGTGCTAAAACAGCACAAAATGGTTCATTATAGTATACTTCATCTTATTATATCACAAAGTCCTATGAAAAAGCTATATCCTTCATAGAATTTTCATAGAAAAGTAAAAAATAATTCCGACCTCTCATACGCGTAGCGTATATCATCCGGGTGGCAGATATCATACCCAAGGGGTATATCATTCGCTCCACGGTCGCGATAAACTGTGATTTGACCGCTTTATTTATTACAATGGAAAAAAAGCCTTGACTTTCGGAATGCTCAAAATTATAATGATAATGGTTATATATTGGGTTAATAGTCCTAATTTACAACTTTTGCTCAGTTACTTTTCAGCATAACTCTGTAAAATCTAAATTTTATGTAAGGAGAAACCATATGAAAGCCTACAGACGCATCCTAACATTCCTGTTGGTGCTGCTCCTGACTCTGTCCATGATCCCTTGTGGTTTTGCTACCGAGGGTGAGGATGGAGAGAACGGAGAGTACGAGGAAACCGATTCCTACATCTACCACTTCCATGTGGCAGATAACGGCTATAACGGCCCCAAATTCCAGTATTTCAGCCCTTACTACGCTCAGTATAACTACAACAACGGAGAAAAACAAGGCAGAGACCAGATTTTCCTCTACACCATATACAACAGTATTACCGGAGAAGTCATCCCTGCTTACTGTACGGATATTTTTACCGGTGCGTATGAAGGCAACAAGTATCGTCGTCTGAATCTGGAAGACTCTACCTATGCTGCAAGCAGCGGCCCCCTCCTCCGTGCAATTATGCTGAACGGCTTCTATGTCCCAAACGAAGAAAATGAGACTGCAGAACAGCACCTTGCACGAGTCAATGAGAATCTGGCGAAGCTTTCTGCAGCTACCGGAGTCGAAGGCTTGACCATTGGCGAGGCAATTGCCGGAACACAGTTGGCTATTTGGAGAGCGGCACACGGCCCCTTGCTGAAATACGATCCTCTGGTTTACAAATATCCCTATGGCAATAAGACTACGACGTTAACCCGTTACTATGACATCTGTCACGAAGAACGGGCTAACGGACACTATCAAACGGACTCCTACGGATACCTGACTGCAGACTCTCAGGCATATCTGACAGAGCGTATTCAGGACGTGATCGATTATCTCTTGGCTTTGGACCCCATTCCTGCCCAGGACAGAGTTGTTTCTACCGCTTCTTTCACCAGCTTGAAGGAGAGTGCGCCGACTCTGAACGAGGATGGAACCTATGATCTGCACCTCTTTGTTACCGTTGATGTGGACATGGCACCCATTGATCAGCTGACTCTGACCGCTATGGCAGATACCACCCACTATGCACAGGTAGAGCTGGTAGACGGTGAACAGAAGCTTGCCCTCACTATTAAGAATGTTCCCGCAGAGATCGCTTTTGACGAAGTGACCTTGGCAATCGATGGCGTCCAGTCCATGACCGATGTTATGCTTTTCGAAGCACAGGCCGGCGTTGACAAGAGCCAGTCCATGCTTGGCATTGACGACAGCCAGATCCCCGCTCACGCTATGCTCACCGCTAAGCCCAAGAGAGATCCCATCCGTGCAGAAAAGGATGTTATCTTCCTGGGTAACGATGTTACTACTCAGAATGTAAACGCAGACCATACCTGGATCATCGGCGGCAGTGTCCCCGAGGATATGGCTGGAGCAAAGTCCTATACCATTTATGACTCTCTGGACCCTCGTCTGGACTTCGCAGGTAACCTTCGTGTTGTATTGGAGTCCTATGACAAGACCGAGACTCTGCTGACCTTAGAAGAAAATACCCATTACGCTCTGATAGTTGTTGACGGTGACAGCGCCAAGGGTGAGTCTGACGCCTTTAGAGTTTCCCTTACAGAGCAGGGTATTGCTACGATCGCGGCGACATTGGGAGATCGACTCTATACGGACTATATGATCCGTGTGTACTTCGATGCCAAGATCAACAAGAATGCGGAAATGTCCGAGGATATCCCCAATCAGGCTACTGTAGAATATGTGAACATCAATGATCTGAAGTATACTGCCAAGTCTGACGAACCCGTTGTTTACACCGGTGCGGCTAACCTGCTGAAGGTAGATGCGGCAGATAATACCAAGACTCTTGCCGGTGCTACCTTTAAGGTTTTCCGTAATGCTACGGAAGAAGAGGTTGCCAATCAGGTAGAAGGTCTGACTTATCTGAAGGATATGGCAGCTCCCGTGGTTCCCGTCGACTTCTATAACAACTCCGACCTTGCCGGGGAAAAGGTCTACGAAGTGACCTCTGATGACAATGGAAGGATCGCCATTTACGGCATTGCTCACGGCAAATACTATCTGTTGGAAACCGCTTCTCCTCCGGGTTATAACCTCATGCCCGGCTATATGGAGATCGAAGTCAACGAGACCAGCCATCTGGAAGAGAATGTCCTTGTTGTGGAAAACACAACCGGCGGAGTCCTGCCCGGTACCGGCGGTATGGGTACGACCCTCCTCACCTTCGGTGGCGGACTCCTGATCCTCGCCAGTGCACTGATCCTGATCATCCGCAAGCGGATGGCAAATGCCGAAGGCTAATACATAATGTGTACCGAACAACGCAATTGTCCTTGCAAGCCAAGGCTTTCGGAACGGTTTTGCGTTGTTCAAGTGCAAGAGTTTTTGCAATTTAGTCACAAAACAAGAAACATCCCAATTGCTTTTCGGCAATTGGGATGTTGTTTTTTGAATCAGCCCCACATGGCGGAAAGGGCAGGGATGATCTGCTTCTTTCGGGACATGACATGGGGGAGGAATACGCTGTGGTTCTTGGCATCCTGAGAGAAGGCGGTTCGGATGTCCTCTTCATCACCCAGATACAGGAGCTGAGTGCCTTCCAACAGCACATCCGTCAGCATGAGGAGAACCATGTCATAGTGCTTATTTTCGGCGGCCAGCTTCATTTCTTCAATGAATTCCTCCTTACGACGGAGGATGTGATCGGAATTGACACAGGTGATCTGCCCCACACCCAGGCTATGTTCCGCAATGTGGAATTCCTTGAAATCGGAGAACAGAAGATCCTTGGCAGTCTTATCATCGGACCAGGAAGCGGAGAAGATCCGCTGACCCAGCTCATCCAGAGAGATGTTGGCAATACGAGCCATGCGTTCTGCCATGTTCCGATCTCGTTTGGTGCAGGTGGGAGATTTGAACATGACCGTGTCGGAAACAATAGCGGCGGCCATAATGCCTGCCAATTTTTCCGAGGGCATCAGCCCACGTTCCTGATACATTCCCGCAATAATGGTAGTGGTACTGCCTACAGGCTCATTGCGGAAGTAAATGGGGTTACCGGTCTGGATATCTGCCAATCTGTGATGATCGATGATTTCTACGATCTCCGCCTGCTCCAGCCCGGGGACGGACTGCGCGGCTTCGTTATGGTCTACAAGAACTACACGCTTCCGACGGGGACGGATCAAATGGTAGCGGGACAGGGTGCCTACTACTCGTTCGTTCTCATCCAGAATGGGATAGCAACGGTAACGACTCTGGAGCATACCCTCACGGACATCGTCTACAAAGTCATCCAAATGGAAGCATTCCAGATTTTCCGTTCTGCAAATACGGGCTACGGGAATGGCCTGATAGATCAGACGGACAGCCCGATAGGCCTCAAAGGGCGTGGAAATGATGCAGGTTTCTGTGGGGTAGTTCCTTAGTTCGTCGGGAAGCTCGGATTGGCAGACGATGACACAGCGTACACCGATATCCAGTGCTCTGCGGATCATATCCGGCTGGTCGCCACAGACAACAATGGAATTTTTGTCCTTAAACAGCAGATTTTCACAGCTCTGGGGAATGGCAATGGTAACCTCTCCGGAAACGGTGTCAATGAGATTGCCGGCTTCGTTTAAGATCCTGCCTTCCAAAACGCTGAGAAGGTTAAAGACCGGGATCTCCTCAATATAGGGATATTCGATGGAGCGCATATCATATGCCGCAATGTCTCCGGAAGAAAGAAGTCCGTAAAGGGTGCCGTCCTCATTGGTAACGGGGATAGCGGGGATGGAACGATCTGCAGACAGAATGGACCAGGCACGGCTGACCGCAACGGCAGAGGACAGAGCAGGGGGCGTGTCGTATGCAAGATCTCGCACCTGCGTACGGACGGTTTTGATCCAAGGGGGTGGGGTAAAGCCAAAATGCTCCAGAACCATATTGGTCTCGTCGCTGACATGACCGATTCGAGCGGCACGATAATCGCCATCACCTAAGGCGTTGCGGAGAGCCGCATAAGCCATGGCAGAGACGATGGAATCTGTATCGGGATTTCGGTGGCCTGTTACATAAATTGTATCCATTTATTGACCTCCTAAGGAATATTATACGAGTCATTTATGCTGTACGGGTTAATCGTACCCATTTTCTTTGGGATTGTCAACGGTTTTTTCAGAAAAAATCTTGCGATTCGGAGATTTTTCTGTTATGATATATAATGCCATAAATTGCAAGGGAGGGATAAGGCTTGATAGAAAATCTGAATAAGCAATTATTTACACCCTATGGAAAGATCCTGAAAGATAGCTTGTCGGGGCAGAACTTTTCTGTCGGCGAGGGCTGGCAACAGGTAGTTCGTTCCTACTTCTACGATAATGCATGGTATTACCGTGCGGTCAGTGAGGTCTATCTGGATTTCGATGTGGGAATGACGGTTCTGGTTATCCGTAAGAACGGAGAGCGGATCGCTTTCTATCTGGATAAGCCTGTATGTCTGCCGGAAGGCACCGAATTTGCTCTGCTTCCTTACCAGAGAGAGTGCTCTGTTCGCATGGCTTACCCCACAGACGGGGAACCGGAGCAGTTAGAACCTTGCAGGGATGACGGAGATCTGAAGATCACCTCCCGTCTCCATCTGGGAGAGATCTATACCCTGTTTTACCGCGTAGGGGAAAGCGGGTTCCTTTTCAAGGGAGAACAGCATTCCGCTTATGAGTTGACCTATGTGGATCGGGGACAGCTCCACTGTGTAGTAGATGGCACCGGCTATTCCCTCAAGCAGGGACAGATGATGATTTTCCTGCCTAATCAGTGGCATATGCAATATACGGATCTCAACGCAACGGCACACTTCCTGACAGTGTCCTTTGACCTGCGTTCCGATTTGGAGTTGGTGTTCGGGGATCGGGTCTTCGACCTGTCTTCCATGGAGGCTACATATCTGAAACAGCTTCTCCAGGAGCCGGAGATCAAGGATGCATACAGCAATGATGTGATCCGTGCCAACCTGAAGCTCCTCCTTTTGTCTATCCTTCGTGATACCAACAAACGGAGAAAGCGTCTGAAGACGCCCACCGCTCTGCGGAATGAGAATTCCATTGTAGGCCGTACCCTACAGTACATTGCAGACCATGTTTATGACCGTCTGTCTGTGGAGATCGTTGCCAAGGAGACCGGTGTCAGTGCCTCCCATTTGACGGCTCTGTTCCGCCGCCAGATGAGCATTTCTCCCGGAGAGTATATCCGTAGAGTCAAGCTGGAAGAAAGCAAGAGCTTGATCCGTGAGGGGAAAATGAACTTCTCCCAGATCGCCGCCGCTTTGCAATATTCCACCATCCATCATTTCTCCAGACAATTTAAGGAGAATTTCGGCATTTCTCCCTCCGAGTATGCCAAATCTCTGAAAAATGAATAAGCAATAAGAAACGGAAGCATCCCCCACGGGGTTGCTTCCGTTTATGCATATGGAGTTTGGGGATCAGAGGGCGTTCTGCTCTGCAAGGAAGTCGTCCAGGATTTGGGCAGCGATGGCACACAGCTCACCGCAGGGACGCTTTTTGTAATACTGCTCTGTCCGTTCCTCGGGAGCGGCATCCTTGGAAACGGGAACGCCGTCCAACAGCTCCCGACAGATGTAGGAACCGTTTTCTTCCTTAAAACGGGCGGCCAGAGTGCGGATCTTTTCGTAGTGGGCGGCCTTATCTTCCTGGGTGGGGACATGATCATCGGCATAGATCATGCCGGTGGCCATAAACATACCGGAAACGGCACCGCAGACCTCACGGAGCTTTCCCATGCCTCCGCCGAAGGAAGCGGATAACTTCATAGCAGTGGCTTCGTCTAAGCCTGTCAGATCGGAAAAGGCAAGGAGAACTGCCTGGGCGCAGTTACAGCCGGATTCAAAGTTTTTCTTAGCAAGTTCGGAATGGGTCATTGTACATCCTCCTCCACGGGATTTTTTGGCATTTGCACGCCGTTGAATTTCAGCATATATCGCAGGGGATACAGACCCTGCAGGTAGTTGGTCTCGAACCACTCGTAGGTAGCTTCCGGAAGGTGTACCAACTCCGGCGCATCACAACGGAACAGCTCAAAGGTGGTTTGGTCTCCGGACAGGAGGGCGGCGATCAGTTCAACCTGACCGTCCCGAGCCAGCCGATCAAAGCAAGCATCCATCAGTGTCACGCAGATCAGCTCCTCACGGGAACTGCGGTACTCCTTGGTGCCGTACCAGTAGAGAAAATCTCCCTGCGTAAAGGCTTTGCGAGTGGTGACCAGTGCCAGCTTTTGGAATTCTTCCTCCGACTGCCGTTTCAGGATGTCGATGAGATAGTACATAAGCTTTTCATCCAGACTGCAACAATCGATCAGAACCTCGTAAACGGAACGAGGGCCGTCCGGTTCGTCGATCTGAGGGGGAACACTGCTGTCCTCTTCCTCCACGGGGGCTTCTTCTGTCTCGATAGCGGGGGCTTCTGTGGAAAGCATGGCTTGCAATGCGGCAACCAGATCCTCCTGACGGAAATCCGACAGCTCTTGGGGATCTATTGTTTCTCCGTCCTGTGCGGCACAGAGGGATACAAAGGCAGGGATCCCGATTTTCATGATCTGTTCCTGCAGTTCTCCGGCTTTGGCAAGGGGCTCTTCTTGCGTCAGGGAGAAGCCTTCCGGCAGAGGCCGAGTGCCTTCGTTAATTTGTTGAATATAGGTAAAATAGCGTTCGATTACATTCATGGTATAACACCTCATTATAATAATAGCACATTGGGCAGATAAAATCAACTGTACTTGACAGAAAATTCCTGAAATTATATAATTTAATACGAATCATACTAAAACCAGAAGTATAAGGTGGGATTTGTTATGCGTATCATTATTTCTTCCGACAGCACTTGCGATCTCTCTCCTCAGTTGATCCAAGAAAATCAGATCAAAATCAAGCCCCTCATTGTAAATATGGGCGAAACCGGCTATCGGGACGGTGTGGATATTACACCGGACATGATCTATGCTCATGTAGCCGCCGGAAATCCCCTCTGCACCACCTCTGCGGTGCCTGTGGGAGAATATGAAGAGTATTTTGCAGAACTGGCAAAGGATTGCGACGCCCTGATCCATATCAATCTGGGATCCGGTTTCTCCTCCTGCCATCAGAATGCTTGCATTGCCGCACAGGAATTTTCCAATGTTTATGTTGTAGACTCTCGGAATCTGTCTACCGGTCAGGGCCATGTGGTTCTGGAGGCCTGTCGTCTGGCTAAGGTGGAGACTGATCCTAAGGAGCTGTGCCGTAAGCTGTCCGACTTTGCAGATCGTGTAGATACCAGCTTCCTCCTGGATCGTTTGGATTATATGGTCAAGGGTGGCAGATGCTCCATGGTCAAGGCACTGGGTGCCAACCTTCTCCGTCTCAAGCCCTGCATCGAGGTCGTGGACAATAAGATGGGTATGGGCAAGAAATACCGTGGCACCTATGCCAAGAGCATCGAAGCTTATGTACGGGAGCGTCTTGCAGAAACCGAGAATATCGAAAAGTACGAGATCTTCGTGACTCATACCAAGGTGGATCCCGAGATCGTGGAACTGGTCAAGAATACCGTCGCAGAGTGCTGTGAATTCGCTCATGTCTATGAGACCACTGCCGGTGGCACGATTACCTGCCACTGTGGCGAGGGCTGTCTGGGCATCCTCTATGTCCGTAAGAAATAATTCGGAAACTGTAAAACTTTCGGCACCCCCTTGCAATCAAGGGGGTGCCGTGTTATAATAGGCAAGTCCTTTGGGGAAACAGGTGCAAGTCCTGTACGAGACCGTCGCCGTGAGGTACACAGAGAGAGCTTTCTTACCTACCGCCGCAGGTGGGGAAAATGCCATTGGAGCCATCCGAGAAGGCAGAAAAGATCCGTGCCGAGTCGAAAGATCCGAGGACAGACCCCTCGCCATAGTTTGCGGTTCCGAACTGCGGGGAAATTTCGGGCAATGTCCCAAAATCTATCATAAAAGGAGAATGCACAATGAAAAAGCACAGCATGAAAACCCTGCTGTCGCTGATCCTGTGCGCAGTGCTGATTGCGGCTATGGCACTGATGTTTACCGGATGTAGCGACACCACCGCCCCGGATCCCTGGGAGACCAAGACCTTCAAGGATGGAGACATTCTTGGAGAAGGAAGCAAGGAATTTTCCCTGATCGTCATAGATGCAGACGGCACGGAAGTTTCCGCTACCGTTCGCACGGAAAAGGCTACTGTAGGGGAAGCCCTTCTGGAGCTGGAAGTGATCAACGGCGATCCTCAGGAGTACGGTCTGTATGTCAAGGCTGTCAACGGCAAGACCTACGACTATGAAGAGGACGGAAAGTACTGGGCCTTCTATATCGATGGGGAATATGCCTTGACCGGCATCGACCAGACAGAGATCCAAGAAGGTACGGTATATACCCTGAAAGCCGAATAAGGCCTGTTTTGATGGAAAAACGACGCCCTCGGGAGCGATGCTCTCGAGGGCGTTTTTTCTGGCTGATAAGGGGAATGACGATCTTATCTTCACGCCCCTGCGGAGCGCGGATGACAGAGAACAGAAAAGTGCCACAAATCACAGTTCGACAAACGGGAATTGGGATCATATGATTTTACTATCTCCTATTATGAAGGAAAAAAACATACACAACAATGTTTAGGTGGGGCAAATAGCTGATTGATGATTTTTGCTTTACGCAAATAACAAAGAGTGCTAAATGCTATGAATGATTCTTGCAAGAGTGGGTGGTTCCTACAGAAGTCCGTAATTCATAATTGATGTTTCCCGGTCAAAGGAATATCATAAAAACTCCACATACTCATATGATTGCAGAAATGTTATATTGAAAACCTCATATTTCTATGATATAATAATAAAAGAAAGCGAGGTGCTATCTTCATGAAAATACACGGCGTAAAACGTGAGTGGTCTCACCCAATTTTCTGCATGAAAAAGCATTATTGTCCCCTTTGCAACGAAATGTTAGAAAAAACAAAAACGGAAACGGTTGTTCATTCAAAATCGGAGGAAGCAAAAAATTTCGACTTTTCTCAACCCGGTGGCGATGGTTTTATGATGGGAAATACAAAATTCGTGAGGACAGCTTTTCGGTGCAATCAGTGTAACAAAACTTACTCCATAAAGGAACTTATGGAAATCGAATAACATAGCACATAGCACATAGCACAGGGGACGGTTCTCTGTGTTGCGAGAAATAGTTCTGTTTTCTGTGGAAATGACGAGAAATTCTGTGTGCTGAGATAGCAAAAAGTATAGATTTTACTCAGCACACAGAACCGTCCCCCGTGCTCTGTACAACGGGAATATAAAATATATTTTATGTTTGTTGTGAATTAGGGAGGAAATTTATGAAAAGATATATGAAATATATGTTGCTATGTTGCATATGTATGGGACTTCTGGTGTTTTGTTCTGGTTGCTGGAACTGGATATTCCCTCCTGCAGAATGGTATATTGTAACAGATGTTGAATCATATGGTATTCTTGATGGAAACGGCTACACTAGAGCAAATGAACTGTTTTCAGCCATTTTTCCGGCACAAATTGAGGACTGCTTTCAGGATGTGACATACAGCTATAAGGAGGCCGAGAATATAGATACCTACGATTTCGAAATCTATTTGGAATTTGTGCTGGATGATAGTGATAAATTTCAAGAATATATCAAAAAAATTGCTCCGGCAGAGGAATGGACACCTTTTGAGTATGATGACACCTATCTTGAGTACACATATTCGGATTGGTACGAGATAGATCTCAGCGAGCCATATTCCAGCATTCAATGTGCGGACATAGCCAAGGTTTTGATTCAGCCGAATGAGCATAGGGTCATTACTGTAGCTTTGGGCGTGATTGATGGTGGCGGGGCAAGGACGGAATACTTCACCTGCTTCTTTGACCGTTTTAATATTGATCCTATCGAGTACGCAGAAAGGCCAGACTACAATCATCAGGATATCTTAAACGGAGAACATCGGAAGTAACACATTTTCCATCCCTAATTCTTCTAAAATATTGCAATTCCAACATCCGCAATTTTGAGTTACCTGTCCATCCCTACTCCCTCGACACATGCCATTCCACGGTAAAACGATCCATCTGTTATCTAATCGCATAAGTACCCAACCCGGGCCATAGCACAGAGGACGGTTCTCTGTGTTGCGAGAAATAGTTCTGTTTTCTGCGGAAATGACGAGAAATTCTGCGTGATGAGATAGCAAAAAGTATAGATTTCACTCAGCACACAGAACCGTCCCCTGTGCTATGCCGGAATAGGCAAATTCGAATTCTTTGTAAAAAAGTGGGAGGATGAGTAGCAACATGAAGGTCAGATATATTGGCGAAGGTGATCTTGTTGTGTTGGAAAGAAATAAACTGTACGATGTCATATCAGTGGAAAAAGGTTGGTTCCGAATTATGACAGAACTTGACGAAGATTATCTTTTTCCGCCGGAAGTTCTTGAAATTGTAGAAGAATACCATAGCACATAGCACAGGGGACGGTTCTCTGTGTTGCGAGAAATAGTTCTGTTTTCTGTGGAAATGACGAGAAATTCTGTGTGCTGAGATAGCAAAAAGTATAGATTTTACTCAGCATACAGAACCGTCCCCTGTGCTCTTGCTCGAATATTTCTGCAAGATGCCTCCCGATATTTCCGAGAGACACGTATTCGTTGTAGATCCCATGCTGGCAACCGGTGCCAGTGCCATCGCCGCTATCGACATCTTCAAGAAGAAGTACGGCTGTAAGTCCATCGTCCTCATGGACATTCTGGCTTGCCCCGAAGGCATCAAAGCCGTTACGGAAGCGCATCCCGATGTAGATATCGTTGTTACCGCCGTGGACGAAAAGCTCAACGACCACAAGTACATCGTTCCCGGTCTGGGCGATGCAGGCGACCGTATTTTCGGTACCAAGTAATCCAATCTGATCCAAACCACCCTGCAGGGCAACCTGCAGGTTGGTTTTTTCGACCCGGTGGAGCGATAAACGGGAATTTGAAGAATCGGCGGTATGTTTACAGAAAAACCTCCATCGGGGGGATGATCCCGATGGAGGTCATAAATTTTGATCAGATCTCCATGATCACGGGAAGGATCATG
>JAZOXB010000072.1:0-16358 GCA_045659585.1 Faecousia sp. | reverse complement strand
CTCTCGGGCTATAGAAAGTAGCCATTGAAAATGTCTACTTTCTAAAGAAACTTAGTATAAATACATCAGCCGGCATTGTACATTAGACTGTACAATGCCGGCTGATGGCGTATATGGAATAAAATAAATGCATAGCTGTGGGAATAAGTCGCTATTGCGACTTATTCAGCAGACATTACATAAAGCGTATGATCTCCCCGGTAATGCCGTGGATCAGAATGGTAAAATCATGAGCAAAGGAGCTGGTTAAATTTTGAAACTGTCCTAAGAAGCACCAGCCGGGAACCAATTCTTTTGTTGTGGGATCCACCATGTACACCAGCTCGAAGGTGTCTACAGAGCCGGAGAAATTGTAACCGTTAGATTCCCATCTTAGATCACAGAGAAATTGGAGTTCTGCCATTGTGAGAAGCTGCGAAAGATCGTAATCCTGTCTCCGTTCTTCTACACATAGGGGATACGCAATAGAAATTGAGTTATCGTCCATCAAATAAAGCGTACTTGCAGGGACAATGCCACCGATTCCTGTGGGATCGGGATCTATGGGGATTCCGTCTAAATAGAAACCGTAGCGAAGAACGATCCCCTCCTCGATATCGGGACGGTATTCCTTCACGTCAAAGCCGGTGCGCTCTGTCAGGAGATCAGCGATTTGGGCAATCAATATCCGTGACTCCTCTGCATCCAAACCGGAAATAGAAATGCCATCTGAGCCGATTTGTGCAGAAAAGGTCTGCTCCCCGGCTGTTAGCTCTATATGATACAGTGGATTTTCACTGATTATACAGGTCTGTGCATCCGGAAACAGGTCAACTATGCTGTCCCAAAGGAGAAAACAGTCCAGTTGACTGTAGCTCCATGTTGAAGCATTGCCGACAAGCTGAGCATCTTCGGGGATGTTCCAATGGAGGGTAGCCTCAGGCTCTGTGGGAGTCTGGGACAATTGCTCTTGCAGGAGACCGGTGGAGCTGTGGGAATCAGTATTTTCTGTGATAGGGAGGGTGGAGGGAACACGATTGCAACCCCAAAACAGGGAAACAATCATAAGGGGTAACAGAACGAGCAATAGTTTTTTTGTGTGTTTGATATTATTCATAATGATATCCTTTTTCACAAGGGAAATGCCGATACAGGCAATTTCTAAGGGTGTAAACAGGAATGGGAGATGATGGTGCCTTTCTCCATTTCGAAAACTTCATCACATAAGATTGCGATATCCTCCGAGGAGTGGGAGGCAAGAAGGATCGTTTTTCCTTCTTCTTTCATTTGCAGGAACAGAGTGCGCATATCCGCCACTCCTTCATTATCCAAAGCGTTCATAGGTTCGTCCAGAATCAGGAGAGAGGGATTCTCCATAATCGCCTGGGCAATTCCCAATCGTTGCCGCATGCCCAAGGAATACTTTCCTACGGGCTTTTTGGAGGTGTCATCCAAGCCGACACGACGAATGGCGGAGCGGACATCCTCTTTTGTAATATTCTTCTGAATAGCGGCGAGATCCGTGAGATTCCGCAAAGCAGAGGCGTAGGGGATAAAGTTAGGAGTCTCGATCATAATTCCTACATCCGGGGCAAAATCTCGATCCTTTCCCAGTTGCGCACCGTTGACGGTAACTGTTCCCGTACTTGGTAGAAGAAGACCGCAGATGATTTTAAAGAGAACGGTTTTTCCGGAACCGTTTCTTCCGATGAATCCGTAGATCTTGCCTGCCTCCAAAGACAGGGTGGTTTCTTGCAGGACGGTAACCCGTCCGAAAGTTTTGGAAACCTTATCTAATGTAATAATACTCATAGTGGTTCCTTTCTGTGAATGTAGCGTACCAACCGCCAACCTACAAGGAAAATGATAAGGAGCGTACATAAATTCAGTCCGACTGCCCCTAAAAGAGAGATCCCATCTTCCACCAAGGGTATGCTGCGATTATAGCAGCCCCAGTTCCCGAAAAACAGGAGTTTCCATTGTCCGGGAACATATTTGCTCAGAAAGACGGAGCAAAGCTGCAATAGGATCAGGGAGATATAGCTGTAATTGGTATTTGGAAAGCAGACGAGTAAAAAACTCTGGATACCTCCGCAGCATAGGGCGTACAGTGTGAACAAACCCCAGACAGCAAAGAAATCTGTATCTGAACCGGTGAAATAGGCTAAGGGAAATAAAAGCACGCACAGGCCCAAAGAAATTAACTCTGTCCTAAGAAACAAGGAACGCATCCAATTTTTCCAACCGGACCGCAGTAGGGTGAAATCGTTCCGGTGCAGGGAAAGTTCGGCTGCAAAAATACCGGGGACCGTATCGATCAGTAGAAGGACGAGAAGATACAGAAGAATATCTCGGTAGCCGCAAAACTCCGTGTTGAGGGGAAGTCCCCCTATGATAGTACCCATTATCTCACCTCAGCTTTGAAGTATCCACACGGACAAGCTGCCAATGGGACAGCACAGCCATGAGGATGATCTGTACGAGGAAGAAGGATACGGTGTACAGAACGGAAGGCGCATTGAGCTGTCTCACGGTTAGATTGGCTAAATGGATCGGAGAGAAACGGAGATAGCCTTGGAAGGCGGGCTCGTTGCGGAAAAACATATGTAATCCATAGAAAACCGATACCAAAACACTACTGTAGCTTTTTCCGGTGGATAGATTTAAGAATGTTGCCCAAAGACTGAGGAACAGAAACAGAAGGAGATTATATCCGATGCTAACGGCGAAAACCATATAAGGGGAGCCTCCGGAGAGGAGGGTCATGGAACTGCTTATAGAGAATTTCAACCCTGTAGCGCGTGCGGATATACCCAAACGGGAAATGGTCTTGACAAAAACACTCCAATCATTCCTTAGAGATATATGTCCTCCGAAAATAATCCATGTACCTAAGAGCATGAATCCAAACCATAGAAGCAAGATCCATACTGTACACAGGAACTGTCCCATGAGCCAACGGGCTTTTCTTGTGCGGATCAAAACCAGCTCCGCTCCATTGTGTAGATAGGGTATATCACCCACAAGCAGTAAAAAGGATAAAAGGAGAAGGAGCTGTGGAGCACTGCCACACATAATCAGAAGGAAGGGTTCTACGGCCTGAATGCTGAGCTGATGTGCTTCAAGATAGAAAGGAACATCCTGATAGCACAGCACAAAGACACAGAAACATACAGCAAGTGCTACATAAACCCGGGGCTTAGAAAGAAAACGACGGGTACTGATGCGGGCAAGAGCGAGAATCTCAGCCATGACACAGCCTCCTTCGTAACCGCAAGTAGAACAGCAGACCGCAAACTATGATCACCAAGAGAATATAGCTTCCGGCGTAGATCAGACCGCCATAGGGGAATAGAAGGGCATTGCCGGTGAGTGTTAACTGGCTGGGGTCTGCATATGTCCAACCAAAATGCTGTGTGATATAGCCGGCTAAAATATTTAGGAGCGAGGGTGCAGCAGCTGAGATATATGTATTCCCTGTAAAGGCAGATACAGCGTAGGCAACGGATGCCCAAAGAGCACCATTAGCAGCGTGTACCAGAACTCGGATCAGCAACAGGAGTTCACCTGACTTCCCAGCATAGAACGGCTCCGTGCCGTTGAACAAGCTTACCTTAAGATTGACAGGGCCACCCAGGACCAGAACGCAAAAGAGAAGGAAGCCAAGGCTGGCAAGAATTGCTACCAGTGCTCCGGAGACCACTGATCCCAACAAACCGCCTATGCAGTATCGGAGGGGAGAGCTGCGGAGTAGAACCATGTGCCAGACCTCTTTGTTCAGCATCTCTCTCCGAATATAACAAATGGGAAGAACTGTGACGACGGGGGCGAAAAAAACAGCGATCCCCAAGGTATTGGAATACTGGTATTCATACAGCAGCGCTCCGGTATACCTTTGCCCGATCATGCTGGTGAGCATGGCTATGCATAGGACGGCTGCTCCCACATAGGTAGCTGAACAGGTGAGCAGATTTTTCGTGTAGTAGCGGATCATAGCAAGCGTTATCCCTTTACGGACGCCACTGACCTTCGATATAGGCGCCGGTAGTTGCAGAGCTGGATGTTTGTGCAGAAGGACGGTATTTGGTTCCTACGTTGCCGTATCCGCCTAAATAGTAGACCATGATGGATGTAGGGGTAGAGGTGCCACTATATATAGTTTTTGCATCGCCTACCCGTGTGGAGCCGTTTTCATTTCGGATGTTGATGTAAAGGGGGAAACCTGTATTGTTTACAATGGTTGTAAGGTGATAGGTGGCATAGTTTGCATCCAGCTCCTTTGTTCGTGCTGTTGCCAGATCGAGAGTTCCTCCGTGTTCCAAATTGAGGTAGAAGCCATGGTACACAATACTTGCAGGGGCGACGAGATCCTCCGGTATTGCACTGTATGCGGCACAAATGCTTATGAGAAGTCCACAGAGAATGAGTACGAGAAATAACTTTCTGATATTTTTCATGATGATCTCCTTTTTGTAATTTTATAGAATATAATTTGGCAATAAATAGTCCAATGAGATTCTATCGTCACTCTCCTTTCCTGTCCCCCCTTTTTCTTGTTTGTACTATTGCTATGGCCCTGCTATGGAACGGGCTTGTATTTGGGCAGGTCATTTCGCGTGTGCCACTATGATAATGTGTACTGAACAACGCAACTGTCCTTGCAAGCCAAGGCTTTCGGGACATTTATGCGTTGTTCAAGTGCAAGGATTTTTACTGTTTTGCCGCAAAAACCTTGCACTTTTCCACCGAGCAACAAGATACTCGGTGGAAAAAACACAGTGTATAATGCCTGCTTCCTGTAAAAACGGTTAAAAAAGCCGGTTTTACAGGTCCCACAGCATAGCTGTGGGAATAAGTCGCTATTGCGACTTATTCAGCAGACATTATGATAGAGAGAAGTAATGAACTCCGATCTGCAAATAGAACAAGAGGGAATTCTATTTGCAGTATACTTTCAAAACATAATTTTGTCAATAACTATTTTTGAAAAAAAAGTATTGTATAAAACTAACTTTCATATTATAATATAAGCGGGATATATTAATAAAATGAGAGGATGGGCGGGTTTGGAGCAGATTCGAGCAGGTTTCCAACGAGGAGTCATGTCTATGATCATACTATCCTTGTTGAAAAAAGAAGATATGTACGGATATCAATTGGTTCAAGAAACAGAAAGATTGAGTGGTGGTGCTGTGGTAACGCAGGAGGGATCTCTGTACCCTGTTCTGTACAGACTACAGGATCAAGGTTATATTTCCGACAGGAGGATTTTGGTGGGAAAGCGAATGACTCGTGTATACTATCACATAGAGGAGGCGGGGGAGCAATACTTACAGAGTTTAGTACAGGAATATAACAAGCTAACGAAAGGCATCTATCAAATTTTACAAGGAGAATTCGTAGAATGACAATTCAAAATCTATCAGCCCAAAAATATCTTCGACAAGTTCGTGCGATGCTTCCTTGTTCGCGAAAAATGAAGCGGTTGATTGTAGAGAAGATACAAACTGAAGTAATGCTCTACTTGGAAAAGGTTCCCGATGCGAATTACAAGGCATTGCTGTCTCGTTTTGGCAAACCGGAAGAAATTGCAGTCGCCTATGTGGAAAATATAGAGCCTTCGATGCTTTTAAAGAAGCTCCATATCCGCAAAAGAGTGTTGCTTGCTGTGTGTATTGTTCTTTTGCTCACTGTGATTACCTGGTTCGCGACTATTACATGGGCTATACAAAGCAATAGAGCCATGCAAAACGGATATTACGTTATTGAACGAGAAAAATGATCGTACAGAGTTTTGAACGAATTTTGTATTAATATTGAGAGGGAATGATATATGAAGAAGATTATGATTACTATGCTTGTGATAGCAGTTTTTTTACTGGCGATTCCTTCGGGTTATGTATCGGCAGAGGGAAAGACACGGAACAAAGATGTTATTTTGCTTGCTGATGGTTGATACCTTATTATTGAGGTAAGCTCTGAATCAAGCATAACGAGAGCAACAACATCGACAAGTAAAACTTGTTCTCGATATGATGAAAACGATGAGATTCAGTGGAAGGTTACTTTAAACGGTGTTTTTACCTATGACGGAATAACAGCTTCCTGTACATCCAGTAGTTGTACTATAACAATCTATAAAAGCTCGTGGTATACAATATCAAAGACGGCATGGAAGGAAGCAAATTCGGCTAAAGCAACTTGCGAAATGGGATGGAAATTACTGGGTGTTACAGTAAACCGGGAAACCATTGACTTATCCTTGACTTGCGATCGGTATGGAAAGGTGTCCTGAGTGAAAGCCCCTTTTTGCCGACCGTTTGTATAACAATCCTTTGATGCGAAGTATTTGACAAAGACGGAGTTATTTGCTATGATGACAGTAGCAAAACAAATAACGGAGGTTATATTATGGAAAAAGTATTCACCGAATTGGCTCCCGCCGCCATCGGCCCCTACTCTCAGGCAATGAAGATCGGCAATCTGGTTTTCACTTCCGGTCAGATCCCCATTGATCCCAAGACCGGCAATGTAGAGGCTCAGGATATTGCAGGTCAGACCCGACAGGTCATGGAAAATCTGAAGGCTGTTCTGGAAGCCGCCGGCACCTCTATGGATAAGGCTGTGAAGACCCTGTGTTTCCTGACGGATATGGGCAATTTCGGAACCTTTAATGAGATCTATGCCGAGTATTTCACCGGCAAGCCTGCAAGAAGCTGTGTTGCCGCCTCTGCACTGCCCAAGGGCGTTCTGGTAGAGGTAGAGGTCATTGCGGAGCTTCCCTGATCGATCATTCCGATGTAAAACAAAGGGCAAATGAAGATGGAAGGCACCTTCATTTGCCCTTGAAATTTTGTACACACAAAATATGATATGGAGGGAATCACTATGATGAAAAGAATATGGGCTCTGGCTTTGGTGCTGAGCCTCTTGCTGTCGGTTTTGCCTATGGCATCTGCAAAGGAAGAGGTCGTAGAAAGAACAGATAGCTTGGATCGTTGTTACTGCACCACCGCAGTGGCTGAGACCAGGGAGCTGTACCGTCCCACCTTTACGGGAAAGCTCATTGAGATCACTCCCCAAAGAGTGGAAGATACCTTCCGCTATCTGGATGAATTCTATGTAGAAAAGCATCCGGAGGCCGCTTTGGAGATCTACTACGGAACCCGGGAGGATCAGCAGGTCCTTCGAACCTTGGCAGAGATCATCACCAAGGATTGCAAAACCCAAAAGGAAATGGCAGATGCTATCGCTTCTTGGGTAGCACGGAATATCTACTATGACGTAAACACCTCTGCCTATCCCTCTGACACCTTTTATCGCAGAGAGGGTAACTGCTTGAGCTATGCTCTGCTGATCCAGATGCTCCTGCGTATGTTAGGGATCCCGGCAGTTGCAGGAGACGGCTGGCGTGGAAATATGGAAACGAACACCGTTGATCTGTTCAATATGGAAGGCCATGCATGGGTCTTTGTTTACTTAAACGGTCAGTGGGAACTGTATGACCCCCTATGGCTTTCGGAGAGCACCACTGATCGGGACTATATGGCAAAATGGATCTACTTTGAAACTGTGGAATTCGTTTGCCCTGCTTATGACGAGGAAAATCTTCCCCCTGTGGCTTACGACCACACCAAAGCCTATTATACCGGAGAGGATATCTATTTATACAGTGGTGTCCATCCGCAGGGAGTTGGGCTATCCACCTCATTCATTAACAATTTAGTGGTTGCCTTCTTATCTAATCAGTGTGATAAGGTAAACGGTAGCTCTGATGGATGGTATTACTTGGATGGTGTCACGGATAAAAATCTGATGGAAAGAGGCCAAGTGTATACAAACGGTTGGCTATCTTACGGAGATTATCGACAGGGACAGGATATGTGCATAACCTATGCCTTCCCCAACGGAATGCTGATCGACGGTACCGTTAAGGAATTCGAAGGACAGGATTACATGATGTATAGCAATCAGTGTCTGCGGATTCGAGCAGCGGAAGAGGATTATACCATTACCGATGGCTTGTTAACGCTGCCGGTAGGCTATACAGGATCCTATTTGGATGTGCCTTGGAGTGAAAATATTCGTGAAGGCTGTACCATTACTGTTGAAAACAAGTATCCCGAAGTTGCTGTTTCTACTGTAGATGGCACGATCACTTGCCTGACAGAGGGTTATGGGGAATTCTGGTTCACAATGACCCGAGACGAGGATCAGGCTATCATGGGAACGGTTATTATGCAGATTTTCGTATCTGATGAGGAGCGGATCCCCGATTACACAGATCGCGGAAATTCCGATACGCCGGACCCCGGCCCTACAGAGCCCACAGAGCCCGTGGTACCTCCCACAGAACCCTCAGAGCCCGTGGTACCTCCCACAGAACCCGAACAGTTCTATGATCTGGAACAGGGAAGCTGGTATGAGGATTCTGTGAACTTTATGGTTGAGCAGGGGCTTATGAACGGTGTCGGCAACGGCCGCTTCAATCCCACGGGGAATGTGACCAGAGCTATGCTGGTAACCATCCTCTACCGTGCGGAGGGAGAACCTTCTGTAGCGGGTCTGCCCAATCCCTTTACGGATGTGCCTCAGGATTGGTATACCGATGCGGTGATCTGGGCGGCCAATGAGGGTATCGTTACCGGTGTGAAGCCCGATCGCTTTAACCCCAAGGGGAACATTACCCGTGAGCAGATCGCGACCATCCTCTACCGCTATGAGGGCAGTCCCGAGGCTCCCGACACTTTGCCTCCCTTTGCAGACAATCGACAGATCAGCACCTATGCCCTCCGTCCTATGAACTGGGCTATTTCTGAAGGACTCATCAACGGCGTAGGCGGGGGCTTCCTGGCTCCCGTAAATACCGCGACCAGAGCCCAGATCGCAACCATTCTGGCACGGTATTTGCAGAAACCCTAAGAAAGGCAATCCTTGAATATGAGAAAAATTTTGGCAGCAGTGCTTGCCCTGTGCCTCCTGTGGGGTATGCTCCCCACATCCTATGCCACGACGGAAAACAGCGGTTTGAATCGTGAGGAATACGAGGTTCTAAAGATCGCTAACCAAGAACGGGCGAAGGAAGATCTGGCACCTTTGACATCTACGCCCAAACTCCAACAAGCCGGAGACATTCGGGCGGAAGAGCTGGTAAGTGTAACGGATCATGTTCGCCCCGACGGAAGCCCTTGGTATACTGTTTTGGAGGAACTGGATCTGCATTACATGTGGGCAGGAGAAAATGTTGCAGCGGGTCAGAGAGGATCTGCCGCTGCCATGAAGTCCTGGATGAACAGTCAGGGACACAGAGAGAATATTCTCAGAGAGCAGTATGTTCATGTGGGTGTTGGCTATCATTACAGTGGAGCATCTGTGTACAAAACGCACTGGGTACAGCTGTTTTTCTCCCATTATAACTGTGAGTATACCTCTATGACCGTGGACTTTTACGGAGAAGAGACAGTTTCTGAGGGAACGGCTTTGGAGGAACTGGAGCTGATCGCTTGCTTGCAGTGCGAGAGCTGTGGGGACTCCTATCTCCCTGTTCTTCCGGAGTACTGCTCCGGCTACGATCCCAATGGATCGGGCACCCAGACCCTTACGGTCAGTGCTTTGGGACAGACAGCAACCCTTAAGATCGAATTCTTAGCCGACGAGGAAGAACCTACGGAGGAACCTACAGAGGAACCCACGGAGCCGGAGGCACCCGATGCTCCCCCAATCCCCTTTACAGATGTGAAGGAGGGGGACTATTTTGCCCAGCCTGTACTGTGGGCCGTAGAGAATAACATCACCAACGGCACAAGTGCCAACACCTTCTCCCCTGAAAAAAGCTGTACTCGCGGTCAGGTGGTGACCTTCCTGTGGAGAGCTGCCGGTTCCCCGGAGCCTGCCACTGCAGACAATCCCTTTACGGATGTGAAGGAAAGCGCCTATTATTACAAGGCTGTGCTCTGGGCGGTGGAGAATGGGATCACCACCGGCACGGGCAAGGGGAAATTCTCCCCGGATAACACCTGTACCCGTGGTCAGGTGGCCACCTTCCTGTGGAGAGCCAAGGGCGAGCCCGCACCCGAAAATGAGACAAATCCTTTTGCAGATGTGGAGGGAACTGCCTATTACTATAAGGCTGTGCTCTGGGCGGTGGAGAATGGGATCACCACCGGTACCGGCAAGGGGAAATTCTCCCCGGACAGTACCTGCACCCGTGGTCAGATCGTGACCTTCCTCTACCGAGCAATGGCATAAATACGGATACAAAAACCGCTGTAAGGATGTTTTCGATCCTTACAGCGGCTTTTTCTTAAATTGCGTACTGGCTGGTGTAGATCTTGTAGTAGAAGCCCTTCTTGGCAAGAAGCTCCTTGTGGGTGCCTTGCTCCACGATCCTGCCGTGATCCAGAACCAGGATCAGGTCGGAGTCCACAATGGTGGAAAGACGGTGGGCAATGACAAAGCAGGTTCGCTCCTTCATCAGGTTATCCATAGCCTTTTGCAGAAGGATCTCTGTACGGGTGTCAACATTGGAGGTGGCCTCGTCTAAGATCAGAAGCCGACGGTCTGCCAGCATGGCACGGGCAATGGTCAGAAGCTGTTTCTGTCCACCGGAGAGATTGGCCATATCGTCACCGATGAGGGTGTCGTAGCCCTCCGGTAGGGTGCGGATAAAGTGGTCGCAGTAAGCACGGTCACAGGCGGCAATGATCTCCTCACGGGTAGCGTCGGGCTTGCCGTAGGCTACATTTTCCGCAATGGTGCCACGGAACAGCCAGGTATCTTGGAGAACCATGGCAAACTGATCCCGCATTTCTTCACGGGACAGGGTGGCGCAGTCCACACCGTCAATGAGGATCCGACCCCTTTGGATATCATAGAATCGCATTAAAAGATTGACGATGGTGGTCTTTCCTGCACCTGTGGGGCCGACGATGGCAACATTCTGACCTTTCTTTACATCAATGTTCAGGTTTTCAATAAGGGGACTTTCCGGATCGTAGGAGAAGTCCACATTCTCGAAGCGGATATAGCCTTCCGCTTCCTTGGGGAGCTTTCCGGTTGCATCTGCTTCTTCCTCCATGTCCAGTAGTTTAAAGACCCGACGGGCAGCGGCTCTGGTGTGCTGACTTTCCCCCAAACCGTTGGCGATCTGCTCTAAGGGAGAGGCAAACTGCTTGGCAAAGAGCAAAATGGTGACGATGACACCAACAGAGCTGACTCTGCCGGAGAGAAGGAGCCAGCCGCCAATGAGACAGATGGCAATATAGGCAACCGCATTGGAGAAAGTGATAATGGGTCTAACGATGGAACGGGTGAAATTGGCCTTTGCTTCAGCATCCTTGCGCCGGTTGTTAATGGCAGTGTGCTTCTTTTCCGTATAGGCTTCCAGATTGTAAGCCTTGGTGGTTGCAAAGTTGGTGAAGGCTTCTTCTACATGGGCATTGAGATTACCGCCTTCTTTGAACATGGCATGGAAATGCTTTTCGCTCTTGGAAGAAATATAGGCAGAGAGCCAAATGCTCAGAGGTGTCAGGGCAATGACCAACAGAGCCAGTCTCCAATCCTCCAACAGCATCATAATGCAGATGGCGATGATGTTCAGGAAACCGGTCATCAGAATATCTACGATCTGATGGATGTAGTTGCCTACGGTGGAAACATCGTCGGTCATTCGGGAGAGAACATCACCAACAGGGGTCTGGTCTACATAGGATACAGGCAAACGCTTGATCTTGTCGGAAATGCGGATGCGGAGAGAGCAGGTGAAATGGCGGCTGACCACTTTGTTTAGCAGTAGCATTTTCAGATAGGCAAACAGGCTATAGCCTGTGTACAGCCCAAGGAGCAGGAACAAAGAGGGGAGGATCATTTGGGAGATGTTTCCTTCAATGGAACCATCCCAGTAAGCATAGAGTACATCGATAATGGAGCCTAAGAGTTTGGGAGCGGCTACGGAACAGGCGATCATGAGGGCACAAAGGACACAGGCCAGGAGCAGCCATTTGCGAATGGACTTGGCTTCTTTGATCAAACGGAGGATCATACGATCATTCGGCTGTTTTTTCATTCCTTGCCACCTCCTGTCTGGGAAGCAAAAATCTCTTGGTAGATTTTGCAACGGCTCAAGAGTTCTTCGTGGGTGCCTTGGTCGACTAAGATGCCCTTGTCCATAACGAAGATCCGATCGGAACTCATGGCGGAGGTGATCCGCTGGGTGACTACGATCTGGGTCTTGCCTCGGATCTTTTCGTTTAAGGCCGTGCGGAGATTCTTCTCCGTCAGGAAGTCCAGAGCAGAGAAACTGTCGTCAAAAATATAAATGGGGGCTTCTTTCACAATGGCACGGGCAATGGAAAGCCGCTGTTTTTGTCCACCGGACAGATTTTTGCCGGCTTGGGTGATCTCATAGTCCATGCCACCGCATTCCTCAATGAAGGAAGCAAGCTGGGCAATCTCTGCGGCTTGAAAAAGTTCTTCTTCCGTGGCAGTTTCCTTGCCCATGCGGATATTCTCCCCAATGGTGCCGGTATAAATGGCAGAACCTTGGAGGACAGAACTGATATCTCGACGGAGAGAAGCTTTGCTGATCTCCTTTGCAGGGACTCCATCAAAGAGCAGTTGGCCCTTGCAGGGATCGCGGAAGCCGAGAAGGAGGGAAATCAGTGTGGATTTACCACTGCCGGTACCGCCGATAATAGCTACTTTCTGACCCTTTTGGATCTCTAAAGTAATGTCCTTAAGGGCATCTTCGGAGCCACCGTAGGAGAAGCTGACATTTTGGAATCGGACGGAGCCGTCTAATCTGTGATCCCGACCTACAGCGTTGTTGCCCATGCCCTCGGCATCGAAGACCTCTCCGATACGATCGGCGGCGACCTTGGCATGGGGATACATGACCATGGCGAAGGAGCCCATCATAATGCCACCCATGACCATGGTAACATACTGTACAACGGCGAAAATATCACCGGCACTGAGACCGCTGTTGCCCATGCGGAAGGAACCGAAGTACACGATCAGAACTGTCGCTACGTTAAATAGGAACAGGCTCACAGGCATGAGAATACCCATGGCAACATTGCCCTTGATAATATTCTCTGCCATGACCTCCGTGGCTTCTGCAATGCGGTCATGCTCCCGATTTTCCGAACGGAAAGCACGGATCACACGGATACCACGGAGTCGTTCACGCATAATGGCGTTCTGCCGATCTATGTAAAGGTCAGACCGCTTCCACAGGGGGAGGACTTTCCGACCAATGGAAAGAACGATAACCAGAATTACGGGGACGAAGATCAGCAGGATCAGGGAAAGAACGATGTCTTTTGCCATAGCAAGAATGACGCCACCAAGGAATAGCATGGGGATGGTGGCTACGGTGCCACAGAGCATGGATGCGACCCAGGACACGGTCATAACGTCATGGGTGGCACGGGTCACAAGGGCGGCCGTTCCCCAATGACCGAATTCCTCAAAGGAAAGGGTGTTGACTTTGCGGAAAATATCACTGCGGAGATCTCCGCAGAAGCCGGCAACTACCTTAGAGGAAACTTTGCTACCCCAGAGGATACAGCCTAAGCTAAGGCCGGCGGTCAGGAGCATCTGTAAGCAACAAACTAAGATGTAGCCCATATCCTTTTCGCGGATCCCGTGATCCAGAATATTACTCATGAGGGTGGGGAGCAACAGATCACAGAAGGAGGACAGGGAGATCAGCCCCATTGCAAGGAGCAATGATCCGGTATATGGTTTTAAATATTTCAGTATGCGTCTCATAAAGACCTCCTTAATTTGCGACGGACACGATTGATGTGTCGCTCGAATTCTCCCCCACGGAGGAGGGCAGCCAGAACCAGCTGCTGAAAGGTAGGTACTGTACAGGACAGGAACCCTAACCGCTCATGATAAAGGTGTAGGAGCCTTTGTGGCAGTACCATGTAGGCTACACGGAGAGAGGGGGAGATGGTTTTAGAAAAACTGTTCATGTAGATCACGTTGTTCCCGGAGGATTGGGAAAATAGGGTATCCTCCGGCTTTCGGGACAGGGAAAATTCCGATTGGAAATCGTCCTCAATAATATACCGATCTGCCTTGGAGACCCAGCAGAGATACTCGTGGCGTTTTGAAGCAGAGGCGGTAACATTACTGGGATAACTGCGGTAAGGGGAAATATGGAGCACATCTCCCTCGCAGTTCCACAAGGCGCGGCTTTCAATGCCCTCTGTTCCAAGAGGCAGCATGGAAAAGGAGACATTAGAGGCACGGTAGACCTGTTCGATTTTATGGTAAGAGGGGGACTCGATGGCATATTGCCTGTCCCGACCCAAGAGACTCAGCACCAGGGTATATAAATGCTCTGAGCCGGAACCGATGATGATCTGCTCCGGAGACACAGAGACCCCTCGGCTACGAGCCAGATATTGACAGATCGCCTCCCGTAATTCCTGACAGCCGATGCCGGGGGAGGACTCCAAAATGGCTTCGCCGTAATCGTTCATGACCCGACGCATGGTTTTGGTCAGGACGGAAAAGGGGAACTCTGTAGGCTCCACCTTGTGGGAAGGGGGCTGTGGGGAATGGACTTCCTCCGGATCTGCAAAGCCGTCTGTGGAGCGGAAGATCACAAAGTATCCGCTACGCTCTCGGGCTTCCACATAGCCCTCGTCACAGAGGAGACTGTAGGCGTGTTCTACGGTAACGGTGCTGACGCCCAGCTCTTCGCACAGGATCCGCTTAGACAGGAGCTTACTGCCCAAGGGAAGGAGACCGGATACGATGTCCTGCCGTACCTGACGATACAGCTGTAAATATGTAGGTTCGGATTTCTCTCGTTGGATCGTATATTTCATCTGGTGATATAAAACACTTCCGTTCTGGCTATTTTCATAAAGCCAGACATATTATATACTATAACAAAACAAAAAGCAAGGAGAAGAAATCTTTGTATCGAGATCAACAGAAAAAAATTGCCGCCATCAACGATTTTTGCGGATTTGGACGATGCTCACTGGTAGTGTCCTTGCCCATTATCTCCGCCAAGGGGATCCAATGCTGTCCCCTGCCAACGGCGGTGTTTTCCAATCATACGGGGTACGATAGCTTCTATTTTACGGATTGCACCTCTCACATGGATCCTTATATGAGGGAATGGGAGAAGCTGGAGCTTCATTTTGACGGCATTTTAACGGGATTTTTGGGATCTTCGGAGCAGATCGGCTTTGTGTGCCGTTTTATGGAACGATTTAAGTCCGAGGATACGGTAGTTGTGGTGGATCCGGTCATGGGTGATGATGGGACCTTGTACACCACCTATTCCAAGGAACTGGCGGAGAATATGACCAAGCTTCTGCGGTATGCGGATATTCTGACCCCCAATCTCACGGAGGCCTGTATCCTGGCCGATCGGGAATACAGAGCGGATATGGATGAGGCAGAGCTGCTGAAGATCTGTGAAGACCTTCACGCCATGGGGCCGGAGAAGATCGTGATCTCCGGGCTGGAACGGGGAGAGGATTTAGAGAATTATATTTATGAAGCAGGGAAAGAGCCTGTTGTAGTGCGGGAGCACAAAACCGGCCCCTGCAGAGCCGGTACGGGAGATGTGTTTGCCTCTATTTTGATGGCAGATGCGGTTCGAGGAGTGCCTCTCGAGGAGTCTGTTCGCGGAGCTTCGGCCTTTATTGCCAAGGCACTCCGTCGCACCATGGAACTGAAGCTTCCGGAGCCGGACGGCATTGCATTTGAAGAATTTTTATGGGAATTAAGAGAGTGAGGAAATAAACATGAAAAAAGAATCTGTAAAAAACCTTGCCCTATCGGGACTTTTGGGAGCACTGGTACTGCTGTTTACCGCATGGCTCCACATTCCCGTAGGAAACGGCTATGTCCACATTGGAGATGCCTTCATTTATCTGGGGGCGGTGCTCCTGCCTCTGCCCTATGGACTCTTGGTGGCCGTTGGCGGTGCGGTTCTGGCTGATTGCCTGTCCGGTTTTGCACTGTGGGCTCCTGCATCTCTGATCATCAAGGCTCTGACGGTACTGCTCTTTACCTCTAGGAAGCCGAAGCTCCTGAACCTGCGGAACATTCTGGCTCCCATTGGGGGAGGGATCCTCTGTGCCGGCGGTTACTACCTCTATGAAGCCGTCCTCTACGGAGACTATGCTACCCCTCTTCTGTCGGTTCCCGGCAATTTGATGCAGAGCCTGTGCAGTGCTATTGTGTTTTTCCTGATTGCCGGTGCTCTGAAAAACCGCAAGCCCTTTTAAAAGTACACAAATCCCAAAATGCGAGAACAGGACACCCTGCTCTCGCATTTTTTGTTCTTTGCACTCGGTAAATCACAGTTTATCGAGCTGTTTACCAAGTTAGTAAAGACCCTT
>JAZOXB010000071.1:0-12115 GCA_045659585.1 Faecousia sp. | reverse complement strand
TCCAAAGAAGCAAACCGGGGGAGGCGCTGAGGGTTTCACCGGCTCGTTACCCCGGTGGTGTCGTTTCCTTTTTCGCCGGATGAAAAACCGCCCTCCCCCGGCCCCCTCCCGGCGGGGGGCCCCACTATCGTTTCCTTGTTTCAGATCGTTTTCTTTGCGTCACTTTGCGACAAATTGTAATTTCAAACTGCTCGATAAACTGTGATTTGCTCTTTTTTAAATTCCGGTTATGGAACTGTTTTGAATGATCTCTTGGAATTGTGACGATTCTTTCATGGAAACTCCCTGTCTTGTGTGGTATGATATAAGTGGAGGTGTGTATGTTATGCACAAGCTATTATTGGTAGAAGACGATCCGGATCTGATCCGGACTTTAACAGCATTTTTAGGCACCGAAGGCTTTTCCGTCCTGTCCGCCACAGGCCAGCAAGAAGCGGCCACTCTCATGGATGAGCGGCGACCGGATCTTGCCTTGGTAGATATTTCTCTACGAGAGGGAAACGGCTTCGGCGTTTGCAGGCAAGCACGGGAAGCAGGGATCCCTGTGATCTTCCTCACTGCCTCATCGGATGAATTTTCCGTTGTGGCAGGTCTGGACATGGGTGCAGATGATTATATTGCAAAGCCCTTTCGCCCACGGGAGCTGGTTTCCAGGATCCGCAGTGTCCTCCGTAGGAACGGAGATACCAAACACCCCCTGGCCATAGGAGACATCTGCATCGATCCCCATAAGGGCACCGTTACAAAGCATGGCTCCCCCGTCTATCTGTCTGCACTGGAATATAAGCTTTTACTTCTCCTACTCCAGAACAAGGGACAGCTCCTGTCTCGAGATCGTCTTTTAGAGGAGATCTGGGACAGTGGTGGGGACTTTGTCAACGACAACACCCTGACAGTATATATGAAACGCCTCCGTGAGAAACTGGAGGACGATCCAAAAAATCCCCAACATCTCAAAACCCTTCGAGGGTTGGGCTATCGTCTGGAGGGCTGATCATGTTTTTTCGAAACAAAAAGCTCCGTAGATCTTTGGGCACTTTTTTCCTTTTGGGCGTTCTGCTGATCACGGGAGCCTTTTTCTGCAGTCCCACTGTGGGTATATGGTTGCTTCTTTCGTGGTCGGTGTTCGCAGTATTTTTTCTCATCACAGAATGGCAAAGGTATAAAGAACTGCAAAAAATCACCAAGGATCTGGATGCACTTTTGCTCCACGGAACTGCCCTTCCCATTGCATTCTATGAAGAAGGAGAGCTGTCCCTTTTGGCATATCAGGTGCAAAAGCTGACCCAAAAGCTGACAGAAGCCAAAAAGGCTCTCCAAAAGGACAAGGCCTTTCTGGCGGATTCTCTGGCAGATATCTCTCATCAACTGCGAACGCCCCTGACCGCCATGCATCTGACCCTTTCCCTTCTCCGAGAAACGGAGAACGATCCGAAAAGACACCGAGAATTGATCCGGGACTTCCGCAATCTGTTGGATCGAACCCAATGGTTGGTGGAAGCTCTGCTGAAATTATCCAAATTGGATGCAGGAACCCTTCAGCTCCGCCCTGAGGAGGTGTCCCTACCTCAACTGTTGGAGCAGGCCGCTGCCCCCTTTGCCATCGCCTTGGAGCTCCAGGAGCAAAGTCTAAAGATCCAATGCCAAGAATGCACCCTGTTCTGCGATTCCATCTGGACAGCGGAAGCCATTGGCAATGTATTGAAAAATGCCATAGAGCACACCCCCTCCGGCAAAGAGATCCTCCTTGTGGGACGAGACACAGCCATTTACACAGAGATCATTGTGAAGGATCAAGGAAAGGGCTTCTCCCCGGAGGAGCTTCCCCGTCTTTTCGAGCGATTCTATCGTGGCTCTCGCGAAAGTGTCATCAGCTGTGGGATCGGTCTTTCCCTGTGTCAAAGCATTTTAGCCGCACAAAACGGCAGTATTCAAGCCCAAAATTGGGAACAGGGCGGACAATTTACCATAAAATTCTACAAACAGCTTCTATGACCGTTCTGTCATATATCCGTCATATCCCTGTCACTGTTCCCTGTTATACTAATACACACAAAATCTTATCACAAAGGAGTGTGTTCCATGGAACTACTGCGAATCGAACATCTCAGCAAGATCTATGGCGAGGGAGATAATGAAGTCCGCGCTTTGGATGATGTATCCTTCACCGTAGAAAAAGGGCAATTTCTTGCCATCGTCGGACCTTCCGGCTCCGGCAAATCCACCCTGCTCCATATTCTGGGTGGCGTGGATCGTCCCACTTCGGGAAAAGTCTACTTAGACGGTCAGGACATCTTTGCACAAAAGGAAGACCGACTTGCCATTTTTCGACGCAGACAGGTTGGACTGATCTACCAATTCTACAATCTGATCCCCGTACTGAATGTACGGGAAAATCTGTCCCTGCCGGTACTCATGGACGGGCGAAAGGTAGACGAAGCCTATTTGCAAGAGCTTCTTTCTCTCCTAAAGCTGACAGATCGTGCACAGCACCTGCCCAATCAGCTTTCCGGCGGACAGCAACAACGGGTTTCCATCGGCCGAGCCCTCATGAATTCTCCTGCGGTGGTTTTAGCCGACGAGCCAACGGGAAATCTGGATTCCCGTAATTCTCAGGAGATCATGGAGTTGCTGAAGTACAGCAACCGGCACTACGGTCAGACCTTGATCGTCATTACCCACGATGAGTCCATTGCCCTCCAAGCAGATCGGATCCTGACCATCGAAGACGGCAAGATCGTGAAAGATCGGGTGATCCGATGAATATTCTTCCTCGCTTCACCGCAAGATCCATGAAGAAGAACCCCATCAGAACCCTTGTGACTCTGTTGGGCGTGATCCTCTCTGCGGCTATGTTTACGGCAGTGACTACCTTCGCCTTCAGCCTTTGGACTTTTTTAAAAGACAGCACCATTTCCCAAACAGGTGATTACCACATCCGTTGCGATTGGCTCTCCCGTGAGGAGCTTTCTTCTCTGTCGGAAGATCCCCGTATTACCTCTCTGGCACAGTATACCGCTCTCGGTTATCTGGAAACACAGAATGATTCCGGTGGTCCCCTATCTACCTTTGTGGTAGCCTCCGGGGATGAAGCCTATTTTGAATCCATGCCGATCCGCTTATCCCAAGGACGGTATCCCGAGAACAGTGGAGAGCTTCTGCTCCACGACGGTGTCCGATCCATTCTGGAGCATTACGGCTACGAGACCGCTATCGGACAAACCCTGTCCTTATCCCTATCACGGCAATGTGCCGATTACCTCACCGTGGAAGATCCGGAAGGGGCAAGCCCTACCTATACTGCGGAATATACCATTGTGGGCTATATCCACGAAGATGTTCTCCTCACCAACAACGGCTTGGATCCCTATCCTCTGTTGACCCTTGCCGACGGAGAAGAAGGTACGGCTCTGTGGTATCGCGCCTTTGTGAAAACCGCACCACGGCAGGTCTGGGAACTGATCCGCGGCGAGGAATTTCATGATATTGATGTAAACGAAACCCTCCTGGCTCTCTACGGGCAGTCCAGATATGAGAATTTCACCGGGATCCTGTTCTGGCTCTCCGCAGTGCTGTGCAGCATTATTGTTGTAGGCTCTGTCAGCCTGATCTACAACAGCTTTTCCATTTCTCTCAGCGAGCGAACCAAGCAATTCGGTCTCTTATCCTGTATCGGCGCTACAAAAAAACAGCTCCGCAGAGCGGTTTATGCCGAAGCCCTGTTTTTAGCCCTTCCCGGGATCCCCATAGGCGCATTGTTCGGCTACGGTGGCATTTCCCTGACGCTGTATCTCCTGCAGGATCGTTTGCTTCTGGTTCTGGGTGACTTCGGCCAAAACGCAGCCCTCCGGGGTGTTCTCTCCCCTGTTGCTCTGATTTTAGGCGGTCTCTTGACTATGCTCACCCTATTCCTGTCCGCTACATTCCCTGCCAAACGCGCCACAAAAATCACTCCCTTGGAAGCCATTCGGCAGACACAGGACTATGCCATCCCCAAAAGACTCCGTCCTGCCCGTCCATCGGTTTTCGGTCTTCCTGCCGCATTGGCAAAAAGCTACTACCGGGTCAGCAAAGGAAAATATCGTGCCACTCTGATCTCCCTCATTGTTTCCTTGGTGGTATTCCTCTCTGCCACAGGATTTACAGCCGGTTTGAAGTTTACCGCAGATCAAGCGGTCAATGCGGAAAATTATGATTTCTCCTGCTATGTAAGTCCCGAGGAGGGAAAGATTTTAGCAAAGCAGGACTTTGTCTCCGCCTCATCCTATGTGACGGAAAACTACTTCTGCGCCTCGATCGCCCATAACCAACGCTCCGAAGAATTTCTCCGATATGAGGAGGATATCCGAAAAGCATATGAGCAAGCAGTGAATCCCGTTGCGGATATGCTGGTCTACTATTTGGAGGACGGGGTACTGGAAGCTTATCTGAAAGAACATGGTTTGGATCCCACGGAATATTTGGACTCCACCGATCCCAAAGCCTTGGTTTGTTATAAGGAAGTTACCACCTATATGATGAAAGACGAAAACGGTCTCTATACCCGCTACACCTATCATTATCCGCCTCTTTCCTCTACGGTTTCGTCTTTGACCCTATTCCCCTACCAAGCTCCCGATGGACTGGATCCCTTCGGTAATGAGGGCAGGCACTCCTTCGGCTATACCGCAGATGAGGCAGGAAATCCGATCCTGCTCCTGACCCCCTACAGGATCAATGAGCAGGGCCATATAGAAGAGGATCTAAGTGCTACCCTTTCCTATAAGATAGAATGGATCCAAAAGGCCGACGGTTCCTATTCCGCCGCCTATTATCTCATAGACAAGGAAACAGGTCTGCCCTCTCACAGTCCCACCTGTACAGAAGCCGTAGATCTGAAGTTTATCCCCATTGGTGCAACAGTTCGGGAGCTTCCCTTGGGTATTCCCCAACAGGCGAAGGACTCCCCCTACTATACCTCACTGATCCTGCCTCTGTCAGCCGCACCTCAAGAACTGCAAAACCAAGGTATGTTGTGCTTCACCACAAAGGATTACACCGCTACAAAAGCCTATCTGAGATCCGAATTGGAAGACGCTCCCTATACGGATCATCTGGAACAGGAGGAAGCCGCAAGGGCAATGGTTCATGTGATCGACATTTTCTCCTATGGTTTTATTGTGCTGATCTGTCTGATCTGTATCGCCAATATTTTCAACACCCTGTCTACCAATGTAGCCTTGCGGAGAAGGGACTTCGGTATGCTACGAAGTGTCGGTTTCCGTAACAAGGATCTGCGTAAAATGCTGGGCTACGAATGCCTCACCTACGGTACCAAGGCTCTGCTGTGGGGACTTCCTCTGGGACTCCTTGCCAACGCCGGGATCCAAAAAATTGCAGCCGACAGCGGAAGCATCGGCTACAACTTCC
Source organism: Faecousia sp. (assembly GCA_045659585.1). Classification (GTDB taxonomy): domain Bacteria; phylum Bacillota; class Clostridia; order Oscillospirales; family Oscillospiraceae; genus JAZOXB01. The sequence continues at coordinate 6,706 of JAZOXB010000071.1, read as the reverse complement.
CCACTGAGGCTGTGATCGCTGCGGGGTGCAGTGTCTTTATTATCGTCTTTACCACCATGTTCTATGCCGCTTCTAAATTGCGGAAGGACAACCCCATAGATGCCATTCGGCAAGAATGCATTTGATCTGAAAAAACAGGCTATCTTCGAGACGGATCTCGAAGATAGCCTGTTATTTTATTGACACAGGGACAACAGTTCCTCTAAGTCAAAGCCGTTCCCCTCGTTATAGTTCATAGCACATCCGTGGAATGACAGAACGACATCCATATCCTCAAGCCATTGCTTATATTCCTCTACGGTAATACGCTCTCCGTCTACAGTAGCGTAGGTCTCTTCCGGAATGATAGTCGTACTTCCTCCGCCAAAGGCTTCTACCCATTGATACTCAACATCAGTCACATGGATCATTTCTCCATTCCGAAGAGAGAACAAATTCCAGACAAATGTCCAGCAATCTGCACCGGCATAGCCCTCATAGCCTATAGGCTCGTAGTATCTGGCCAGGGTAAAGAAATACAGGTCTCCACGGATCTCGGTTACGCCGCATTCGCTCATGTTACCACCTACCATGGCACATATACGACTTCTCTGCAATAGTGGCTCCACAGCACCATTCCGAATGGTATAGACATCACCCATAGCAAACAGGTGATTTTCATCATAATACCACAAAATCAGTTCCTTGATGCCATTACCGTCTAAGTCCCACACCTGTCCCGTGACAAATTCGCCGCCGATGCATTCGTCACTTGCACTGATTTGTTCCCGAATAAAATCATAATAAGGTTCCAATCCACATTCCTGCCCGGGCTCTCCTGCCGTTCTCCACAGGAAGGTGACGATCTGCCCTCTGGTACACAAACCGCCGGGGCCAAATCTATCCTCGCCTACACCGTTGGTGATCCCCTGCTCCACAGCCCAGCTAACCGCCTGTGCATAATAGGAATTTGCAGGTACATCGGCAAAAGTCCCTGTCTCGAAAGTGGAAAGGGGCTTCCCCTGTGCTCTCCACAGGAAGGTCACCACCTGTCCTCTGGTACAAATGGCCTTGGGGGCAAACCGTCCCTTGCTAACACCGGTAGTGATCCCCTGTTCCACAGCCCACAGGATCGCTTTGTAATAATAATCCCCATGGGAAATATCTGTAAAGGGAGATTCTGCGGTCTCAGGTTCGGGAGATCCGGCAGCCCTCCACAGGAAAGTCACAACCTGTCCACGGGTACAGCTATCCTCAGGACGGAAGAGTTCCTTTCCTACACCGGTCGTGATCCCCGATTCCAAAGCCCACTGTACAGGCTGATAAAAATAATCTATAGGCTCCACATCCGTGGCAACAAGTCCCGACCAGGTTTGGGTAGAAAAACCGTTAAATGTTGGGGTTGTCCAGCCTTCCCGCCCCTCTATGAAGTGGAGGGTGACCCCTGTGCGTTGCGGAATACACCAACTTTTTGTCAATACCTCCACGGAAGGTGCACTGCCTCTGAAATAGACCTCGGACAGACCTGCACACCCGACAAAAATATTAGACTCCACCTTCTTTGGCTCTGCGGGCAGGATCACCGTTCTGATACCGATACAATCCGCAAAAGCACGGTCGCCTATGGATGTCACGGTGTCGGGAATGGTCATGGATCGAATGCTCTCACAACCGGAAAAGGCAGAAAAACCAATAGAGGTCACACCGTAAGGGATAGACACCTTCTTGAGTCTGGGGCAATCCATAAATGCACCATCCTGAATAACCTTCAATGTGGAAGGAAGGGTCACTCGTAAAAGATTGGGGCATCCACAAAAGGCTTCCGACCCGATAGAGGTGATCCCCTCGGAGATCACGATCTCTTCGATATATCTGTCCATCTCCTCCCACGGAGGATAGTAGTCCACAGTTCTGCTGTAGTCCGTCATATTTCCGGTACCGTAAATGGTCAAAATACCGTTTTCTTTTTGGAATGACCAATTGGCATTCTCCCACATCGCGTCCCCATTGGCATTGGCCGATATGCAGGGCAATAAGACGCTCAGTGCAAACAGCACAAGGCAAAGACACAATAGGTTTTTCAACCATGTTCTCATAGTTCCGTTTCCTTTCTGTCTTGATGTAAAAAGGGGTTCTATTGATTATGACATAGGATTTTCCAAAAAGTCACTTAAGATTTTTTGATTTTCTTTAGTTGGAAGTGCACCAAAAGTCCTGCGGTAGGGCAGGCCGCAAGGAACATACCGCAAGCAAAGATCCAAGGCTTCCATGTTTTCTTTTCTACGATTTCTGCCACCTGCCCCGATACCTCTATCTCATTGGGTGGGAGTTCATATCGTTTCTCCAGCTCAAAATACAGATCCGTCTCAAGATTCCCTGTGGTAGTCATGGTATAGGTACCCTCACCGGGGACAAACCGATTTAGGTTACTCCATGTCATTTCGTAGGGGGTGTTGACCACAATTTCCGTAGTACCAACCCCTCCCCAAGACTCTGCCGTTGAAAACAGATACAGATACTTATACGTAGGTATTTCAAAGCTATAATAGATGCCGGGATCCAAGGGAGCCTGTATTGTATGGGTCAGTCGCTCCCCTGCCCCTATGGTGAGAGAATAGACATAGCAGGACATAAGATTCCCGGAGAGACTTCTGTCCCCCCGATATCTACCATATTCATTGAAATAAAATTCCATAAGCTCCCTGTCCGGTGTGGCTTCGTCTATTTCCGGATCCCACCATGGCAAATAGCTTTCATCCAAGGTCAGGATCCCTTGGGGATTCCTCTCTTCATCCCAACACATTTTAGACACCATGGCATTATACCAATCCACTTGGTCGATTTCCGGCTCTTGGGGTCTTAAGGTCTCTGTCAGCTCTAATAGGGTGGTTTCCTCCACAGTATACTCCCCAACAAAGATATCTGCCGGAAGCTCATCATCGAAATAGGCATGCCAATCATTCCAGCTTTGGAAAATTCTGAGGCAAGGAGCCTCTGTAGGAGCCTCACCCAAGAAATACACCTGTAATACAGGAGCTTCTTCCTCAGCATCCCAGCCCCATTCCTCTGTAGCCGGGAGCATGGTCTCCCTGCCCTCTTCATCATAGACGGAGCCATAGTACATCATCTGTGGAATTGCTACCTTGGCGTTTTCGGTGATCTCCGGCAGGACAAAGCCTACATATCGGAGCTGATCCTCTTTCCATCCCCTGTCATTGGCTCCTATGGGGAAGGTATAAACCGTTACCTTCAGCTCCGGTGTAAAGAAGTCATCTTGGAGAAAACTTACGCTTCCCCTACCCAGAGAGTCTAAGGATGTTACAGGATAGTTCCCCGTGATTGCTATATAGCGAATGGTATAGGGTAGGACTTCTTCTCCGGCGGTAAGGGTATAGGGTGCCTCCGGGAGCTTTTCCATATCCCATTCCTCATAATAGGTTCCCCTGTCCCACACAGGGAGCCAAGCCTCCACGGTGATTTCTTCCTCGGTAGGATTATAGAGTTGATATTCTGCCGTCACAGAGGCGGAATAGGCCTCATTGCCCTCTTTAAACTCCCCCATAGGAAAGGACGGAATGTCAAAGGTCACCCTTTGGCTTTCCATAATCACGGGAGTATCCTCTGTATAGATCACAGGATTGGCGTTTCCGGCTCCTTGCCATGTCCAGACACCTCCCGCACTTGCAGGAAGACAACCGGAGACCGTCAGCACCAATAAGAGAATGGTCAAAGCAATGATTTTCGAATTTTTCATAAACAACGCCTCCTTTTGTCCTTTCACTATTCAAGAACGGATTCGAAAGCAAAAAGTTACAAGTATTTTAAAAATTTCTGTATTTATTTACCGCTACCGGTATGAACAGGGACTTCCTCGGTGTATTCCTCGGTTTCAGGCTCGGTCTCGGGTTCCGTTTCAGGTTCCGTTTCGGGTTCCGCCATAACATCACTCAGGTAGTATACGGTAATGCGGTCGGTAGCAGGTGCATTGTCAATACCGGCGCTAACAAAGATCGTTCCGTTTATCAGTTCCTGTAAAAGGGCGGTATAATCCTCATAGGTAAAGCCCTCGGCAAAGCAGGTAGAATCGGAAAGTGCAATATAATTTTCCTCCGGATTTGTAGCGGATTCCAGCCCCAAACGGATGCATTGGCCGGCATAATTCTCCCATCTTTCCATTGCGATATCTTCGAGAACACCATAAACGGTTCTGTCAAGTTCTTCTGTCACAGCGGTAAGTGTGGTCCCCAATCCATACATAAAATCCTTATTAAGATAATGATCCGTGTCTACATCGATGAGCTTACCTCCGTTCTGAGAAGCAGCCTCTGCCACAGAGTAGTCAATCTCTCCGCCACAAGAGAAAATCACTTCAACCCCTTCTGCATACCATTCGGATATGCCGTATGTGAGATTATGATTGGAAACCGTAGTGTTTGCATAGGTATATCTCATCTCAACGGAACTGCCTATCAGATCGGCGGCATAATCCGCTCCCTGTACAAAGCCATAACCGTATCTCATAATCCTCGGATTTTCCTCGGCGCCTAAGAAACCCAGTTTCGTATATCCCAGCCTTACTGCCGCCACACCGGCCATAAAACCTGCAACTTCTTCTTGGTAAGTGATGCAACAAACATTGGCAGGTAGGACATAGTCCTCTCTCAAATCCTCTGCACTGACACCGGGCACCACGTAGTAGATATCAGGGTACATTTCGGCTGATTCCATAACAGCCTCAGCAATCACATTGGAAAGCTCGTCATCCGGCACGAAAACCAGAACATTGTTTCCCTCTGCTACAGCTTGATCGATGGTGTCAACAAAACTTTCCTTAGACCCCTCTTCGGATTGATAATATCCATATTCTGCCCAAGGATTTTCCTCACAGAATCGTTCGCAGCTTCCGTAGGCTACGACATGGTTTTCCATATAGAGACCCTCTGCAATCATCGCGATCCGTATATAGGAATCACTATCCGTAGCACCCGGTTCGACTTCTTCCCCGGTGGCGGTCATCAACGTAGGATCCTCTATGGATGGTCCGCTTTTCACATTAGCCATATACCACAGAGCGGTAATACTGCAAACCAGACACAGACAAGCGGCGATCAAGGTTCCAAATCGAAAATGAGACTCCTTTTTGCATCCTTCCATTGCTTCTTCGATCAGTGCGGGATCCACAAATTGGAGTGCAGATATCAATTTATTCTTTTTCATAAAGAAATTCCCTCCTGTTCCAAGAACTTTTTAAGTCTTTGTCTTGTTCGGGAGAGCATGACCTTTACATTGCTCTGGGAACATCCGAACATTACAGCTATGTCCTCTACTGTATCAAAGAACCAATATTTCCGCAAAAATACTTGCCGATGCAGGGGCTTTTCTTTATATAAAAATTGATTGATCAGTTCTCCCAGCTCTTGCTCCGATCTGTCATCTTCCCGAGGCAATACCTTTTCCAGTTCCTCAAAGGAAACCTCAACAGATCGAGATCGCTTTTGGGCATTCAAGTATTCCAACCGTTTCAGGCTACAGTTTCGAACGAACTTGCACAAGAATGCTCTGAGATAGGTCGGTCTCTCCGGTGGGATGGAATTCCATACCCCCAAATAAGCATCACTGACGCACTCCTCCGCATCCTGAGTATTGTGGAGCATGTGTCCTGCCAGTTGTAAGCATAGGGGGCCGAATTTTCTTTTGATTTCTATGATAGCCTGTTCATTTCTGGCAAAAAACAGCTCGATGATAGTAGAATCTTCCATATGTATCCTTCTTTCCCTCTTTTTCCCTTTCATTATATCAGTACGGAAACAAGGTTTCAAGGTTACATATCCCCAAAAAATTGAATTATTTTTTTGCAAAAAAGGAGCCGTTACCATAACAGGTAACGGCTCCAAAGAGCTTTATGAAATGATTACTTGGGTTCCTCGTCGATCATTTCCTGGGTGACCTCAGATTCGGGCCATGCATGGACAGTGTAATCACGATACAGATCCAGACCGGAGCCGGCAGGGATCAGCTTACCGATGATGACATTCTCCTTCAGACCGATGAGGTGATCGACCTTACCCTTAATAGCGGCATCGGTCAGGACACGGTTGGTCTCCTGGAAGGATGCGGCAGACAGGAAGGAATCGGTTGCCAGAGAAGCCTTGGTAATACCCAGCAGCATGAGGGTGCAGGTTGCTTCACGGAGGTTGGTCTCGCCGGCCCCAATACGAGCACGGACAACATCGTTAGCATCTTCGAATTCCTGAACATGGACATCGGTACCTGCAAGCAAGGTGGTGTCACCGGGATCCTCAACACGGACACGGCGCATCATCTGACGGATGATAACTTCGATATGCTTATCGTTGATACCAACGCCCTGCTGACGGTAAACTTCCAGAACAGCCTGGGTCAGGTAGTTCTGAACAGCCTCAACACCGGAAACAGCCAGAACCTCGTGGGGGTTCATAGCACCTTCGGTCATGGCTTCGCCCTTGGTGACGGTATCGCCGTCCTTAACCTTCAGGCGGACAGAATAGGTGACGGGAATAGGCTCGCTGGTCATATCCTCACCCTTGACGGTGATGGTACGCTGTGCGTTCTTGGTGTCGTCCTCGATGGAAACAACACCGGTGCAGGGAGCGATGACAGCAGTCTTCTTGGGCTTACGAGCTTCGAAAAGTTCTTCAACACGGGGAAGACCCTGCGTAATATCGTTACCTGCAACACCGCCGGTGTG
>JAZOXB010000070.1:0-7783 GCA_045659585.1 Faecousia sp. | reverse complement strand
TAGAGGAAGAGGCCTAAGCTCCACAACAGAAAACCGCACCCCGATGGAAGCAGATCTGTTTCCACCGAGGGTGCGGATTTTTTATTGTAAGGAATCTTCGAAAGGGCTACCCTGCGGATCATATAATAGGAAAAAGCCCATTGCGATGGCATTACCAATCACAGTTTATCGCTCTGTTTACCAAATCAGAATCAGCCCTTGCCTCTCCAATGGGAGAGGTGCCCCGAATGGGGCGGAGCGGGCAGTAGGGATTTTCAATTTCGTACAGATTTCGTAGTAGGCAGAGAAGTATTCGGTACTTTCTCTGATAGTCGGTTCTGATTTCTACTGCATACTGCCCTCTCAGTCAGCTACGCTGACAGCTCTCCCGGAGGGAGAGCCAAGAGCGTGTGCGAATTTGGAAACAGTTCGACAAACGGGAATTGGCAGGAACGAAGTTGGGAGGAATATACAGAAATAAGGCATGGTCAGCAAGTCCAGATGCCGTATTTGATCCGAAGGCGGGTGAGCTTTTCCAGCAGGGGCTTTCCGATCAGCAGGAGCGTCACCGCCACTGAGATCCCATGGGTCACATTGACTGCAAAGCCCGTGGTCAAGCAGGTCAGGGCAAAGCCCCAACTGAGGGTACTGCTCATAGTAAAAAGACTGCAAATATCCAAAAGAGGCCCTACCAGCAAAATTACTGCAAGGAAGCCGAAGATCCCAAGACACCAAGGGAACGCCTTTGTCTTTCCCCATTTTTCCCACAGTCTGTGGAACAGGAGACCTGCCAAAAAACCTCCCATACCATATGCCAGCATTTGCCACGGGGTAAAGGGACCCTGTCCAAAGAAAAAATTACTGGCAAAGGCGGAGATCGCCCCGGTTAAGAATCCTACCTCTCCACCGTAGGCAATGCCTGCGATCATTACAATGGCCACAATGGGCTTAAAGTGAGGCAGGAAGGCAAAGGCTCCCCGAGACACTGCCGCCAAAGCCGCCAAAACACCCACGGTAACCAACTCCCGAGCCTGAGGCCGTCGTGCCTCAAAGGAGAAGAAAAAGGGGATCATAGACTCTATAACCATTAGGGTCGATGTGAGATAATACCACCGTCCCGGAAGACGGCTACCCAAAAGCAAGGTGCCGGGGATCAGGATGCACAGACAAAATACCGTACACAGAGCAGATTTTTTTCTACCGGTCATTCCCCATGCTCCTTTCGGTTTTTCTCATAGAGCTCCAACACATCCCCTACGGTCACAGCATTGCGGAAACGACACCGACTCATGCGATTGGCAGAGGTGGTATAGAAGCTGTTCTGTCCGAAAAATCCTCCGGGAGGTGCCGTGGCAAGCACCTGTCCGTCAAAGAACATACTGACCTGATCCGCATATTCTCCACAGAATTCCACATCATGGGATACCATAATAATGGTAATACCCCGACTCTGCAATTCCTTTAAGATGCCTGCAAATATCTTCTTAAATCCCCCGTCCAGACCCTTGGTAGGCTCGTCCAGAAGAAGGATCCGGGGCTTGGTCAGCAGAACCTTGGCAAGAGCCACTCGTTGCTGTTCTCCTCCGGACAGATCATAGGGATGGTGATCCAAAAGGTCTTGGATCCTACAAACCTCTGCCATGGCCTGCCGTTCTTCGGCAGTGGCTTCCATTTCTTCCAGTTCTTGTGATACGGTCTTTTGAGCAAACAGACTCTTGGGATCCTGGGGCAAAAGGGTAATACAGCCTCGGAACAATTCCTTGGCAGTATATTTTTTCAGAGGCTTTCCCAGAAGGTCTATTTTTCCCTTATAGGCTCTGCAAATTCCGCAGAGGCTCCGGAGCAAGGTGGATTTTCCCGTGCCGTTTCCCCCTACCAGTGCATAGAGACTCCCTTGGTGAACCTCCAGATCCACTCCGCGGAGAATGTCTGTACCGTCCCGATCATAGCGGAACCACAGATCCTTCACCTGCACCGCCATGATCTTTGACAGACGGGTCTGTGCTTTTTCCGGCTCCGTATAGGGAAGCTCTTTTTGCGGGAAGGTTCGGGTCAGCCAGGTTCTTCCCTCCCGTACCGTCAAGGGGCAATCCCCTTTCTCACCGCTTCCGTAAAAGATCCGCGCAGGTGCCGGCAGAGCAGTAAACAATTCTTTCCCACAGTCATAAAGCATCTGCCCTACCTGTCTCGGAGAGCCATCCCCGAGGATCCGTCCTCTCTCCATAACCACTACCCGGTCTGCGGAAGGGTAGACCTCCTCCAAGCGATGCTCTGTGATCAGAACCGTGGTACCCAGATCCCGATTGATCTTTTTCACCGTATTGAGAAAATCCGATGCCGCAATGGGATCCAGCTGTGCCGTAGGCTCATCCAAAATCAGGATGTCCGGTTGCATCACCATAACAGATGCCAGATTCAGCAGTTGCTTCTGTCCTCCGGACAGTTCCGAAATATTTCTATGGAACCAGCCCTGTATACCGAAATAGGATGCCATCTCCCCCACCCGGAGGCGCATGGTCTCTCGCTCCATGCCCAAGCATTCCAAGCCGAAGGCCAACTCATGCCACACCTTGTCCGTAACGATCTGATCATCGGGATCCTGCATCACAAAGCCGATCACAGAGGCCTGTTCCCTATGATCCATTTGGGACAGGCTCCTTCCATGGATTTCCACGGACCCGCTGCAATTTCCGTATGGTGTCAAGACAGTTTTTAGATGTCTGAGCAGGGTCGTTTTGCCGCTACCGCTGTGTCCGCAGATGGCCACATATTCTCCCTGTTCTATGGACAGGTCGATCCCTTCCAAAGTGGGGCTTTTTGCACCGGGGTAGGAAAAGCTTAGATTTTTGATCGTAATCTGTGCCACAGGATCGCCTCCTTTATGTGTAATAAAACGGGAAGGGACACCAGTATCCCATAGGCCCCAAAGCCCCATCCCAAGGGTGCCACACGGATCACCCGATCATATTCCGCCCAAAAACCGCCTAAAACCAAAGTGGCTGTTCCAAGGCTACACAGAAGGATCAGGAGAAAAAGCTCTCCCGACTTCATTTTCTTCTTTGCAAAGGAGGTTCGTTTCCCGGATCCGTATCCACGGGCTTTCATAGAATCTCCCGTAACAATACTCCCCTCCAAAGCCCGATCCGTCAGGGCGGAAAGGGCGGTCATACCGTTGCGAAGCTTTTCTCCTCGGGTATTCTGCTCCGTCATACCTTTACCGATCCCGCTACGGGCATTGAGGATCTGCTTGAGCTTTCGGCTCTGCTCCCCGATCATCCGCAAAACCATGACCAGAAGAAGGGATAATGCCGGGATCAGATTGCCGAAAAGGGCAGTGAATTTATCCCCTGTCAGAACGGCATTATAACAGCCAAACCACAGGAAGGTCAGAACAAAGATCCCTGCCGTCACCCCTCCGTAGCACAGAGCCTCCAACGTAAAGGGTCTGTTCCACAGCGTAAAAAGGATATGCTCCCCTCTGGTATTAAACAGAGGATTCAGCACTGTCACCAAAAGGGCCAAAGGCACCAGCCCGCCAAGGAAAGGAAGGATCTTCCCACCCTTCAGGAGACCGTAATAGATCCCCGCCATAAGGCAAGCCATCCCTATATAAGCCGGATGGCGGATCACAGTTCCCATGGCAATCACCCATACAAAATACAGAAAGGACACCAAGGGATGAAATTGGGAAAAGGGATCTCTCTTCGTCATAGGAACACCGCCTTTCAAGTTGCAGTATCGTTAAGTATAAAAAAAGCCCCCCTGGATCAGGGGGACTCAATCAGTAGGATCACAGACCTCCCGCCCCTAGGGCAGGAAGTACAGAACCGATCTATAGCCAACAGAAGAACCGTCCCCAAGAGTGTCCTCCATTCCCGATCACAGCTCGTCTTCCGACTCCGGACCCCAAGGTCTGCATCCTTCTCGATCTCTCAATGGATGACAGGGGTGTTTCTGTCCGTCTACGGCGGCTTGGTACCGTTGGGATATTCCCATTCCGATCACTGCGATCCGTGCTATATCCTATCACACTTTTCCTGAAAGTGCAATGGTTTTTTCTTTCTTATTTCTTTTTCCGACCTGCAAGAGCCTTGGTCACTGTTTTTTCGATCCATCCGTAAATCAGGTTCAGAACACCGGACAGAAGGAGAGAACACACAGCCACCGCCGCAACAACAATGGGGTAATATATGATCCGATGGGGTGGGTAAGACTTTCTTGCATTGACATAGGCGTAGAAGGTATCGTCGAATATGTAAGAAACCAGATATGCACCCAGCGTCCAGACAGACAGGTGCTTTAACACCGCTCTTCCCCTCTTCCCTACTCCGGTCAGATTCAAACGGTTGATGCAATGGAAGGTCAATACAGACATAACGGTAATGGCAACAGATTGATATGCCGCCCATATACCACTGTTGAAAACAGCGTTGTGGGATCGATAGACGGTAAAAATACACAAAATCGTCGTTACCCCAAACAGGAGCAGTACACCATGTCGGATCCGCAACTTCAGAGGATATTCTCTGAGATAGGCTCCGATGAAGTAGTATGTTATGGGATACATTACTACCCATGCGTCCGGAACCAAAGGAGTATAGTCCTCAGAGGAAGCAGGATTCAGCCACCAGGACAGACTTGTCAGATTCCAAATATTCATAACTGTAGGCAAGGCCGTAAGGAGCAGGAAGATCAAGATCAGCCGTTCCTTCGTTTTCTTGGAGTTGCCGTTATACATCCGATTTAAGAAGGGAATAAACAGGAAAAATCCCAGATACATTTCCACATACCAGCTGTAGGGAGCTGTCTTAAAGGAGAGGATCCCCACCAAACAATTCTTGAGAGAGGACGGCTCGCTTTTGAACATGGTATGATAAACGGTGCAGACTAAGCTTGCCAGCACATAAATCCCTATAGTCTGAAAGATCTTGAGATAGTAGGCTTTGCAAGGCGTTCTGTCTATAAGCAGATAACCGGACAGGAGCATAAACAGAGGCACGCAGATCATACAGAAATTCCGTATGAAAACAGATACGACCCCCACATCCCATACCACTACCTGACCGTATAGCCCGGTTTCGCGGAAGAAGTGGACACCCACAACGGTGAGAAAAGCAAAGATCCGAATCACATCCAGATTGCAACTGCGTTGTTTCTTTTCCATCATATTTCCTCCATTACCGCTCCCCCGTCAGTTCTCCAATGATCGTGGGGAACAGACGGATCAGCGTCTCTATTTCTTCGGAAGTTGTCTCGTGGCATAAGGAAATGCGGATAGAGCCGTCAATGAGTTCCGGAGCAACATTCATCGCTTCCAGCACATGGCTGCGGTGACCCTTACTGCAAGCAGACCCTGCAGAAACGCAGATGCCGTGATCTTGTAGTTTGTTCAGCAAGCCCTGAGATCGAAGACCGGGAACGGCTACGTTTACAATATGGGGAGCCTCTTGGGCGCCTAGGAGATAAACGCCTTCCATTTTAGAAAGAGCCTCCTGCAATCTTGCTTTCAGGATGTTCTGATGGGCGATCTGTTCCATACGACGGGGCAAATTCTCCCGACATGCAGCTGCAAAACCTGCGATCTGGGGAAGTCCCTCCGTGCCGCTCCGCAGACCACCTTCCTGTCCGCCACCCAAAAGGAGGGGAGGAAGCTTAAGCCCGGGGCGAAGGTACAGTGCTCCGGCACCCTTGCATCCATGGATCTTATGAGCAGAAACGGAAATCATATCCGCACCCAGAGAGGATGCACGGAATGGTACCTTAAAAAAACCCTGTACCGCATCTGTATGAAACAGTGCATTGGGGCAAAGGCGATGGGTCAGCTTTGCCATTCTTTCAATGGGCATAACCGCGCCGGATTCGTTGTTGACCATCATGATGCTGACCAAAATGGTATCCTTCCGCAAAACCTTTTGCAAGTCCTCCACAGTGATGCGCCCTTGTGCATCAGGCTGTAGATAGGTGACCTCAAAACCCTGTTCTTCCAACTTTCTCATAGGATTGAGGACGGCAGAATGTTCTACCGCAGTGGTGACGATGTGCTTGCCACGCTTGCCTAACCGCTCTACGGCACCGAAGATGGCCCAATTGTCCGCTTCCGTTCCGCCGGCTGTGAAAAAGACTCGATCTGTCTCCGCGCCCAAAGCCTGCGCCACATCTGCGCGGCATTTGCGCAGCAAACGCGCTGCATCTACGCCAAAGTGATATAGGGCACTGGGATTTGCCCATCCCACAGTCAAGGCTTCTGTCATAGCCTCCACACAGGCACCACAGGGCTTGGTGGTAGCGGCATTATCCAAATAAATCATCTATTGAGATCCTTTCTGTCAAAAACTGCTCCGGTCGTTCTGCTTTCTCTGCTTCCAATCTTTAAAAATAAAAATGCCTGTTGCTACAGCCACGAAAATATTGGATGCAGTTCCGACAAAATTCAAAATCACTCCATTGAATACAGCAAACAAAACATTGGTGATCAAATAGGCAATTTTCAACTTGATTTTATCATGGCTGAAAAAGTAGATCGTCAGAGAATATCCCACATTCGCCACCACGGGAAGCAATCCTATCACTCCCAGATTGTTAAAATACAACCCCAAAGTCACTGCCAATGCCAGAAATACCCATTCCAGCCATTTTCCGCCCTTATTGGTAGCGGCACTCAAATTGCGCAAAATGCTGATCCCATTCTGCACCACCGCGCTATAGCCCTTCAAAACAAGGACGCTTAGTCCCATGGCCAACTGGCTCAGGCATTGCACCAGCAATACGCCTTTGGGCGTTTTCCGAGAGGAGGCAAACGTATCCGCCCCCATGGCGGCCAGACTAAAGAAATTTCCTAAAATAACATTTAAATCAATACCAAACATATATCAAATAAGCTTTTTAAGGGCGGCATTTCTGCCGCCCTATGATTTTCCAATTACTTCTTCTTTGCCAGAGCCTCGCGGATCTTGTCACAGAGAACCTCTGCGGTAATGCCGTAGTGCTCCAGAACAGCAGCAGCGGTGCCGCTTCTGCCGAACTCGTCATTGACGCCATGGCGAACCAGAGGAGTGGGGCAATTCCCGGACAGATATTCTGCCACTGCACCGCCCAGACCGCCGATGATGTTGTGCTCTTCGCTGGTGACAATGCAACCGGTCTCCAGAGCGGCCTTCTTTACAGCTTCACCGTCCAGGGGCTTAATGGTGTGCATGTCCAGAACGCGTACGGAAACGCCTTCGGCTTCCATCATAGCTCTTGCCTTCAGGGCAAGCTGTACGCACATACCGGTAGCGATGACGGTAACATCCTTGCCGTCTGCCAGCATGGCGGCCTTATCCAGCTTGAACTCGTAGCCTTCCATCTCGTCGGTGACGGTCTCCACTGCGGCACGACCCAGACGGAGATATGCAGGGCCGTCATAGTTGAGAAGAGCCTCAACAGCCAGCTTCATTTCGTGACCGTCGCAGGGGCAAACGACCTTCATGTTGGGAATAGCACGCATGAGGGCAAAATCCTCGTTGCCCTGATGGGTGGCACCGTCTTCACCAACGGACAGACCGCCGTGGGAACCAACGACCTTAACATTGAGCTGAGGATATGCGATGGAATTAGGAACCTGCTCCCAGGCTCTGCCGGAAGCGAAGATTGCGAAGGTATTGGTAAGGGGCTTGTAGCCGCAGGTAGCCATACCGGCAGCCACACCGGTCATATTGCACTCGGCAATGCCCATATCAAAGAAACGCTCGGGATACTTGGTTGCAAACCCCTTGGTCATAGTAGCATTGGCAAGGTCTGCATCGAATACTACCAGCTCGGGGTA
>JAZOXB010000069.1:0-6441 GCA_045659585.1 Faecousia sp. | reverse complement strand
AGGAATTGAGGTTTGATATCATTGAATCTGTTGTTTTTCTTAACACCGAAAGCCCTATGCAAATATCTCTATGATGATTACACACTGAGGCAGGCATTGGAAAAAATGGAACTGTCCGGATATGCCGCACTGCCGATCCTCACCCGTAGCGGACAGTACAGCGGTACACTGACAGAGGGTGATCTTCTCTGGGCAGTGAAGAATCTTTGCAGAGATGGCTTACATTCCGCAGAAGAACACAATATTATGGAGATCGCACATCGTAAGAATCATGAGCCTGTTCCGGTCACTGCGGATATGAGATCCTTGCTTGAAAAGGCAACGGATCAGAATTTCGTCCCTGTAGTGGATGATAAAAATGATTTTATAGGCATCGTCACCAGAAGAGCCATTATGCGGTATTGGCTGGATAACTTATGTCAGGAACCGAAAGAATGAAACTTTCTTGTATTGCACAGAGAGAAGCAAAACTCCTGCCCATTTTGCGGCAGGAGCTTGCTATGTCCTCCACCTTGGTCAAAAGACTGAAATATAATCATGCCTTTCTTGTAAACGGAGAGGCGGTACGTACAAATCACATAGTAAGGATCGGAGATTTCGTTGAGGTGATCTTAGATGAACCGGATCCGGAGTATCCCGCACAGGAAGGGGAATTATCCATTCTCTATGAGGATGAATTTCTGATCGCCATCGATAAATTACCCGGGATCCTGATGCACCCCTCCCCTGCTCGGAATGAAGGAACACTTGCCAATTATCTGATCCATTATTATCGAACTACGGGACAGGCCTGTGCCTTCCATCCCGTAAGCAGATTGGATCGGGATACCTTTGGAGTGGTGCTGTTGGCAAAGAACGGTCATGCCCATGCAAAAATGCATGAACAGCTCTTAAAGGAAGGCTTGACCAAGAAATATCATGCAGTGGTGGTTGGGATCCCTCCTGCAGGATCCGGGATCATAGATGCACCCATTGCTCGACAGAGTCCGGAAAGTCTCCTACGCTGTGTTCGTTCCGATGGGAAGGCTGCCAGAACCCAATACCGGATCTTGGATACTCGAGGAGATTGCAGTCTTTTGGAGCTGCAGCCTCTGACCGGAAGAACCCATCAGCTCAGAGTCCATTGTGCTCATATGGGCTTTCCCATTGCAGGGGATCCACAGTACGGTTCGGATCCCTACGGACTGCCCTATCAACAACTATGTGCGGTATCTTTGGGATTCAAACATCCTATTACAGGAAAATTTACGGAAATTTTGTCAAAACAAAAGGTAAGTCTTGATTTTTTGGGAAGTTATGGAGTATAATATCCTTTGGAATTCCCATAGATAAAGTAAAACCTATTTTGATATTTATTTTGGAGGTAAATCATTATGTTTAACCGTTTGATCGAACAGCTGAAGCAGGCTGACCGCAAGATCGTTTTCACCGAAGGCCACGATGCTCGTATTCTGGAAGCTGCTGCTCGCCTGAATGAAGAAAAGTTCCTGACCCCCATCCTCATCGGTGAGGTTGCTGTAGTTAAGGAAAATGCCGCAAAGGGTGGCTTCAACATCGAAGGCGTAGAGATCTTCGATCCCGCTACTTACGAAGGTATGGACGAAATGGTAGAGACCATGGTCGCTCTCCGTAAGGGTAAGATGAGTGCAGAGGATTGCCGTGCCGCTTTGTCCAAGGGTAACTACTTCGGCACCATGCTGGTTAAGATGGGTAAGGCTGACGCTCTTCTGGGCGGCGCTACCTATTCCACTGCCGACACTGTCCGTCCCGCTCTCCAGCTGGTCAAGACCAAGCCCGGCTCCAGCCTGGTTTCTTCTTGCTTCATTCTGGTTCGCGGCGAAGAGATGCTGTGTATGGGTGACTGTGCTATTAACATCTCTTACAACGACAAGCTGGACAAGGAAGGCAATGTTGTCCAGTCTGCCGCCGATCAGCTGGCAGAGGTTGCTGTTGATGTAGCTCGTTGCGCACAGCTCTTTGGTATGGATCCCAAGGTCGCTATGCTGAGCTTCTCCACCAAGGGCTCCGGTAAGGGTGCTACTGTTGGTCTCAGCCAGGCTGCTACCGCTAAGGCTAAGGAGCTGGCTCCCGATCTGGCTATCGACGGCGAAATGCAGTTCGACGCCGCAGTTTCACCTGTTGTCGGTCAGCTGAAGTTCCCCGGCTCCCCTGTTGCAGGTTATGCCAATACCTTCATTTTCCCCTGCATCGAAGCCGGTAACATCGGTTACAAGATCGCTCAGAGACTGGGTGGCTACGAAGCTTACGGCCCCATCCTTCTGGGTCTGAATGCACCTATCAACGACCTGTCCCGTGGCTGTAATGCCGATGAGGTCTACAAGATGGCCATCATCACCGCCGCACAGGCATAAGTTTACATCTTTTCGGAGTCGCAGTAAAAATTTTTTACTGCGACTCTTTCTCTTGCAGGAATCGACTTTTTATGATAGAATAAATCCGTTAGAGACAATACCCTTTCCCGAAAAAATTCATATGGAAAGAAGGGGAAAACTGTGCCCTCGGAATATTTCGGTGCCATAGATCAAAGTCCTAAGACATTATTTTTGATTATTGTGTTTATTTCTCTGTGTTCCTATTTTGTAGGCCTGTATTTCTATGTCCAGAAGCCGAAAAAAGGAACCATAGAATGGATCAGATTCCATGGTTCCGGCAGATATGAGCGATTTGTTTATGAGCCTCTTGTTTTTAAGGATGTTCTTTTTATTGCCTTGACCTTTCTGGTGACGGTGATCCTTTGCGGAGCGAGATTCCTAATCCATTCTCATTTGGGGATTTTGAGTTCGATTTACCTCAGTACATGGCAAATCCTCCTGTCGGGAGCAGTGGTGACATTATCCCTGTCTGTATCCTTCTATATTTTTTTCAGACTGTTCTACACCAGCAGATTTGTGGCATTCTTAGTAACCTGCCTTTCCTGTGCCCTGTTTTCCAGAGAAATATATTCTGTGATCCTGCTGCTGGTTTCCTGGATCTTTTTATACATCTGGATCTGTAATAACTATCGGACATATAAGCGGATCCATCAGCTATATCTTCTTCTTGCCATCGTATTTTACTGCTTTACTCTGATGTCTTGTTGGGCGGCATTTTATTTATTCCCAATTTACCTATGTGGATATATTATGGGAAAAGTGCTCCAATGGCACAGAGGAGATCAGGAACGGAAAAAGGGAAAAATGGTTTTCTCTCTGTTTCTGTTTTTGATCACTGCTTCTGTCATTGTTCTGGTTATGTGGCTGTTGTATTACGGATATAATAATGAAAATGTCAGTCTTTTTACTACAGTGGTATCGGGAGATGCTTATTACAGCATCATACCTACATTCTTGGAAAAATTGGCTGATATCACCCCTGCCAATGCCGCAAACGGAAGAATGACAAAGGAGATCCTGCGGCAGGATCTGTTCAGACCGGTTTTGTTTTTGACCAGTTTGATCCCTACCATTTATTACGGACTCATAAAAAAGAAAACCCAGGCTTTGACGGCCTTTATTTGTGCCATTCTGTTTTTGGCGGCTTGGATCTTTGCTAATGTGGATATTATGTGTCCCGGTGCCATGCTGTCCATCGGATGGATGTTTAAGGGCTTCCAAGATCGTGGCTATAAGCGATATGCGGTTATGATCAGCCTTGCGGTCATCGGATTTTATTTTGCAAGTCTTTTTGTTTAAACATATTTTAGGAGGAAAATTATGAAGATTTCTATGGCATGCGATCACGGCGGCTTGGAATTAAAGCTGCTCATTAAGAAGCATTTGGAGGATCGGGGCTTTGAGGTAAAGGACTTCGGAACCGATACTTTAGACAGCTGTGATTATCCCGATTATGCTGAGCCTGCAGCTCGTGCCGTGGCTTCCGGAGAATGTGACAGAGGCATTCTGGTTTGCACCACCGGTATCGGTGTTTCCATCGTTGCCAATAAGGTAGACGGTGTTCGCTGTGCTCTGCTGTCGGATCCTATTTCCGCTAAGCTGACCCGTCAGCACAATGACACCAACATGATGGCTCTGGGTCAGGGCTTTGTTGGTCCCAAGCTGGCATTGGAGATCGTTGATATTTGGTTGGCTACGGAATTTGAAGGTGGCCGTCATCAGAATCGCGTCAACAAAATCATGGCAATTGAAAAATAATGTGTACTGAACACAGTGTATAATGCCTGCATTCTGCAAAAGTGGTCCGGAATAGCCATTTTTGCAGATCTCCACAGCAATACTGTGGGGACAAGTCGCAACAGCGACTTGTTCAGCAGACATAAAATAAAAATAAAAGGATCCGAAGCAGATCGCAGTGTCTGATTCGGATCCTTTTATTCTCGGATATTCTGACCTAAGAGGGTTGCCAGATAGTTTCTGGTGTGGATGATCTCTTTTTCGTTTATATGATCTCCGTCAGCAACCAGCATAATGGTATAGCTGAGCATTTCACAATATTTTTTGACATCTTGGTTTCGGGTACCTTCTTCATCTGGTAAGCTACTGAGAGTTCGGCAGAGATCCTGGATCTGACCTGCAGCGATCACCGCGGTGATATGTCTGTCTAAATACTGGTCTGTTGCAGATAAGACATTCATGGCGATGGTATAGCAAGTACTGCTTAAATTTGCGGGTTTTCGAAGATTGGAACAGCCTGTCAATAATAGACTGATAAGAATCAAGAGACAAAGGAATCGTTTTATAGGAACCCCTCCTTTATAGAGTATAAACATATTATGACATAAAAAATTGGAATGGTCAATGGAAAATACTTAAGTTTTTTTCATATTTATGACGAAATACACAAAAATCCCTTGACAAGTGTAGTCACAAACGGTACAATAGACGCTGGATTAGTGTTGTTTACTCCGGACAAGGGGTAGTTTGGAGTAGGCGTTGCTTTTTCTTTACTGTATCATTACTGATAGTATTTTATGATATTTTATGTAATGTATAGGAACAAAAAGGTGTAAATGCAACCTTTTACAGAATTATTTTCAATTAAGGAGGTGTATTTCCGGAATATGGAATGGTATTTATTTGTTATTATGGCTGTTGTAGCCGTAGTTGTAGCATTCATTTTTTTCTTCCTTGGCGTGTCTTATCGCAAAAAGGTGGCTGAAAAGGAAATCGGGAGTGCCGAGACAGAGGCCACTCGCATCATCAATGAAGCCATTAAGACCGGCGAAAGCAAAAAGCGTGAAATGCTGGTAGAAGCTAAGGAAGAGATCCATAAATCCAGAAGCGAACACGAAAAAGAGGTTAAAGAACGCCGTGCAGACCTGCAGAAGCAGGAACGTCGTTTACAGCAGAAGGAAGAATCCCTCGACAAGAAGATGGACGCTTTCGAAAAGAAAGAAGAAGACCTGAAGAAGCGTCAGGCCGCCGTCGTTGCAAGTCAGGAAGAAGTCAACCTCATCAAAAAGAGCCAGCTCGAAATGCTGGAAAAGATCTCCGGCATGACCCAAGAGGATGCCAAGGATTATCTGCTTAAGAATATCGAAGCAGAGTGCCGTCATGATGCGGCTATGAAGATCAAGGAGATCGAAAATCAGACTAAGGAAAATGCAGATAACCTTGCCCGTGAGATCGTTGCTATTGCGATCCAGCGTTGTGCCGCAGATCATGCGGCAGAGGCTACGGTTTCTGTTGTTGCTCTGCCCAATGACGAAATGAAGGGTCGCATCATTGGTCGTGAAGGCAGAAATATTCGTACTCTGGAATCCATTACCGGTGTTGATCTGATCATTGACGATACGCCCGAGGCAATTACCGTATCTTGCTTCGATCCCGTTCGTAGAGAGATTGCAAGACTGGCTCTGGAAAAGCTGATCGCCGATGGTCGTATCCATCCCACTCGTATTGAGGATCTGGTAGAAAAGTCCCGTAAGGAAGTGGATCGTGTGATCAAGCAGGAAGGCGAGAGAGCTACCTTTGAAACCGGTATCATGAATCTCCATCCCGAACTGATCAAGCAGTTGAGTAAGCAGAAGTATCGTACATCCTATGGTCAGAATGTTCTGAATCATTCTATCGAGGTTTCCCACATCGCAGGTCTGCTGGCCAGCGAAATGGGCGTAGATGTTACCTTGGCAAAGCGTGCAGGTCTGCTCCATGACTTAGGTAAGTCTGTTGACCACGAGCAGGAAGGCAGCCATGTTCAGTTGGGTGTCGAGCTTGCAAAGCGTTATAACGAATCTCCCGATGTCATCCATGCCATTGAGGCTCACCACAATGATGTAGAGCCCAGAACTCTGATCGCTTGTCTGGTACAGGCCGCCGATGCTATTTCCGCAGGCCGTCCCGGTGCAAGAAGAGAAAATGTAGAAAATTATATCCGCCGTCTGGAAAAGCTGGAAGAGCTGACCGGCACTCACCCCGGTGTCGAAAAGGCCTATGCCATCCAGGCAGGTCGCGAAGTTCGTATTATGGTCAAGCCCGAGGAAGT
>JAZOXB010000068.1:0-9802 GCA_045659585.1 Faecousia sp. | reverse complement strand
ATAAAACACCTACGAATTCGCCCACAATTGTGCTCAAATCAATCCCTACTGCGTCAATCCCTCACCGCCTTCGGCGGAGCTCCCTTTACACAAGGGAGCCTTTGGTCTGTGCAAACTCTTGCCTCTCCAATGGGAGAGGTGGCACAAGGTGCCGGAGAGGGCAGTAGGGATTATCAAATTCGCACAGAGTTCGTAGGATGTACCGCACAATCCGTAGGGCAAGCTGCCCCCAGCTTGCCGTCCGCGAAGCGGCAGACGGTGAAAAATACCGAATCATTTCATGTTTGGGTAGCTGTATAAAGCTGTCATTTTCGGTATCCTTCCGCTTTGTGGAATGATCACGGATTTCATTTCCCCGCAGTTTTCGAACGCATAGTCGCCGATAGCGGTAATAGTCACGCCGCCCAACTCCGAGGGGATCACTGCGGCAGTAACGGTCTCGTCGCAATCGGTAATGGTGCCGGTGGCGGGGTCATAGTAGAGGTAGCCACCCTCTACGGCATAGGGAACCGACTCTTGTTCTCCGTCGGCTCCGGATCTTGTGCTTTCCATGCCGAAGTTCCCGCTGTTAAGGTCTCTGTTCCCCACAAGAGCTTCCAAGGCGATAGCCTCTGTGCCCCTGAATGCCGCCCCGACCCCTCCCACAGGGAGCAAGGACAGGAGCATCACAGCGGTCAGAAGCAGGGAGAACCATTTTTTCCACGATTTCATGTGAGATACTCTCCTTTTTCAATATTTGTCCGGAGTTTTGAGGCTGTTGGAAAAATTCCCCGGACTGTGTACAGTTTCATTCTACCCCCGGTCTTGGGGTTTGTCAACCCCGGGAAGGGGATAAAAAAGGGGTCGCTCCTCCTATGACAGGACGGTTCTCTGTCCTGATGCAAATAGTTGTACTTTTTTAAGAAAAAACCATAAATAGCCTTAAATTCATTGCAAAATAAGCAGGACACAGAGCCGTCCCCTGTCCTGCTAACAATGGTCAACGGCGAGCCTCTTGCAGAGACTCGCCGTCTTTATTTGGCTGTTTTTTACAGCCTCTGTTTTTTAGTTTTCGTGGACAATAGCTACGCCGTCAATGAGATTTGCCATGATCAGAGTTCCCTGAACGGCAACCTGTCGCTCCATAAGATCCGTGAGGATCACCATGTCCTCTTTGCACTCGATACGGGTGACGTTGGACAGGACAACTGCCTCGGGGGAAACTTTATCCCGGTATACGGTAGAAAGACACATAGGGACGCCTCCTTACTTCAGAGAGGCAAGGACGGCAGACAGCCGCAGGTTGCCCTTCTCGAATTCGCTGACGGCGGCCATGACCTGAGCGGCGGCGGTAGCGTTTCCCAGTTCCTCTAACTTCTTAGCCAGAACTGCAAGCTCGTTGGCATGAGCGGTATTGTGCTTGACCATATAGTCCATGAGAGCCAGAGTTTCCTGCATGGGATCGCATGCGGTACAGCTTCCGCATCCGCCCTCGTGGCAGTGGGAATGACCGTGGTCATGATCATGGTGGTGATGGTCGTGGTCGTGATGATGATCGTGATCATGGCTGTGGCCATGGGTGTGATCGTGATGGTAGCAAATCATATGGTTTCTCCTTTTTTGGGATTATTGATAGAATTATTTGGCAACCAGTTCTTGGGCAAGTGCCTCGATTTGGGCAGTGCTGTCTTCATTGAGAGCAGAACGGACAGTGACTACGGTGTTGCAGTAGGTCAGATCCTTTGCCTTTTCCAGAAGTTCCTGCATGACCTTTGCAGAGCGGGGAGCCCAGGAACCGTTTTCGATGAGACCCACGGTGCGATTGCGGAAGTTCCGCTCCACCAGTGCAGACAAGTAGGTTCGCATGTGAGGGAAGACCTCTCCGTTATAGGTGGGAGCCGCCAGAACCAGCTTGCTGTAGCGGAAAGCCTCTGCCACAACCTGTGCCATGTCGTCTCGGGCGAGGTCATAGGATACCACGGTAGCACCCTGATCGCGGAGCTTTTCTTCCAGTAAGAGGGCGGCCTTCTTGGTGTTGCCGTAAATGGAGCTGTAGGCAATAACGATCCCCTCTTCTTCTACAGCGTAGGATGCCCAGGTCAGGTACTTTTCTATGTAATGTCCCAGATTTTCTTTGAGAACAGGGCCGTGGGTGGCGCAGATCACAGAAATGTCCAAGCCCGCTGCCTTTTTCAGAAGAGCCATCGCCTGAGGGCCGTACTTGCCGACAATGCCGATGTAGTAACGGCGAGCCTCATCATCCCAGGGCTCCTCTACATCCAAAGCGCCGAACTTACCGAAGGCATCTGCAGAGAACAGGATCTTTTCCGTAGTCTCGTAGCTGACCATGACCTCAGGCCAGTGTACCATGGGAGCAGAGACGAATGCCAGAGTGTGCTTGCCCAGAGGCAGGGTGCTTCCCTCTGCTACGGTGAGGCGTTCCCCCTTCAGTTCTCCGGGGAAGAAGTTGTCCATCATCACAAAGGCCTTGGCATTGGAAACAATGGTGGCCTTGGGATAAGTCCGTGCAAACAGACCGATATTTCCGGCATGATCGGGCTCCATATGATGGATCACCAAATAGTCCGGCTCTCTGCCTTCCAGTACCCGAGCCAGATTTTCCAGCCATTCTTCCCCAAAGCCCTGATCTACGGTATCCAGAACAGCGATCTTCTC
The DNA here is from genome assembly GCA_045659585.1 of Faecousia sp. Classification (GTDB taxonomy): domain Bacteria; phylum Bacillota; class Clostridia; order Oscillospirales; family Oscillospiraceae; genus JAZOXB01. The sequence goes on along the minus strand of JAZOXB010000068.1, from coordinate 7,147 downwards.
GTCCCGGATCACATAGGAATTATATGCCATTCCGTTGGGAACCTTATACTGACCTTCAAAGAGGTCTACCTTATGGTCATTGACGCCAATATAGAAAATATCATCGGTAATATACATGATATACACTCCTTACAGTAAAATCAAGGGGAAAGTTTCGGAAGTCCCTCTTCCCCTCCTTATGGATCCCAGTATACCATAAGTTTGGGAAAAAATCAAGATAAAAATAGGAATTATTATCAAAATATTTCCAACAGATCCAAAATTTCTCTGTCAGCCCTCTGATCCTTGGTTTTCCTCCTTTGGGGAGCACTCTTTTTTCCCCTCGGCTTCTACCAGGGCCAGCTTTTCCTGTCGGGAGAGCTGTTTGATGGCATATTCCCGTTTCAGGGCGGCGGATCTATCTTCGCACTGCTCTATGTACACAGGCTCCAAAGGCCCTCTGCCACGGGTATATTTGGCACCCTTTCCCTGTCGGTGGGCTTCCAGCCGTTTGGGGAAATCATCGGTGCTCCCGGTATACAGGGTATCATCCTTACATCGCAGGATGTAAACGCACCATCGCTTCATAGTCAGATGGTATAATCTATGGCACTCCGTGCAGTGCGGATGGATTTGCACAATTGGGATACCGCCACATGTCGGGGATCCTTTTTGTATATTTCCAGATCCTCTAAGGAGTCGAAATCCGAAATCAGCACCGCATCATAGGCGGCATTTTCCACTGCACTGTGATGGATCTCCATATATCGGATCTGGGGAATGACCCCATTCAGTGCGGAAAGCCCCGTCAGGAAATCTGTAGGATCCGCATCTTCTTTAAATTTCCACATAACAATATGTCTGATCATGTTTTCCTCTTTTCCTTCGGCGCCGATCTCACGAAGAGCCACCGAATGATTCAGTACCTTTTATTTTAGAGAAAAAACCTTAAAAAGTCAAGATTGTTCACAATTTCTACACCACTTTTCTCCCTAAGCAGAGTAGAATAGGTCTGTAAATATAATAGGGTATCTGTATACCCGAAAGTGAGGACCGTTTATGAATCGAATCATCGCAACTCTTTTGCTATTCGTCCTGTGCTTCCTCTGTGTCGGCTGTAGCCAAAGCCCTGCCGAACCGCAGATCCGATACGAAAGTGAAAAGGCCTACTATGTTCAAGAGGGAGCCTCCTACTCCATGGAGCTTCAATTTGAGGAGCCCGTAACGGAAGGCAGTGTCATTTCTCTCCAGTTGGAGGAAGAAGAGCTTCTGAGCTTTACCGCAGAAGAAAGCTTTTCCCGTCTGCGACTCAGCTCCCCCAAGCTGGAATTGGACAAGCCCTATACCCTCAAGGTCAACGGCATAGCACAACGCCATGGCATGAGCAGAGCCGAAAGCGAAACCACAGCCCCCGGCTATATCCCCGAGCCTACCATCCCCACCATTCCTCAAGAGCCTATGGCTGTAACGACCGGCCCCGCTGTTTCCGATGAGCAGGTTTCCGATGCTACCATCTCTCAGGAAACCTCATCCAAGGATGCCGATGCCGGAGATTCCATCTTCGACAATCCTCCCACCATTGATGAAGAAGCCTTCTCTCAGATGGTCTCTGAATCCGGGGATCAAGGGATCTCTAACATCCCCTCTATAAATGAGATCCTTACTACGGAGCCCCTCAATGCCGGCAAGGTGCAGACCGAGGAACAGTCCGCAATTGCCCCCAATGTACAGTTCGGTGGTACCACCTTCGTTCTGACAGGAACCGTTACCGGCTTCACCTCTGTACAGAATGCAAGCTGACCCCTTGCATTTCCGTCCCCGTTGTGATACACTATTTGAGTTGATTTTATTTGAAAGGAAATATACCCCATGAAAAGAATACTGGCGATCCTTATGCTGGTAGCACTCCTTGCCGGATGTAGCTCCACCACCCAAACCGAGTCCGTCCCTACCGAGAGCACCGAAGCTACCACCGTAGCCTCTGCCGAAGGTACCACCGAAGCAACCGAACCCATTGAGCTTCCCGAAATGGAGATCCTGGGCACCCCCGGTTTTGGCAACAACGATGTTCTGGCCGCTAACCACTTCACCGTTATGGAAGCCGATCCCGCAGACAGCAACATGACCGCTACCATTGCCGTTGCAGGCGAGAATCAGGAAGCCATTTACGAAAACCGCCATTTGCAGGTCGCTTTCTGGACCGAGTACCTGAACTTCATGGGAACCTACGGTTCCTATGCCGCCATGATGGGTATGGACACCGGCCGCCCTCTGTGGGCACAGGAGATCGACGAAGGCAAGACTTGGGAACAGTACTTCCTGGAGTTTGCCGTAGAGGGTCTGGGTCGTAACTACGCTCTGGCACAGGAAGCCGAAGCAACCGGCATTCAGCTCCGTGCAGAGGATCAGGCTTCTCTGGATGACATCCTCCTTCCCGAAGGTGATTTCGCTACGGAATATACCTCTCAGGGCTTCACCGATGCAGATACCTATATCCAGTATTACTTCGGCGACGGCACCGATGCAAAGAGCTATCAGGAATACTACACCACATACCTTCTGGCCGCAACCTGCTATCAGGCAAAGCAGGAGGAACTGACCTCCGCCCTTACAGAGGATGAAATTCTGGCATACTACGCAGAGAATAAGGAAACCTTTGAAAATCAGGGCAAGATCCAGGTCAACAACATCAATGTCCGCCACATCCTCATCCAGCCCGACGGCGAACAGGACACCTGGACCGATGAAAGCTGGGCAGCCGCTGAGGCTTCCGCACAGGCTATCTACGACGAATGGCTGAAGGATCCTTCCGAAGAAGCTTTCGCTACCCTCGCAACCGATAACACCATGGATCCCGGCTCCGCTGAGACCGGCGGTCTGTACGAAGAAGTCGCTCCCGGAGACATGGTCACGGAATTCAACGACTGGTGCTTCGATGCAGAACGCAAGGTTGGCGACCATGGTATTGTAAAGACCTCTTACGGGTATCATATCATGTACTTCGTCGGTCAGACCGAGACCCGCGCATGGTACGATGCCGCCGCAGAACAGCTGGTATCCACTAAGCTGCAGGAGTTCATGGACGCTTGCATGCAGAAATACCCCATTTCCGTTGACTACACCTTGATCCGTATTTTTGATGTAGCCACCGCCAACGCCGCCCAGGCCGAAGGCTGATCCTTATGAGAAAGTAGTCATTTTGAATGACTACTTTCTCAGACTGTCGAAAAACTTGTTTTTTGACAGTCTGTCAGCGTTCAAAAAAGCGGCAAGACGAGCAAAACGAGGTCGTCGGCGTACGATGGTACGGTAGAGCTCGTTTTGCGAAGTAAGTCAAAATGCCTTGCAACGCAAGGATTTACAGGCAATTTCAGAGGATTTTGCCTTAGGGTAGCTATGATTCCATTTGTAAATCAACCCCAATCGCCAAAACTTGCATTTTGACGATTGCCACTTTTTTGGCACGCTGAGAAAGTAGTCATTTTGAATGACTACTTTCTATTTAATGAAGGAGGTTTTTCCTATGAGTACACATTTTCAAGTTTTGATCATCGGTGGTGGCCCTGCGGGCTATACCGCCGCTATGTATGCCGCCCGTGCCGGTCTTTCCACTCTTTTGCTGGAAAAAATGAGCATCGGCGGACAAATGGCTCTGACGGATCGGATCGACAACTATCCCGGTTATCCTCAGGGCATTGACGGCTTTACCCTGGGGCAATCCATGAAGGAGGGTGCCGATCTGGCAGGAGCCAAAACCCTTCTGTCGGAAGTTCTGTCCGTAGAACTGGAAAGTCCCGTCAAAACCATCCACACAGACAGTGGTACCTTTACCGCAGATACGGTGATCCTGGCTACGGGAACCCATCACAGGGCCTTGGGCTTGGAGAATGAAGAATCCCTCACAGGACGGGGTGTCCACTATTGCGCTACCTGTGATGCCATGTTCTACCGCGGCAAGACCGTTGTGGTAGTAGGCGGAGGAAATACCGCTGTAGCCGCCGCCCGGGTTCTGTCCCGTCTCAGCCAAAAGGTCATTCTGGTTCATCGCCGTGACACCCTCCGCGCAGGCAAAGCAGAGCAATCCGCCATGGGAGACAAGGTAGAATGTCGCCTGAATACACAGGTGGTCAAGCTCCTCCATGATAATCGTCTCCGTGGGCTCCTCCTGCGGAACACCCTCACAGGAGAGGAAGAAGAGCTTCCCTGTGACGGTCTCTTCGTCAGCATCGGTCAGAGTCCCAATACGGAGCTGTTCCGGGGTCAGGTCACCATGGATGACCAAGGGTTTATTCTCGCCGGAGAAGATACCGCAACCAATCTCCCCGGCGTTTTCGTCGCAGGAGATCTGCGGCAAAAGCCCCTCCGTCAGGTAGTCACCGCCACCGCCGACGGTGCTACCGCCGCCCACGCCGCCGAAGCCTACCTGACCACCCGTTCCTAAAGCCCATGATTTTAATTTGTGGCGTAGCCACACCGACATACGCAAAGCGTATATCATTTGGGTCGCAGATATGATACCCGGCGGGTATATCATCCGTTCCGGAAAGAACGGATATCATTTGCACCAACGGCGCACCAAACTGCGAAAAGATCCCTCCGTCGAGAGCTGACTCGACGGAGGGATCTTTGCTTATGATTGAACTTATACGCCGTACTTTTCGCAGTATTCCTTGTGGTACTCTGCGAAGTTGTGAGTACCGCTTTCCTTGACCTCGTGGAGGTACTGGTGGGAGTCGAAATTGCCTTCTTCGCTCTCGATGACTGCAACAGCAATGTTGGAGCAGTGGTCGGAAATACGCTTGAAGTTTGCCAGCAGATCGGACAGGACAAAGCCCAACTGAATGGTGCACTTGCCGTTCTGAACACGCTCAATGTGGTTCTTCTTGGAACGGGCAGCCAGAACATCCACGACCTGCTCCAGAGGCTCAACACGACGAGCCAGTTCCAGATCATGATTGACAAAAGCACGGGCAGTCATATCCACGATCTCGCGGATGGCGGCGACCATGTTGTTGATCTCCTTAACAGCATTCTCGGAGAAGGTGATCTTCTTTTCGTAGATCTCCTGTGCACACTTACCAACCTGTACGGAGTGGTCACCCAGACGCTCGAAGTCGCCGATGGTGTGCAGAAGCTTGGAGATCTCACGGGTATCACGCTCGGACAAATCGCAACCGGAAAGCTGTGCAAGGAAGGAGCCCAGCTTGTCCTCGTACTTGTCCAGATCGTCTTCCTGCTTGACAACAGCTTCCATAGCCTGCTCGGTGTAGGAGTCCATGAGATTCAGAGCAGCAAGAATGGAACCGGTAGCAGTCTGAGCCATCTTGCCGGTCATGCCGGTGGCTTCGGTAACTGCAAAGGAAGGGGTCTTCAGCAGACGCTCGTCCAAGAAAGCAACCTTTTCTTCGGCCTTGGTCTCGTCGGTGGGGATAAACTTGTTGGCGATCTTTTCCAGCTGGTTGCAGAAGGGGCAGAGCAGTGCGGTGGTGAAGATGTTGAAAATGGTGTGGCACAGTGCAATGCCGAAGGCATCAATGCTGTCACCCAGGAAGGGCAGTCCAACAATGGCATCTGCACCGAAGAACAGGATCAGGCACACCAGAGTACCGATGAGGTTAAAGGAAATATGAACAACAGAAACCTTCTTAGCATTCTTGGAAACGCCGATAGAAGAAATGAGAGCGGTGACACAGGTGCCGATGTTCTGACCCATGATAATGGGGATGGCAACTGCATAGCTGATCTGACCGGTAAGAGCCAAACCCTGAAGCATGGAAACAGAAGCCGCAGAGGACTGGATGATGCCGGTAAATACAGCACCGAAGAGAACGCCGAGGATGGGGCCGGTAATGGGCTTTTCGAACACGCCGATAACACGGCTGAAGATGTCGGAATCTTCCAGACCTTCCATGCTGTCGCCCATGAGGGTCATACCGAACATGAGAACGGCAAAGCCGATGAGGATCTTACCGATGTCCTGCTTCTTTTCGGTCTTGCCCATCATGGTCATGAGAATACCGATAAAAGCAACCAGGGGAGAGAAGTTAGCGGGCTTCAGCAGATCCAGAGGGCCGCCGCCTTCGATACCTGCCAGAGAGAAGATCCAGGGGGTCAGGGTAGTACCGATGTTGGAACCCATAATGACGCCGATGGTCTGACGGAGGGTCATAATGCCGGAATTGACCAGACCGACCAACATGACCGTCATAGCGGAAGAGGACTGGATGGCAATGGTAATGCCTGCACCCAGACCCATTGCAAGGAACAGATTGGAGGTCGTCTTTTTCAGAGCTCTCTCCAGAGAGCCGCCCGCCAGCTTGGACAATCCGTCGGACATTACCTTCATGCCGTAGAGGAAGAAGGCAAGACCACCAAGGAGCATAAATACTTTCAGTAAAAGTGCCATAGTAGTTTCTCCATTCTTTGAATTTCTTTGGGATGATTTCTGACTTTCATTTTAAGCTTTCACGGGAGAGTCGAGTATAAAAAGCCAACTCCCACCAAATACCATTGTATGACAGACTTTGCAAAAGTCAAGTATAATCTTTGTAAAAAACCTATAAAGTGTAATATTTGTAAAAAAACTGCAATTGTGAGGGGTCTTATGTCTCCTTATATTCAAAAAAGAGCCATATTCCGTTATATCCTATCTTGTCCGTAAAAGCCCTTAGTCTTTCACGATGAAGGCTCGTATGGAGAAAAATATGCTGTATTTTGAGACCGCTGAGAAGAAACGGATCCCAACAAGTTGCTTCAATGGATCACGCAGATGATCGATGAGAGGTGTAAATCTCATTTTTGAGGCAGAATATACCAAACAGATTGGGAAAATACAGGAAATATAACTTGACAGGCATCTTATATGATTCTATAATGTTATTACGGTGAAAAAACTGAGTTTTCAGTGATTTTCTCCGTAATCTTATTTCAAAGGAGTACAGTTATGAAAACATTCCGATCCTTTTTGGCTCTGTTTCTGGCTCTGACCATGGTGATCTCTCTGATCCCCGGTGCCTTTGCCGTAACAGAGAACTCCGTAGAGGAGTATGTTCCTGTGGATCCCTATGTCTATCAGTACGGCATAGACGAAAACGGTTACGAGGGACCTGAGATCCAGTATGTCAGCCCTTATGTTACCTCGTTCGGCCTCATGGACAAGGGCACCGGC
>JAZOXB010000067.1:0-6492 GCA_045659585.1 Faecousia sp. | reverse complement strand
ACCAACGGTCATAAAGTCACTTTGCTGGCTCTCGTCTACCGGGAAATCTCCATTGAGGAAATACACCAGATTTTCCGTAAAGCCAAAAATACCGCCCTTAAAATAGGAACTGCCCGGCATAGCATCAAAGGAAACCTCACTCCAATCGCCACCGTAAAGCTCCTCGTGGGCATAGATCAGCAGTTGCAAAGCTGTGGTTTCATAATCGCCGTCTCCGTTTGCATCAAAGAGCATATTATCTAAGCCATAATCCTGCAAATCAACAGCATTGACAGCATCCATAGACACAGGGAGATAAACAATCGGTTTCCCATTCTTATCATTGATGTACTTTCCATCAAAACTGACAGAAAGATATACATACTCTCCCTCTGTCGCAGTGGTTGTCGCAGGTAGCAGTCCCAGTACCATTGTGAAAGCAAGAATCATACTCAATACTTTTATCGTTATCTTCACTTCGCATTCATCCTTTCATATTTTTGAAATTCCATGCCGGCCTCAATGATGTGCTAACCGGTCTACAATCGCCTTCTTAGGACTCGGCAAAATATATCAGGGCACTGTCGGAGTAGGCGAAGAGAGCTTTGCACAGTTCTCCGAGGGCGCCGGTCTTATTTTCGCCGTAGGTCTCGGCGGCGTATTGGAGGGTGGAAGAAACAGGGGTTTCCCCCTCGAAGATCTGCACAGACAGAACAGAGCGGAGCTCTGCGGCTAAGAGGGTATCTAAGGTAAAGGCGTAGAAATTGTACTTGGAATGATACAATTCTCCGTTCTGTAAGGTCAGAGTCTTGGCAGTTCCGTCAACGCCCTCGTAGCTGACCTTCAGAGTCAGATCCTCTACCTTCCCCGTATAGGAACCCATGGAGAAGATGAATTTTATCGATACCTTGGAAGCCAGATCCAGTGCCTTGCCTTCCCATTTCATGGGGGCATTGGGTGCGTCGTTTAGAACCGTGTTTGTGGGATGGAATTCCACTGCCTCCAAATCACTGAGATAAGCCTTTTGCACGCCCGTCATATTGGCATCTGCAAGAGAATCCGTACGGTAACCCTTAAAAATCTGAGCCTTTGCACCGTAGCGGAGGAGCTCCGCACAGAGGGTTTTCAGCTTTAAGGTTGCAGCGGTCTTATTCATCTGGGCATAAGCATAAGTCGCAATGCTGTACTCATCTACGGGAGAGGAATGAACTTGACCATCCTTGGTTCCGTAGAGCACGGAGCGGATCACATCGTTCATGTTTACCGCAGTGAGACCGTTCAGGGTGAAGGAATAGTAGCTTCCCTTATCCTCCGGACGGATCTCCACGGTCTTTACTCCTGTTTTTACATTGCCTTCGTAAATATCCCGTTCGGCAAGGATGTAAACCGTATCCATATCAAAGCCATTGAGAGCAGACTTTTGCATTGCAAAGGTAACAGAGATATCGCTTGCCAGATTCAGGGTATGACCCATCTTCCAACCGCTTTCCAAAACAGGCTTTGTTTCTTCACCTGTAACAGTCACCTTAGCGTAAGCAGGAGAGGAAACGATACAAGGTTCCATGTTTTCGAAATAATGATCACAGGCACTATGGGTGCCATCGTCGGAACCCGGTGCCCCATCACACCACAGATAGTAGGTACCTGCATAAGGGAAGGTGATCTCCCCACAACCACTGTCATCGGTCAGTATACTTCCTTCTGCTTCGCCAAAAGTTTTACCGTAATACACTTCATAGTCTGTTGCATCTTTTACCCATGCCTGACCGAACATGAGATCGCAGAAGGAGTGCATCAGCTTAAAATCCAGAGTCTCCCCCTTTGTTACAGTGTAGTCGTGAATATAGTTCCCATAGGAATCGGCAAAGAGGTGGAAACCTCCCATTTGATCCCAAAGGAAGCTGAAACAGCCGAAGCTGGCCACATCCAAAAAGTCACCGGCTTTCAAAACGATCCGATCGGAAGTTGCCCCAACGGTCATAAAGTCACTTTGCTGGCTCTCGTCTACAGGGAAATCTCCATTGAGGAAATACACCAGATTTTCCGTAAAGCCAAAAATACCGCCCTTAAAATAGGAACTGCCCGGAATAGCATCAAAAGAAACCTCACTCCAATCACCACCGTAAAGCTCCTCGTGGGCATAGATCAGCAGTTGCAAAGCTGTGGTTTCATAATCACCATCTCCGTCTGCATCAAAGAGCATATTATCTAAGCCATAATCCTGCAAATCAACAGCACTGACAGCATCCATAGACACAGGGAGATAAACAATCGGGTTCCCATGCTTATCATTGATGTACTTTCCGTCAAAGCTCACTGAGAGATAAACATACCCCTTCTCCGTTGCCAAAGCCGTTGCGGGCAACAAGCTCAGCAGCATAGCAATGACAAGGATCATACCAACTAATTCTTTTATCAATTTCATTGTAAATTCATCCTTTCCTATCCTTTATTTTCCTTAGGTGTTTTCAATCCGGCAGATTCCAGTGCACGAGGCCAAGGCCCCAGAAAAGCCTTGATTTGGGCGCAAGTTGCACTATCGAAATCTTTCTTTGTAGGCATCCGTCCCAATTCTCGGCACTTGCAACGCAAAAGGTCCTCCGCCCAGGCCTTTTTTTCTTCAGGTGTCACTTGCATCCCTCCTTTCCGTCTTCGGGCATCCCAAAGGCAAAAAGAGTGCAACCTATCTATCCTATACATGGGATAAATCCGGTTGCACTCTCCTGTCAAAGCGTGATGACCCTAATTGACAGGCAGGCTCTCTGACTTATGGCATATAAAAATGCCAAACACAGCAATGGACGGTTGTTTCGGACTTTCACCGAATCACCACATCCTGTCAAAAGAAATATTCTGTTGTTCGGGAAAAAGAAAGGCCACGGAACCCTCTTTAGGGTTGCCCCAGCCGTTTTTCCGCAACAAAAAATCACAAGATCCGTACGTGCAGACCCTTGTGTTTCCCACATTTAAGCAGTTCTCCTGACTTGCGTATCCTCGGTTCTGCACAGCCTTCTCAGGATAACCCAATGACCGACTTTCGCCAAATGCAGAACCTCCACGCATACAGTGGCGGTACCGTCCGGGAATCTCACCCGGTTTTCTATTCTCTTGTGGTGCTGTTACCACATCCACAAGCACTTAAACGGAATATTTACTTGCGGAGATAGTATACACGAACACAGAATAAATGTCAAGAGAGAAAAAGGAAAGACGGTGTGAAGAATATCTAAATAGATTGCAATGTTCGAAGAAATGTGATATGATATCTTTATGTTTTTTAAGGAATAGAAGAGAAAAGATGTGCAACGCCTTTTATTAGAAAAATGACCGATATTTGGCAGTATCACAAAGCACAGTTGCAGATTGGTATAGAGTCCCCTTGCACAAATAACTCAGAACGGGATGAAACCGTCTTTTCTCCACATTACAGAAATTCAGAAAAATCAGGAGGCTAAACATGAAACAAACCTTTCAGCGTATCTTCGGACTGCTTCTCGTCCTCACGCTCCTTCTCGGCATTGCCGCACCTGCCTTTGCAAAGACAGAGAAAACCGCAACCGTTCTGTTCACCCATGATCTCCATTCCCATTTTCTTCCCTCTGTCAAAGAGGGTGGCGGTGAATTTGGCGGTTTTGCTCGACTCATGACAGCGATCAATGAACAGAAAACCCTGCATCCCGATGCCATTCTTGTAGACGGCGGTGACTTTTCTATGGGTTCCCTGTTCCAAACCGCTTATGCTAGCTCCGCTCTGGAGCTTCGGATGATGGGTGCTATGGGCTATGATGCCACTACCTTCGGCAACCACGAATTCGACTATCTCCCGAAAGGTCTTGCCTCCATGCTCCGTGCCGCAAAGGCCTCCGGCGAGTACACCCCTGCCATTTTGAATTCCAATTACCTTCCCAAAGACGGAAACTCCGATATCGCCAAAGCCTTTGAAGAATACGGTGTTGAGGACTATATCATTTTAGAGCGTGGCGGTGTTTATTTCGTACTCTTCGGTCTGTTCGGGTTCGATTCCGATACCTGTGCACCTAACTCCGGTATGGCACTGGAGGATCCCGCTACAGTGGCACAGAGAACCGTAAATGAAGCCGTTGCACAATGCGAGGCAGACTATGGTGTACATCCCATTGTGGTATGTCTTTCTCACAGCGGAACCTCCGGCGGCAAGGGCGAAGATTACACCATTGCAGAAACCGTAGAGGGCATTGACCTGATCGTTTCCGGTCACACCCACACCACACTCCAAGAAGCTATTGAAGTCAACGGTACCTATATCGTATCCGCAGGCGAATACGGCAAGAACCTGGGCGTCGTCAATCTGACCTACGGAACCGCAGGTGATGTCACTCTTGCAGACTATAGCCTGATCCCCATTGACGAGACCGTACAGGAAGATCCCGCCATTGCAGAATTGGTAAACACTTATAAGGGCAATGTAGAATCCGAGTACCTCTCCAAATACGGTATTACCTTCGATCAGGTTCTTGTGAATAATCCTTACAAATTCGAGTCTGTCAAGGAAGTATACGCAACCCAGCACGAATCTCCCCTTTGCAACATCTTCTCCGATGCCTATAAATGGGCGGCAGAAAAAGCCCTCGGTGAAGAAGTGGATGTAGCCCTCACTGCGGCAGGTGTGGTTCGTGAAAGTCTCCCCAAGGGAAATGTCACCACCTCCGATGTATTTAACGCCGCCTCTTTGGGCGTAGGCACGGAAGGCGAGCTTGTTCGGGTTTATATTACGGGTCAGGATCTTCTCAACGCCTTTGAGGTGGATGCATCCGTACAGCCTCTCATGAGTGCTGCCCAGTTGTTCTTCTCCGGTGCGGAATACTCCTTTAATACCTACCGCATGATTTTCAACAAGGTGGATCACGCCATGCTCCGCAGAAACGACGGCACCTTAGAGCCTATCCAAAAGGACAAGCTCTACAGTGTCGTAACCGGAATGTACTGCGGTCAAATGCTGGGAGGCGTAGAATCTACCTCTATGGGCTTGATCGCCATTACACCTCGAACCGCAGACGGAACCCCCATAGCTACAGAAGATCTTGTAAACTATGTTATTCGGGATCAACAGGATCATCCCGTAAAGGAATGGTATGCCATTGCCTCCTATCTGCTGGACATGGACGGCAAAACAGACAGCCGATACGAAGCACCCGACGGCAGAAAAACCGTCTATTCCAGCCTGAATCCCCTTAAGCTTCTCCGGAATGCCAACAAGTTTACCTACATTGTTCTGATCGTCCTTGTGCTTCTGATCGCCTTGATCACATTTATCATCAGACGCACAGTTCGCAGGATCCGCAGAAAGAAAACCGCCTCTATGTGATCCCCTTTACACCGATCCTATAGAAAAAGCCGAAAGGAGGTGCCATATGCCTAAGTCAAGAAAGAAGAAGGCTCTCCTTCTCTATCTGTCCGTGATCCTTACGACTTTCATCTTATGTGTCGCAGTGATTTATTTCCTCCAGTCTGCAATGTTCTTTTACCCCTACCATGATGCCGAGGCCTATGAGAGTCTGCAAAAAATGGAGGATTTTCAAGAAATTACGATCCCCCATAATAGCGGAACTCTCCACGGCTGGCTCCACCGCGATCCCCAAACCGGCTCCGCACCTCTTGTGATCCTATATGGTGGTAACGGACAAAACTCCTCGGCATATTTCAGGCTGTTTGAAAACACAGGCGTCTTCCACCGGTTCCAAGGCTATGACGTTCTCTTTGTGGATTACCCCGGTTACGGACTCAGTAGCGGAAAGCCTACGGAAAAAACCCTGTTCTCCGCCGCATTGGCTGTCTATGATTTTTCCCGTACCATAGACGATACTAACGGAAAGGTCATAATTTTAGGCTACAGCATCGGTACCGGCGTAGCAACCTATGTCGCCTCACAGCGAAGCATAGATGGCTTGATCTTACTGGCTCCCTATGACAGAGGACTCAGCCTGTATAACGATGTGTGCAACATTTTCCACGGCCCCTTAGAAGGTCTGGCACGGTTCAAATTCGATTCCGCAACCTATGCCCGGCAGATCTCCGTTCCTCCCTTGGTGATTGCTTCTCGGGATGACGAGGTGATCCCCTATACCCACGCTGTTGCATTGGGGCAACACTTCCCATCTCTCAAGGAGCTCATGATCTTAGACGGGATCCCCCACGACGCATTCTTTTATTCCTCACAAGTATTGGACGGGATCCAAAGCTACCTGTCCTCCATTCCATAAACAAGAGACCCTCTCCGCCTATGGCTGGGAGGGTCTCCCCAGCGTGTCAAAAAAGTGGCAATCGTCAAAATGCAAGTTTTGGCGGTTGGGGTTGATTTGCAAATAAAATCATAGCTACGCTAAGGCAAAATCCTCTGAAATTGCCTGTAAACCCTTGCGTTGCAAGGCATTTTGACTTACTTCGCAAAACGAGCTCTACCGTACCATCGTACGCCGACGACCTCGTTTTGCTCGTCTTGCCGCTCTTTTGAACGCTGACAGACTGTCAAAAAAC
>JAZOXB010000066.1:0-4530 GCA_045659585.1 Faecousia sp. | reverse complement strand
AACGCAAGGGTTTACAGGCAATTTCAGAGGCTTTTGCCTTAGGGCAGCTATGATTTCATTTGTAAATCAACCCCAATCGCCAAAACTTGCATTTTGACGATTGCCACTTTTTTGACACGCTGAACCGATCGACCCCGATGGGGTCGATCGGTATCCTTTATTCCGGAAGCTCCCGATACATAGCGGAAGCATCATCCTTGCGAACAGCCTCGGCAACGGCTAAGACCTCTACTGCCAAGGTCCGACTACCGAAGGCAATACGGATCACATCTCCTACCTTTACATCGTAAGAGGCCTTGGCGGGGCGATCGTTGACGGTCACACGAGCATTGTCGCAAGCATCGTTGGCAACGGTACGCCGTTTAATGGGACGGGACACCTTTAAATATTTGTCCAAACGCATAGTGCATTCTTCCTTTCACAGCTATGGTAAAAGTCTGCCGAGAAGGGCGATCCTCTCTCGGCAGACTTTTTGCCTTCTTACTTTGCTACAGCGTTCTTCAGAGCAGTGCCTGCCTTGAAGGTGGGAACGGTGGTAGCGGGGATCTCGATGGCTTCCTTGGTCTTGGGGTTGCGGCCAATGCGAGCCTCACGAGTCTTGGTCTCGAAGGAGCCAAAGCCTACCAGAGTAACCTTTTCGCCCTTTGCCAGAGCTTCGGTCAGGGTCTCTACGACTGCGGACAGAGCCTTCTCTGCGTCCTTCTTGGTCATGCCGGACTTCTCTGCAATAGCGGTGATGAGTTCGATCTTGTTCATTTGAATACCTCTTTCTTATGTTTAAATTTGATTTATTTGTTTTTGCTAATAGAATTTATCACAAACTTCCATTTTTCGCAAGTAAAAAAATGGAAATTATTGATGAATTTTAAGAATTTTTGCGATTTTTTCCCCCTTGGGCAAGAGAAGGCAGTCATTATAGGTAATAGGCTTCACAACAATGACCAGTAACAGGTAAGAAACCACTGCAACCGCCATTGCACCCAGGAAGCACAGGGTCATGCTACCCAGCTGAACCATGAGGAATCGATATGCCAAATATGCCACAACACCCATGATCAGAGCCGCAACCATGCTCCGCCACAGGCAAGGCAGGATCTTGGGAGGCTCATTCAGCACACGCTTCATTGCGATCAGGTTCAGGGTCATGATCACCAGGAAGCATACGAAGGTTCCCACAGGGGCACCCACAATGCCGATATTGGGATTGCCAACCAGAATGTAGTTGACACCCACCTTCAGGAGACCGCCGATGAGGGTATTGATGACCGGGATCACCATGCGATTATGAGCCTGCATAATGGCAGTGGTCATGGTGGTGATGCTGTTGACGATGATGGTGGGAGCAAGGATGGCAAGGAGGATGGCGGCAATGCCTAACTTCTCTCCTTCATAGTTTCCCAAGAGGGCCATAATAGGCTCCGACAGCACCAGCATACCAACGGCACAGGGAGCGGCAACCAGACCCATGACACGGAGGGAGGAGTTTTGTACTTCCTTCACCCCTGCAAAGTCCTTCTTGGTCAGGTTTGCGGTAATGGCGGGGATAATGGCGGCGGTAATGCAGGGGATCAGTGCCGTAGGCACATTAAAGACCGTCTGGCAATAGCTGTAGATGCCCTTGCCGATCTCTGCCGCATCCTGCATCAGGGACTGGTCGGAAGAGGGATTCATCCGAGCAATGTCCATAAGCTTGTTCATGATCACGCCATTGCCCTCGGCGGCGGTAAGAAGCCGACGGACAACGGTCATGCTATCCAGAAGGTTAATAAGCTGTAAGCCTGCGGCACCGATGGTAATAGGCACTGCAATGGCAAAAAGCTTCTTAGCGGTAGCACCGTAGGACGCCGCCGTTCCGCCCATGGCGGAAACCTCTTTCCGATTCTTGCTATGGGAGATCAGAACATAGAGGGCGGATAAGCCGGCACCGATGGAGATACCTGCAATGGTAGCACCGGAGGAATAGGCCTCACTGCCGGTACGGCTCATGATCAAATAAGCAAAACTGAGACCCAGGAACAGCTTGCCTGCAGCCTCAATGATCTGGCTGAAGGCAGTGGGACGCATATCTCCCTGTCCCTGGAAATATCCGCGGCCTGCGGAAGCAAAGCAAATAAAGAACACTGCAGGGCCAAGGGCGAAAATAGAATAAGATGCCTTGGGGGTCTTCATCATCTCTGCAAGAGCACCGGGGAAGAGCATCATAGCACCCGTACCCAGCAGACCGATAGACATATAGGCGATCAGTGCGGTGCGGAAGATCCGTTGCATCTGCTTGCCGTTCCCTAAGGTATGGGCTTCGGAAACCATACGGCTCATAGCCACGGGAAGACCCGTGGTAGAGATCACCAGAAGGACAGTGTAGATATCATAGGCCGCTGTAAAATAGGTATAGCCCTGATCTCCGATAACTGCCTTCAGAGGGATCTTGTAGAACATACCGATGATCTTGACGATAATGGTAGACAGGGACAAAATCGCCGCACCGGTAAGGAAATTTTGCTTTTTGTTATTCAAGCTACACCCATCCTCCTTACTTAGCGTCGGTAAACATGGTAGGCATAACATGCTCTGCCAGTTCACGAACGACCTTATCCAGATCGATGGTGGTGTACTTGCCTGCGGCGTAGAGGATCTTACCCCGAACCATGGTCATAACAACATCGTGACCGCTGACGCAGTAAGCCAGATGGCTCATAACATTGTGGCAGGGCATGAGATGGGGCTGGGTGAAGTCCAGCATGATCAGGTCAGCATCCATGCCGACCTTGATCATACCGCATTCCTGCTCACGCTTCTGGGCTCTTGCACCGCAAACCGTAGCCATCATAAGGACAGCCTGTGCAGGGAGCGCAGTGGGATCCAAGCTCTTGCCCTTTGCCATAAGGGTGGCGGCTTTGATCTCTTCGAACATATCCAGATTGTTGTTGGAGGCGTTGGAATCGGTACCAAGGGCAACATTCATACCGGACTTGATCATAGCGGTCACATCGGCACAACCGGATGCCAGCTTCAGGTTGGAAACAGGGCAGTGAACCGCTGTGGTCTTCCGCTTGGCAAGGATCTTCATATCCTCCGGCTCCAGCCAGACACAGTGGGCGGCAATGGCAGGTGCATGGAATACATTGTGGCAATCAAAGACCTGTGCAGGGGTGAGGCCGTGACGCTCCTTACATTCCTCGTGCTCCTTCTTGCTCTCGGACAGATGGACATGCATGCCTAAGCCCTCGTTAATGGCATATTCACTGACAGCGTCCCAAACCTCGTGGTGGGAAGTGTACTCGCCGTGGATAGAAGCTTCGATCTTAATACGACCGTTGTCATAGCCATGCCACTTTTCTACCAACTCTACCATCTCTTGGCAACGGGTGTCCTTCTCAAAGTCGAAGTCCTCCCCGAAGTGGGTAATGGCACGGGAGATATTGGCCTTGATGCCGGACTCGGCAACCGCCTGTGCGATCTCGTCGCAGAAGTAGTACATCTCGGAAACAGAGGTGGTGCCGAAGCGGAGACACTCTGCAATAGACAGGAGGGTGGCGGCCTTGACACTGCGACCGTCCAGACGATCCTCACAGGGGAAGATATGGTCATTGAGCCAGGTTTGGAGATCCACATCGTCTGCGTAGCCACGCATGGGGGACATGGGCAGGTGGGTGTGGCAGTTAATGAGACCGGGCATAAGAACCATGCCCTCACCGTTGATGATCTCCCTGGGCTGTTCTTCGGGAGCCTTCTTGGAAATATAGCTGATCTTGCCGTCGGTCACACCTACAAAGGCGGAAAACAGCACCCGCAGTTCCTCATCCATGGTAACTACGGTTACATTAGAAAATAAAGTATCCATATTCTATCATCCTTCCATCAATCCATCAGTGCAAAGGCCTGTGTTTTTTGTTCTAAAATATCATCGATCCGTTCTATGTATTCCTTGGGGAATTTGGGGTTGTGGAACCGTTCCAGCTTCCCACCGGAGAGGTTGATCTTGGTCATGGCACCGCCACCCAAGGAAATGATGGAATGGATCTCTTCCATCATATATATATTATACAGTCCTTCCAGCCCCGGCTTGCACCAGCCTACATTCTCAAAGCTGCCGGACATATATTTCTGACGGTATAAGTAATAGGGCTTGTAGCCCGCTTCTCTCAGAAGGGTCTCCCCCTCTGCAAGCATGGCTCTCACATCCTGCTCCTCCGGCAGACCCAGACGGGCGAAGAACAGGTCGGCACCCTTCTTCATAGCCAGGGTGTGGATGGTAATGTTCCCCGGATCCAGAGCCAGAACCTTATCCAAGGTCTCACGGAAGCTCTCTCGGGTCTCACTGGGGAGACCTGCAATGAGATCCATGTTGATACCCTCAAAGCCGGCTTCCTTGGCCTGATGGAATGCCTCTACGGTCTGAGCAGCGGTATGGCGACGGCCGATGGCTTCTAAGATCTTGTCGTTCATGGTCTGAGGGTTGATGCTCATACGCTCACAGCCCTTGGAACGGATGGTGCGAAGCTTAGGCAGATCCAAGGTGTCCGGTCTGCC
>JAZOXB010000065.1:0-33069 GCA_045659585.1 Faecousia sp. | reverse complement strand
GAGTGGGAGTGATCCCACAGGTCTAAAAAGCCCAGTCATCACCGGACTTTTTAAGGATTTGAGCCATTCGTGGCAACGAAATGGCAACAAAACTTCATTATTCAACAATAAAGAGCTAACTGATTTTGATTAAGTCAGTTAGCTCTTTTTTTGCTTGATTAGCGATGACAGATAAAATCCATCTTTTGGATGAAGTTGCTTCGTAAAAGAACGTTATTGGGATTCTGCAAGTCGAGACAATAATTGTGAAAATATGTATCCATCTCTTCAACAAATCTGTCTACCGATACCATCAGAAAAGAATTTCTAAACTCTATAGCTGTTGCTTTATTAAATGTTAACGCACTTCGAGGTTTTGACTGTGCTTGATGCAATATTCCACATCGAATGTCTGAGTAGAATCTATTTGCTGCAGTGCGGGATGGAAAACAATGAAGATTATTTGTAAGAAAATCGACATATTTAGTTCTTGATACACCAACAGTATCATCAATTCCATCAAAAAACTGAGCAAAGGTTTCTACAAGTAAACATTCAAGTGCCATAATTGAGAACCCATTCCTATCACAATCCGTAGCAAGAATATGAATTTGATCTAAAAAACGACTGCAAATTCTATCAATAAAAATATCGACAGCCATTCTGAATGTTGCTTCATCGCTATTAGTGGAAAGGTTCAAATTTAGATAATCTTGAGTTTCATATCGAAAGGAAACATACGGTAAATTACTTCTGTACATTATGGTTCTCCATTTAATCGATACTCTTTTTAAGTTCTTCTACAAGCATATCGCTGAGTTCCTGCGAAGGAACTTTCACCTAACGCTGGGTTTTGTCAAATGCGGGATAGTGGTAACGGCAACGGTCGTATTCTTCCTGCGTGATCTCACCGGCTTTAAGCATGGCAGTTGCCCGTCTCGAAGCACACAGCATTTGGTGAGCTGTGTGGTATCCTTGTTTTTATGCACATCGACCTTCAAGCAGACTTCTCCATCGGCTTTGTCGATATGAAGTCCGTATTTGTCCTCCAAGGTAAACAATGTGTGCATCAGACCGATACAGGAATCAATGTCCGACACGGTGAGAGCCTGTGGAGATACATCAAGGGTATCAGCCAATGGTGCGGTCAAGTCCGTTTTAGTTTACGATGGTTTTTATTATGCGTTTCCTTTGTACTTGTCCATTTCCAAAAGGATTCGATAGAGTTGCTCCTGTTCAGCAGGGGTCTTGGAGGCAAGGAACTCGTAGCATTCCAAAGGGATGTTTCTCTCAGATGAAGAAGGAGTTCCGATTTTCTGGAATAGTTCTGAAAGGGATATTTTCAATGCGGTAGCAACCTTTTCAATGCTTTCCAATGTGGCATTCTTTTCGCCACGCTCTAACTGTCCGATATATGTTGGATGGCACCCGGATAATTCGGCAAGCTTTTCTTGACTGAGCCCTTGTGTAAGTCTGTAGTTTCTGATTCGTTGACCGATCATTTTGGTAATATCACTCATAGTATCGACTCCCTTCGCAATATAGATATAGTCTATAAATATCGGAACTTTTAATCTATAGACTATTGATATTATTTTATACAGGGTGTATACTATGAATATTATTAATAGAATAATAATGTTTTTAGTATTCGGATGTGTTCGTTGTTTCGACAGTTTATGCACGAAATGTTTGAGATACTGTAGAAAAACATCTGAACGGAAACGAGGAGAAACCAACATGAAATCTGTAGTGAAAGTGGCTGTGCCGGTACTGTGCCTGTTGATTCTGATATTTTGCTGTTACCACCATAGGCAAACAGAAATTGTAGATAAACACATAAGTACTTATGATAGCACTAAAGAACAATCAGAACCTAAGACGGAAGCAGCAATCCCTTCCTTTGAATCATCCGCAAATCAAACAAGTTATGTTCTGAACATGAACACAAAGAGATTTCACTATCCATATTGTTCCAGTGTGAAACAGATGGCGGATAAAAACCGTAGAGATATGACTGCTGCCAGAGAGGAAGTTATTGCTATGGGGTATATCCCTTGTGGGAGGTGTAACCCATAATTCGGGAAACAGAATTTGAGCTGATATATTTTGACCGAATTTTCGAATAATGCGACTAAACCAAAAGAGCTAACTGACCCAATAAGGAATCAGTTAGCTCCGTGCCTACGGTCGCACTCCGATATTTTCTGCAATGTGCGACTTACGCATAGGGAAAATCTGAATAGGTGGACAATGCAGAGCATTGGCCTGGGTTTTTAACCTTCCTTGCTCTTTTTTGCAAACTCCCAACTGCTCCTACACATATCTTCTACGGTATGGGTTGCTTCCCAGCCGAGGAGCTTCTTTGCCTTGGTAGCATCGGCCCAGAAAGCGGGCAGATCACCGTCCCGACGGGGACCGATCACATAGGGCAGTCTCATATTGTTGACTTTTTCAAAGGCAGTCACCAACTCTAAGACAGAAATTCCATTACCGCTACCCAAATTGATTGCTTCTGTACCACTGTTCTTTTGGGCATATTCCAATGCCTTCAGATGGCCCACTGCCAAATCCACAACATGGAGATAGTCACGCTGACAGGTCCCATCCGGTGTTTCATAGTCTCCACCGAAAATGGTGAGCTTTTCCAACTGACCGGCGGCAACTCTGCCGATATAGGGCATGAGATTGTTGGGGATCCCGTTGGGATCATCCCCAAGCAGACCGGATGCGTGGGCACCGATGGGATTGAAATAGCGAAGCAAAACAGCACTGAAATCCGGGTGGGCTGTGCAGTAGTCCGTTAAAATCCGTTCGATCATAACCTTCGTCCATCCGTAGGGGCTGGAGGACTGAATGGCAGGCATTTCCTCCCGATAGGGATGGGGATTGTTGGGGCCGTATACTGTTGCGGAGGAGGAGAATACTAATTTATGGCAATCAAAGGCTTCCATGACCTCCAAAAGAGTTAATGTAGAATCCAGGTTGTTGCGATAGTATTTCAAAGGCTTTTTTACACTTTCGCCTACTGCCTTGAACCCGGCAAAATGGATGACCGCATCGATTGTATAGGAACGGAAGACATTGCAGAGGGCTCCCTTATCCCCACAGTGAATGGGATGGAATGCCGGCTTCTTTCCGGTAATCGTCTGAATACGATCAATGACATCCGCTCTGGCATTGCTAAGATCATCCACAATCACTACTTCGTGACCGGCGTTCAGCAGTTCTACAGCCGTGTGACTTCCGATATATCCGGCACCGCCGGTAACCAATACATTCATAATTGAACCCCTTCCTTTTTAGGCTGAAGCAGCATTTCTCTGTCTCAGGTTGAAAAAGAAGCTCAGTAGATAGCCTTCATCTGCTCGGTTTACGCAGAACACCTCATACTCCTCACCGTGTTCCTCACAAAGACGAGAGAGGCCAATGAGCTGGGACAAACCGGATTTCATGTTGTACTCTTCAAGCCCGTCGGCAGATCTGAGGATCACAGGGTCTTTGCAACAGGAGATGGCTTCCACCAGAGCATTTACATCCTTCATATTCTTGAGCATATTCATAATTGTCTCTTCCTTTCGGTTTACAATTTATTGTCCGCTTCTGTATAGCGGATCGGATGGTACTTGGTCGTATGGGCTTCTTAGGTTATCAGACTTCGCTGTTTACCGAATCCACGAATCGCATAAAGGCAGCTGAGCCTTCCTCTGTGCGTTTGTATACGCCTGCATGCTCCAAAACCTGAGCAAAGACCTTGCCAACTTCCATTTTGAGAATGCTTGCAGTGTTTTCGGGAGTAAACATTTGCTTCTGCAGAAGCTCGTTGATCCATGCTTCGTGCTTTTCCAGTTCTCCCATCAAGGGAGTTCCGCAGAGGATGGCTTCTTCGATTCCGGCAAGCTCCTTCTTTAATCTTGCAGGGAGAACGGCAAGACCCATGACTTCAATTAAGCCGATATTCTCTTTCTTTATATGATGCAGCTCGGCATGAGGATGGTACACACCCAATGGGTGTTCTTCTGTGGTGATGTTGTTGCGGAGAACCAAATCCAGTTCATAAGCTTCCCCTCTGCGCCGTGCAATGGGGGTAATGGTATTGTGGGACTCTCCACCTGTTTTTGCAAAGATAAAGGCTTCTTTGTCGGTATATTTTCTCCAGCAAAGGAGAATTTTGTTTGCAAGCTTACACAGTCGTTCCTTATGGGTGCAGGTCAAACGCAGAACACTCATAGGCCACTTCACGATACCGGCGGTGACATCTTCATATCCTGTAAAGACGACCTTTCTCTCAATGGGGGCTCGTTCCATAGGGAAGGAAAAATGACCGCCCTGGAAATGCTCATGGGTTAAGATGCTGCCTCCCACAATGGGAAGGTCTGCGTTGGAGCCAATGAAGTAATGAGGGAATTTTGTTACAAAGTCCAGAAGCTTTTGGAAGGTGCTTTCATTGATCACCATCGGACTGTGCTTGCCACTGAATACGATGCAGTGCTCGGTGTAATAAACATAGGGACTATACTGCAAGTTCCAATTTTCTCCCCCAAGCTCCATAGGAATGATGCGGTGATTCTGACGGGCAGGGTGATTGATACGGCCTGCATAACCCTCGTTTTCAGGACAGAGCAAGCATTTGGGATAATCAGACTGGGGAGCAGCTTTTGCGGCAGCAATGGCCTTGGGATCCTTTTCCGGCTTGCTCAGATTGATGGTAATGTCAAGATTTCCATACTCTGTAGCAGCTTTCCACCGCATGTCCTTTTGCACCCGGTAACGACGAATATAATCTGTATCCTGCGAGAAACGATAGTACCACTCCGTAGCCTCTTCGGGGCTCTTTTCGTACAAGGCGGCAAATTTGCTTCGTACCTCTCTTGGAGGAGGGGTAAGGATTCCCATGAGCTTGGTGTCAAAAAGATCCCGACCGGTGATGTCGTCTGCACATACGCCACGAGCAACTGCATCATCCAGAAGTCCCTGCAGGATCTCTTCCAATGACATGGATCTGGTTTCTGTGGGTTCATAGCTATCCAGCTTCAGAGCCTCCAGAAGTCCGTTTATCATAAACAGTTTGTCACAGGGTTCAAACAACCCCTTGTTCAGGCCATAGTTGACCAATGCGGTAATATACACATTTACATTCATAACAAAACGCTCCTTCCCGATTTGGATGGAAGGAGCGTTTTGTTGTTCCTCCCATCCGTTACAGGTAAACTTTGGGATTATCTACGGATACCACCGTAAGGACGGACATTTAAGACGTGGCAGGTGCCTTTGCCCAGAGCGGCCTCAACAGCCTCCTTGAAGCCATCCAGCATATGGTGAGGGACAAAGGCCTGCACTGTTCCGGCAAACCCACCGCCATGTACACGGTAGGCACCCTTGCCACGAAGCAGGCTATCACAAAGTGCCAGCGCAAAAGCAACCGGCTGTTTTTGCACTGCACCGGCAGGAAAAATGTTCTGCAGGTACATCCAAGAGCTGTGACCGGATTCGGTAACCAGCCGAAGGAATGTATCAATATCCTTTGCCTTCAAGGCAGTTGCCTGAGCATTGACCCGATCATTTTCCCTGTAGACATGCATGGCTCTCAAGATCGCACGGTCAGACACGGTTTTTCTAAGTTCGGGCAGAGCTGCCATGAAAGTATCTTCGGGGATCTGCCGCAGGTGTTTCTTGCCGAAGAAGTCGCAAAGTGCCTTTAATTCTCCAGGAATAGCGGCATATTCATCCGTCAAGTCTGCGTGGTCTGCACCGCTGTCGATGATGCACAGGTCATAACCTTCTTTTTGAAAATCGAAGTCGATCTTTTCTACAACGGGATGCTCGGAGTTCTCAAAGTCGATATAGACCATGCCGCCCACAGAGGAAGCCATCTGATCCATCAGCCCGCAGGGATTGCCAAAGTACACATTCTCCGCATACTGACCGATCTGTGCGATCTCGATTGCAGACAGTTTTTTGTCGAAAAACAGCTCATTCAAGATGGTTCCTATGAGTACCTCGAAGGCTGCCGAAGAGCTGAGGCCGCTTCCGGGAAGCACTGTGGAATGAACAGCGGCATCAAAGCCCTCCAATTTAGCCCCTCGCTGGGCAAAGGCGGCGGCAACGCCGCGCACCAGTGCCGCAGTGGTATTCACTTCTTCGGGATGGACAGACAGATCTTCCAGCGAAACGGATAATTCGGGATAGCCTTCGGACTTGACGACTATGCAATTTGTATCATTCAGCGTCACATTTGCGACTGTTTCCAGATTCACCGCAGCTGCCAAAACACAACCGTGCTGGTGATCTGTATGGTTACCCCCGATCTCTGTTCTTCCGGGAGCGGAAAAAACATACTGCTTTTTCATATTATCCAACCTTTTCTGCAATCAGTTCTTTGTTAGCCTTTTCAACACGGAGGAAAACAAGCAGGAAACCGACGGCTGCACAGAGGATCACAGGCATCCACAGGTACAGGAAGTTCAGCATACCCACAGTAGCCGTTGTCTGCACTGCTGCGTTCTCAACATAGCCGGCTGCATCCAAGAGCCAGCCACAGATTGCGGTACCCAGTGCACCACCGATCTTGATACCGAGAGAGGAGCAGGAGTACATCATACCTTCCAGTCTATAACCGGTTGTGAGGGCGGTGTGTTCAGAACAGCAGGCAATCAGTGCGTTCAGATCCCCCTGAAGGGGAGCGATGCCGATGGTGGAGACGGCAGTAAAGGCAATCATCAGAGGGAGGCTGCCCATATAGGCGGCTACCATAACGCCGACTCTTCCTACGGCGGCAAGGACATAACCCCAAATATTAAGCTTATACATACCACCAAGCTTCTTGATTACGATGGGAAGGACGGTAAGTGCCACGACCATGGTGATGTTGATTGCAAGGGAGATATCGCTGAAAAGCTCCTCATTGCCGAGGATATACTTGGCATAGTAAGTGCCCATGCCGATGACGGATGCGTAGAGCTGAGTCAGAATATAGCTACAGCAGATAATCACATAGAACTTGTTCTTCAGAAGCACCTTGAAGGATTGCAAGAATGTAAGCTTATGCTCTTCCTCTCTTTCTGCGTCCATTTCTTCGTCAGCTTCAGGTAATTCTTTCACGGAGAATACGGAAAGGGTGTTTGTAATCAGACCAATCACTGCGTAAATGATGGCAATCAGTCTCCAACCCATGACACCGCCGCCAAGCCAGCCTACTGCGAAAATGGTCACAGCCTCAATGACGATCTTAGTTGCAAAAGCGAAGATGAAACGGAAGGAACCGATCTGAACACGCTCGCTGGTGTTCTTGGTGATCAGGGCAGTCAGAGATGCGTAAGCAATGTTGTTTGCGGTGAAAAATACTGCATTGAGCAAAGTGTAAGACAGGAAGAAGAAAATGTACTGTGCGGTCTGTCCCCAAGCGGTGGGAATGGAGAAGCAGGAAACCAGTGTGATTGCACAGCCAATGTAGGGCCAGAGCATCCAGGGACGGGCTTTGCCCATCTTGCTGTGTGTCTTGTCGATCATTCTTCCGAAGAAGAAGTCGGACACACCGTCAAAAATCTTAGAGGCGGCAATCAAGGTGCTTACAATACCCATTTTAAGACCGATGGTATCGGTCAGATAGGTCATCATGAAGGCAGTCAGCAGTGCGTATACACAGTTGCCTGGAATGTCACCGGAGCCGTAGCCGACTTTGTGGTACCATTTCAAATATTTCTTTTCTTGCATGGTAATTCTCCTTTATATTATTTCGTCGGATGGATTACTTCAGTTCGGGGATGATGCGGATCTCAAAGTCAATGACCTCATCTGTGAGAGCATATTCTCTGCGCAGTACCGGGCCACAGCTTGCAGAGCCAATGCCGTTGTGACGGTAGTCCAGGCACAGAACCGTGCTGCCGCATTCTTCCAGCTCGTAGTTATGACCTTTTTCCGTCAATTCTTCTTGGGTGAAGTGAGAAGCATTAAAGCTGAAAGATTCCAGGCTGACAGCGGTCAGACGCAGGGTCTCGTCTTCCAGAACCACATAGTTACAGCCACCGTGGGCGCCGTGTTCCTGGGGACGGATGTAATCTTCATACAAGCCTTCCACTGTGGTGCTGTAGATGCTGTGAGAGGCGGCGTGACGCTTGTCGGGATAGTTCTCAACAGGACCGAGACCATAATAAGTGACCTGTTCCAGAGAGTTGGGAACGAACAGCCGCAGGCCGAAACGAGGCAGCTCCGGGAACTCCATATTCCGCTTCGCCAAAATGTTTGCGGTAACTGCGCCGGAGACGGAAACCGTCCAGTCCACTTCAATGTTCATGAATCGCTGTACAGCCAGAGCTGCAATAGACACATCGGAATGGATACGAACTTCACTGTCTGCTGCTAGGGTGCGGGTCATGTAGGAACGAGTGATCGCCTTATCATAATGAGCAGCCATCCATTCCAGCTTCTGCTTCCGATCGTTGTCAGTAGGTGCTCTCCAAATGTTCAGACCCATGGGCTTATCCAGTAACTCCTTGCCCTCAAAGATCATGGAACTGAAGCTGCCTACAGTTTTGTCATAACGGTAAGAAAAGTTCTTGCCGGAAATGGTGATGTAACGCTCTGCTTCTGCTACCTTCAGGTTCTGTTCACTCTGATCCTTCTTGTTCCAAATAGCCAGTGCCTTCTGGTTTCTGCCATCTACGGCGGCCTCCAAGGCGACCTCATCAAAGCCCAAAAGGAAGTCGGCAGGCAGCAGCTCAGTGGCGTCCTTCAGTAGGTAGATCAGCTTCAGGTAGGTGCGACCCTTGGCAGGAACGCTAATGTTCAGACGGATGGTGCCTTCGGCATGAGGAGCAATGGTGGGGATGCGGTCTACATTGCCGCTCTGAATGATCTCACCGTCGCAATTTACTTCATAGCGGATGGTAAGATACTTATGGGTGGCCACAAAGTCCATGTAATTATGGAGGGTAACGATTCCGGTATCCTGATCGAACTTCTTGACACGGACAGGACGGTTGACATTCTTATACTCCATCACACCGGTGTGAGGGCGGCGGTCGGGATACACAAGACCGTCTACACAGAAGTTACCGTCATGGGGATATTCGCCGTGGTCGCCGCCGTACCAGTACATAGGCTTGCCGTTGGGAGCTTCACCCTTGTAGATTGCGTGATCACACCATTCCCAGACGAAGCCGCCGCTCATGACCTCGTTAGCCTGAATGAACTGCCAGTAGTCTTCCAGATCTCCGGGACCGTTGCCCATGGCGTGGGAGTATTCGCACATTAAGTAGGGCTTATCGGGATCACTGTCAACATACTCCTGCAGAGTCTCCAGAGAGGGATACATATTGGAGTAAAGGTCGATGTTGGAGAAATCATACTTACGCTTTCTGCTGCGGTATTGCGCACTTTCATAGTGGGTCAAACGGGTGGGATCGTAGTGCTTGGTCCATGCCAGAGCAGCTTCGAAGCAACAGCCGTAAGCACTTTCGTTGCCCATAGACCAGCAGATGACACAGGGACGGTTCTTATCACGGATGACACAGCGCTTGGTGCGATCCAAAGTGGCTTCCAAGAAGTCAGGGTTGTCGGCAAAGGGCTCGTTCCAGTGCTCCACATGGTTTTCCCACAATTCGTTTTCGGAGCAGTACATTTCAGCCGCACCGTGGCTTTCGTGGTCGGCTTCATCAATGACCATGAAGCCGTACTGGTCGCAGAGCTGATAGAACATAGGAGCGTTGGGATAGTGAGCAGTGCGGATCGCATTGAAGTTGAATTCCTTGATCATCCTCAGATCACGCTTCATGTGCTCCAGAGAGATCACTGGACCGGTGACGGGATCGGAATCATGTCGGTTAACACCACGGAACTTAATCGAGTGACCGTTCAGGTATACCTTGTTGTTCTCGATGTAAACCTCTCGGAAGCCCCAACGGTCAACGATGATCTCATTAGGACATTCCAGAACCAAGGTGTACAGGTAGGGCTGTTCCGGATTCCAGAGGGTAGGCTCTGTGATGTTCAGCATTGCTTGGTGGGTAAAGGCACTGCCGGCTTCCATTACCTTGGGTGAACCCTTGGCAACCTGCTTGCCTTCTGCATTCAGCAGCTTGATGGCTACAGGAACCGATTCCTCCGTAAACTTGAAGCGGATCCGCAGGGTGGCATCGGTACCGGCCAGATGGTTGGTGACAAAGTAATCACGGATGTGGGCCTGGGGACGGGTAAGAATGTACACATCACGGAAGATACCGGATGTACGGAACTTATCCTGATCTTCCAGATAGCTGCCGTCGCACCATTTCAGTACCAGAACAGCCAGCGTGTTTTCGCCCTCTACCACCTTGTCTGTGATATCAAACTCGGCGGTGGAATGGGAAACCTGATTGTAGCCCAGATATTGTCCGTTGAGCCACGCATACAGACAGGAGTCCGCACCTTCAAAGTTCAGATAAGCACGGGGTGCGTTTGCATCTACTTTGTATTGGAACTTAGTAACATAGCAGCCGCAGGGGTTTTCATAAGGGACATAAGGGGGATCTGCCGGGAAGGGATAGCGAATGTTGGTGTAGTGGTGCTGATCGTAACCGTGGTTCTGCCAGACACTGGGAACGGGGATGGTGTCGTAATCAACCGTGTCAAAGTCCGGCTCATAGAACAGCTCGGTCAGATCGTGGACATTGGAATAGTACTTAAACTTCCAATTTCCGTTCAGCAGCCGGAACCGGTCGGAGCGCTCACGGTGCTCTACCAAATCATCACGGCGGGTGGAAGCCGGAATGTAGTAGGCTCGCTTGGACATGGTTCCTTCGTGGGTGACTTGCAGATTTTCGTAGGTAGCAGGAATAATCATCTTTGTGTTCCTCCTCACAATTGGTAGCTTCATAATAGCAGAAAAATTTAGAAAAATGAATAAACAGGTCTGTACAAAATATGGACTAAATGATACAATGAAAAAAACACACCTGAAATTTCGTCAAGGAGGTTAAGTGATTATGTATGTGAACTCCGGTTACCTGAATCACTCTCGAGCGCCCTTTAAGGATAAATCCCGCCCATTGATCGTTGGCAGCTGTGGAACCTATCGACTCAAAAACACGCAAAAGTTGCCAACCTGGCGTCCTAAAGGAAGAATTGACTACCAATTGCTGTATATCCTTTCGGGAAAGGCCCATTTCTATTTTGATGGCAAAGAGAGAGTCGTGCAGGCAGGCCGCATGGTTTTGATTCCTCCACGGATGGAACAGAGATATGAATACTTCGGGGAAGAAAAGCCGGAGGTCTATTGGGTACACTTTACCGGAAGTGATGTGAAGAACATTTTACGCAAATATGAGATCCCTATGGACGATCCCATTTTCTACTCCGGTGCATCTTCCGTATACTCCTATATATTTAAGGAAATGATCAACGAGCTGCAGACCTGCCGAACCGGCTATGAAGAGCTGCTTGCCATGTATCTACAGCAGATCTTCTTGCTTGTGCAACGGACCCGACAGGAACGTAAGCCTACCGTGACCACCTATATCCAGGAAGAGATGGAATATGCCCGTCGATACTTTAACGAGCATTACAACGAACCGATCTCTATTCAGGAGTATGCGGAATCGCGGAATATGAGTGTCTGCTACTTCCAGCGTAACTTTAAGCAGATCGTCAACCACACTCCCATGCAATATCTGTTGACCATCCGAGTGAATAATGCCGCCAGCTTGCTGGAAACCACAGATTACTCCATGGCGGAGATTGCCGCAATCGTAGGCTATGAAGACCCTCTCTACTTCAGCCGTGTGTTCCGCAAGATCAAGGGCATGTCTCCCACAGAGTACCGAAAGCTATTAAATGCCCACCGTGACCCTGCAACCACAGAGGAGGAAAATACATAATGAATACATCTAATATCATGCCTTTTGGAAAAACACCGAAGGGAGAAACGATCCACCTTATCCGCTTACAAAATGGCAAGCTCTATTGTGAGATCATAACCTATGGAGCCACACTTCGGGTTCTGCAGGTGCCGGACAGGAATGGTAAGCCCGTGGATATCGTTCTGGGCTATGATACCCCGGATCAGTATCTATCCGAAGAAGGCTATCTTGGTGCAACGGTCGGTCGTTTTGCCAATCGCATTGCCAAGGGAAGCTTTACACTCAACGGTCAGCAGTATTCTCTGCCCATCAATAACGGTAACAATCATCTTCATGGGGGAACGGAGGGTTTTTCTCATCGTGTCTGGGAGATTCAAAGTGTTACGGAGGACGCCGTTACTCTTTGCCTTATAAGCCCGGATGGGGATCAGGGGTATCCCGGCACACTGAAAGCTACCGCAGAATATATCCTCAGTGATAACGCTCTCATAATACGACACACCGCTGTGTCCGATAAGGATACCATCTGCAGTCTGACCAACCACAGTTATTTTAATCTGTCCGGTCACAACAGCGGTTCTGCTATGGACCAGAAAATTAGGCTCTTTTCCAATGAGTTTACGCCCAGCGATGCTGAAAGCATTCCGTTGGGTACGGTGTTGTCCGTAGAGGGTACACCTATGGACCTAAGAGAACTGCGCCCCATCCATACCCATATCAATGATTCTTACACCCAACTGAAGCAGGCAAAGGGATATGACCATAATTATATTGTTGACGGAACTTGCGGCGTCCTTCGTCCTGCTGCAATGGCAACCTCCGACTTGACAGGAATCACCATGCAGGTGGACACCACCTTGCCGGGGGTTCAGTTGTATACCGCCAACTTTGTAAATGAGGGCCGCATTGGCAAAGGCAACTGCACATACGGCCCCCGTCACGCCTTCTGCTTAGAGACACAATATTACCCGGATGCCATCAATCACTCCAACTTCCCATCCCCCATATTGAAGGCAGGAGAACTGTACGCTCACAAAACGGTATTCCGATTCCCGCAACCATAAAGTGAAACACCAACACTAAAAAACATATTGACATTATACTTCTGTGGAAGTATAATTAGGGAAATAATAACTCTATAGAAGTATGGAGGAAACAAAATTGAGCAAACGAATTCTATACCACGGCTCTCCCGAAATCATTCGGGTCCCTGTGTTCGGAAAAGGCAAATCGTATAACGACTATGGACAGGGCTTTTACTGTACAGAACACTTGGAGCTTGCAAAGGAATGGGCTTGTAACGAAAATTCTGACGGCTATGCAAACAAATATGAAATAGACACCACAGGTCTCTCTATTCTCAATCTATCTTCTGACGAATACACCACGCTGCATTGGCTGGCTTTGCTGATGAACAATCGCAAATTCCGCGTCACGACTCCTGTTATGAAGCGTGGTGCAGATTGGCTGAAAGAGCACTTTCTCATTGACCTGTCTCCCTATGATGCAGTCATTGGCTACCGTGCGGATGATTCTTACTTTTCTTTCGCAAGAGCCTTTATGAGCAATGAAATTTCCCTTTCTCAGCTTTCATACGCTATGAGACTGGGCAAATTGGGGGAACAATTTGTTTTGAAGAGCCCTGCGGCCTTTGAAAAGATCCGGTTTGTTTCTTATGAAATTGCTGATAATACTGTGTATTACGCAAAGAGAAAGGCCCGTGATGACGAAGCAAGAATGACTTTCCGTGAAGAGCTTGAAAAGGATGATTTAGACGGTCTCTATATGAGAGACATTGTAAGACAGGAGGTACGACCGGATGATCCACGCTTACGATAATCAATATCTTGACGATGCTATGAAGTGCTTGGGCGAAGCTATGGACTATGCTGCAAATAGCTGTCATATGGACATGGATCAATTCATGGAACAGTTTATTGCCACGGGATATGCAGAACAGTTTGCTATTGGCGTTCCTAAAGTCGTATCCGGCCTGTCCGGCACAGAGCTTGTAATGGATGTGCTGACCGCGTTCGGCACGGATATAGACTTCCCTCAGGCTCAAATCGAGTATGACTATTCTTCTGCCTATTGGTGCGGCTGGATCCTTGCTTACTATCAATGGCACTCCGGTCGGAGCTTTAAGGAAATTAAAAAATATATCTCCATGCAGGAAATCGAAAAGCTCTATCCCACCCTCCATGAGGCATCCGAGAAGAAATTTGTGGATACGGTCAATCGTATGATCCGCAAAAAGAACCCACCTACACGCCTGCAGGCACAGCGTAAGATCAGCGGCTACTCCCAAAGAGAGCTTGCCGAAAAGGTTGGTGTGAATCTCCGCACTCTGCAGCAATATGAAATCCGCGCTAAGGACATCAACAAAGCCGCCGGAGCAACCCTCCTGGCCCTGTCAAAAGTCCTCGGCTGCCGTGTAGAAGATCTGTTGGAGTACGACAGTAGCGAAATAGAAGATAGCGAAGAA
The DNA here is from genome assembly GCA_045659585.1 of Faecousia sp. Taxonomy (GTDB): domain Bacteria; phylum Bacillota; class Clostridia; order Oscillospirales; family Oscillospiraceae; genus JAZOXB01. Next base: position 18,771 of record JAZOXB010000065.1, on the reverse strand, counting down.
ATATAATGTTTGATGTTGATTGAATTTGCAAATATTTCGATGTCAACACAAATATACATCTAATGAAGTTGGCAAATTATTTACTATTATTTTAAAAACAAGGAGAACGAAATGCCACAGCCTATGACAATTGAACTTCAAGGTGATCGTATAAAACTACAAAGAGCACAGTGGAGAGGTAACGCTGCGTATATCAGCAATTATCCAGGTTTGTTAGATGAGGTTAAAAAGTACACCTGGACATATTCAGAGGGTAAACATCCTTACTTGAATTGCGGCAAATTGAATGTTTCTTTGCACTATTTTGTTTTGCAATTCCTGTATGGGAAGGAAAAGCTTGATAATATGATAGCAAAGTCAAATATTATTGAACATTTGGATAACGATGGATTGAACTGTTCATATGAAAACCTGCATGTGATTTCTTCAGATTGGAATACTGCCAAAGCTTTTTCGATCGATAAAATGAATGCGTCATTAGCGAATGGTGAACTGAGCGATATTCCAGCATTAATTACAGATGTATATTATTTGCATGACCAGAAACTCTTTCAACTTCAAGTATTCTTTAATAAAAATCTTGTCTTCAATATTCAAAACGGCAATGTGGTTGAAAGCTTTGTGTTTCATTATAGTGATTGTGATTATTTATATATGGACTGGCTCTATTGCTTCAAGTGCATGAAAGAAGAAAGATTTGATATTGGGAAATTTCATACAGGAAAAACATATGTTAAAGAAGCCACCCTGTTTGATTTACGAGAAGATGAAAAGGATGCTACGTTTATTCAACGGAACGGACAATGGTATTTAGTTTTAAGGACTGATTCCCCAAATGGTCATTTGTCTTATATGGAACATACTGCTTGCAGAAATATATTAAATAAAAGAGAACAAATTGATTAAAGATATGAACATACAACAGTTTTGGTCTGACATTCTCGCCCAGAGAGCAGACGAGATAAGAGAATATTTCCACGCTGATGCTTTTGTGAATTGGCATTGCTCCAATGAGCATTTCACGGTCGAGGAATTTATAAGAGCCAACTGCGAGTATCCCGGCGATTGGGATGGCGAAGTTGAAAAGATCGTTACGACGGATGATATGATTATCACCGCAACACGGGTATATCCGAAGGATCGCTCCGCTTCTTTCCACGTTACGTCCTTCATCAAGCTCAAAGACGATAAGATCGTCGCTATAGATGAATATTGGGCAGACGATGGCGAAGCTCCCAAGTGGCGGCAAGATATGAAGATTGGGAGAAAGATAAAATGAATATTGAAACCACACGAATGATAATTCGTGATTTCACACCGGAGGATGCCGCTGATCTGCACGAAATCTTCGGTGATGATGAAACAATGGAGAACTGCGAACCGGCATACGACTTTGTGAAAACAAAGAATTTTCTGACCTCTTTCTGCATCGGTCGGAACGGTGCTGTTGCAGCAGTACACAAAGAAAGCGGAAAAATGATGGGATACATCCTGTTCAATGAGGTTGACGAGGGTGTGTATGAAATGGGCTGGATATATAACCGCAGTTTTTGGAGGCAAGGATACGCATACGAAACCTGCAAAGCTGTGATTGATTATGCCTTTGGAGAACTGAAAGCCCATAAGGTGTTTGCTGAAGCAATCGACGCTGTGAAGTCCGTGAGCCTAATGAAGAAATTAGGTATGAAGCTTGAGGGCATCCAACGTAGTCAAACTAAAGATAATCACGGTAATTGGGCAGACCTTTACTTCTACGGTCTGCTTGCGGATGATTGGAGAAAGATAAAATGAACATTATTAGAACCGACAGACTAACCATCCGTCACATTGTAGCGGATGATTGGAAAAGCATAAAAGATATTTGGGTGGACTTTAACACTTCCGCCTTTTCACAGTACGATAAACCGCACATCACCGATGACGAGGATGTTCAACCGAGAATTGCAAAGTGGGCGGCAGCAAACAGCGGCACCGAGCATATGTTTTTTGCTATCTGCCTTGGTGATACCGTTATCGGATATAGTGCTTTCAACATTAGAGAAAACGGACACGAGATCGGCTATTGCTTCCACTCCGTATATCACGGCAAGGGCTACGCAAAGGAAAGCCACTTGGCACTCATTGATTATATGCGTGAGCTTGGTATCAAAAGGCTGACCGCAGGCACGGCACTGGGCAATACACCATCCGTTGCGCTGCTCAAATCCCTGGGCTTTGAGCTGATTGAAACAGAAAAGGTATCCTTCTACAAGGATGCTGATGGCAACGATATTGTGTTTGACGGCGGTGTGTTTGAGTTGGTTTTGTAATTAGGAGTTAAAATATGTCAGATATACTTTTCAAAACAGATGATTATGTTTTTTCGTACCGTGTCGGTGGACTTCTGATCCACAATGGCAAGGTACTTATGCAAAAGGCGGTGGATGATGACGGATACGCCTTTATCGGCGGTCATGTTGCATTTGGCGAAACGACCGCAGAAACGATTGTAAGAGAATTTAAGGAAGAAATCGGCGCAGATATCAAAGTAGAAAGACTATTTATGGTGAACGAGAATTTCTTCCCTTGGGGAACTCGCCCTTGTCAGCAGATCAATCTATATTATTTGGTTTCCTTAAAGGACGAATCGCAGATACCCCTTGACAGGAATTTCAAGGCACTTGACGAACTCGGCAACGAGCGTATCGAGCTTGATATGTGTTGGATCCCCCTTGAAGATGTACCGAGCAAGAACATCTATCCACCCCAAGCAAAGGAATACATTGTGAATATCCCCGATGAGATCGTGTACTTTGTGTACAAGGAGTAAGGAATAAGGACGGTTAGAACATGAAGTACAAAATTGCAATTTGTGACGATTCCGATGCAGACAGACAATATGTTTTGAATATGGTTCACGCTTGGGCGGCATCTGCCGGTCATGTGGTACATACCGATACCTTTCCTTCTGCCGAGAACTTCCTGTTCCACTATGCAGAGGAAAGCGACTACGATATTCTGCTCCTGGACATTGAAATGGGAGCTATGGACGGCGTAACGATGGCGAAGCATCTCCGCAAGAACAACGATACGGCTCAGATCATTTTCATCACGGGTTACTCCGATTATATTTCGGAGGGCTATGAGGTTGCGGCGCTCCACTACTTGATGAAGCCGGTCAAGGAAGAAAAGCTCTGCTCGGTACTTGACCGTGCCGCAGAGAAACTTTCCAAGAATGAAAAGGTCTTGAACTTTGAGGCCGGCGGCGAAATGGTGCGTGTGCCGATTTATCAAATTCGGTATGCCGACGTATTCGGCAACTACGTTACCATTCACGCCTTGTCTGACGTTACGGTAAAAATGACTTTGGGTGAGCTTGAAAAACAGCTTGACGAGCGCTTCTATCGTGTAGGGCGTTCCACGATCATCAACTTAACGCAGATCAGCCGTGTAACCAAGACAGAAATCAAACTGAGCGACGGAACTGCCATTCCTCTCCCACGGAGAGCGTATGACGGTATCAACCGGGCAATCATCAACATGAGGTAAGACGTATGGGGTTGTTTTCAAAGAGAATAGAAAAGCAGATCGCTTCCTATCAGCATGAGCTGATCGAAACGCATTATCGTGAAGTTGATAATATGTACCGTCAAATCCGTGGTTGGCGGCACGACTACCGGAACCACATTCAGACAATGAAAGCATACGCAGCTACCGGCGATTGGGATGCAATCAAGAATTATCTTGACCTGCTCGACGAAGATCTGACTACCGTTGATACGGTTATCAAGACCGGCAACCCTATGACCGATGCTATTCTCAATTCCAAGATTTCGCTTGCAAAAGCGAAAGGTATTGAGGTCGTGGCAGATGCACACATTCCCGTAAAACTAAAATCTTCGGAGATTGATCTATGCTGTATCATTGGTAATCTCTTTGACAATGCCATTGAAGCGAGTGTGAAGTTGCCGGAGAATCAGCGTGTAATCCGTGTATATATGGATATGAAAAATACTCAGCTCTACATATCCTTCACCAATTTTACCGCAGGCAAAAAGATGAAAAAGGAAGGCAAGCTGTTCCGCAGCACCAAAGGTGACGGGCACGGATTTGGTCTTGTTCGCATAGATGCGATTGTAGAACGGCTTGAGGGATACATCAGCCGCAATAGCGAGGACGGAGCGTTCACAACAGAAATACTGCTTCCGCAGGTGTGATAATTTGCAATTCATCACCCAGGAATAACGATTCGTCCCCGAAATGAACAGGGGACGAATTTTTGTGCTATCCTATGCACAGAAAGGATGGTGATTTTTCGTGATGAAAGAAAAAACGAAAAAAGAAAAAGCGCCCAAGCCTAAATACAACATGGGTCAGAACTCATGGTACATGATAAAACTTGCTTGGACGACCGGAGAGAAAAAGGTTATTGTGCTGAGCTTGCTATCCGCACTCTTTGCGGTGGCACTTAACCTTATCAATCTATATGTTTCCCCCTCGATACTCTCTGTGGTGGAAAGAAAGGCGACCGTTGCGGAGCTGATCTTAACGATAGTGGTATTTGTTGTTGCTTTGATGCTCATTTCGGCGGCTTCTTCGTATGTAAACAAGAATACCTTGTACGGTAGAATCAGCACCCGTTGTGAAATTATTGCACAGCTTCAAAGGAAAGCGGCAACTACGTCCTATCCTAATTTGTTTGATGATAAATTCAAAAAGCTGAAAATGAAGGCACAGGAAGCGATAGGCTCAAATAGTGCTGCAACAGAAGCTATTTGGACAACGCTTACAGAGCTTGCAACAAATCTTATCGGCTTCGTATTTTATGTCATTCTTATGTCATCGGTTCAACCGCTTCTGCTTATTGTCATTCTCGCAACAACAGGAATCAGTTACTTTGTAGGCAACTATGTCAATGAGTGGGGTTATCGGCACAGAGAAGAAGAAGCAGAAATGGCAAATCAGATATATTATCTTGATAGGCGAGTAAGCGACTTTAGTGCCGCAAAAGATATTCGTATTTTTGGTCTACGCCCGTGGCTTAATGAAGTTTACAACAAGGCAGTCGCAACCTATACAGCGTTCCATCAAAAAGCGCAAGGAGTTTATATTTGGGCAAGAATCGTTGACCTTGTACTCACGTTCCTTCGTAATGCAATTGCATACGCTTACCTTATCGGTCTGGTAATCGGAAACGGACTCAGCGTATCGGATTTTCTTCTGTTCTTCAGCGCAGTAGGCGGCTTTACCGCTTGGGTGACCGGTATTCTCGGTGGTTTTAATACGCTTCACAAGCAATCACTTGATATTTCTACTGTTCGTGAGTGTCTTGAATATCCCGAACCGTTCAAGTTTGAGGACGGCGAACATATCGAAGCAGAAGCAGACAGACTCTACGAGATCAGACTTGAAAACGTATCCTATCGTTACCCCGGTGCTGACAAAAACACTCTCACGAATATCAATCTCACACTTCACCCCGGCGAAAAGCTCGCTGTGGTAGGACTTAACGGCGCAGGCAAGACAACACTTATCAAGATGATCTGCGGATTCCTTGATCCCACCGAAGGACGTGTTCTCCTTGACGGAAAAGATATACGAGACTATAACCGCAGAGATTACTACAAAATGTTCTCAGCGGTTTTCCAAACATTCTCACTTCTTGCCGGTACGATTGCAACAAACGTGGCACAGGACAGCGTAGATATTGATATGGATCGTGTCAAAGAATGTGTTGACAAAGCCGGACTTCGCAAGAAAATCGAATCCTTAAAGGACGGATATGAAACCTATCTGAATCGAGAGGTATTTGAAGAAGCTATACTGCTTTCGGGCGGTGAAACACAACGTCTTATGCTTGCCCGTGCTCTCTACAAGGACGCTCCGTTTATTGTTCTTGACGAGCCTACGGCGGCACTTGACCCTATCGCAGAGTCGGAAATGTATCAGAAGTACAATGCAATGACAAGCGGTAAATCCTCAATCTATATTTCCCACCGTCTTGCATCCACTCGGTTCTGCGACCGCATTATTATGATTGCGGATGGCGGTATTGGCGAAGAAGGAACACATGAAGAACTCTTGAAAGCCGGCGGCAAATATGCCGAGTTGTTTGAGGTTCAGAGCAAATACTACAAGGAAGGAGAGGTCGAAAATGAAGAAAACTGAAAAACGAATGTCTTGGAAAGAAGTCTTTCAGATGAATATCCGAGGACTAAAGATGTTTTATGAGCGTTATCCTCAAATGGTGATTTCTCGTTTTGTTAGCGTGATTTGGAATGCTCTTACTCCCTACGTTGGTATTTTCCTCTCCGCACTTGTTGTAGATGAACTTGTTGGAAACAGAGATGTGCAGCGACTTCAAATGCTTGTTGCTGTCACTCTTGCTTCTGCTGCCATAATTGCTTTGGGTACTGCACTTCTCAATAAGTGGAAAGAAACACAAAATGTGGGGATTTGGTTAAAAGTTGAGCATATTATTTCTGAAAAGATGCTTGACACAGATTACGTAAATCTCGATGATACGCATACATCGGAGCTTTTATCTACTATCCGCCAAAATCTAAATGGAGGCGGTTGGGGATTGTACTATGTAATTGAGTGTTACGAAGGGCTATGCTCAAATGTACTAACCATTTTCGGTGGTCTTGCACTTACCGTGTCGTTATTTATCAGCAAGGTTCCTGCTGAATCGGGTTCGCTAATAATATTGAACAATCCTTTAGTCGTTATCGCCGTGATTATTCTGATGTTGGCAGTTACCTTTATCGCCCCGATTTTAAATAACAAGGCAGGTAGCTATTATGCAAAATACGCAGACTCTCATAACCTTGGAAACCGTTTGTTCTCTTTCTTCGGCTATCTTGGATACTACACCGAACTTGGAACAGACATGAGAATGTACCGCCAGGATAAGATATGCGATAGATATAATCGGAATAAAGAAGATACCTTCGGCTCCAACGGCTTATTTGCGCACTTCGCTTGGGGTTCTATGGGCTTGTATGCTGCTGCCTCTGCCGCCGTGTCTGTTATCTTTACAGGAGTTGTATATATCTTCGTATGTCTTAAAGCATTGGCAGGTGCGTTCGGACTTGGCTCGGTTACACAGTATGTTGCTTCTATCACAAAGGTATCGGGCGGTATGTCAAGTCTCATATCCACCCTTGGCCTTATGCGCAACAATGCACCGTTCCTTAAAGTGACACTTGAATATTTGGATATTCCCGACAATATGTATCAAGGTAGCCTTACGGTTGAAAAGCGCCGTGACAGAAAATATCAAGTAGAGTTCCGCAATGTATCGTTCAAATATCCCGGTAGCGAAACCTACGCACTTCGCAACGTCAATATGAAATTTGAGATTGGTAAGCGTCTTGCCGTTGTCGGTATGAACGGTTCGGGTAAAACCACCTTTATCAAATTGCTGTGCCGTCTGTATGACCCCACCGAGGGAGAAATTCTGCTTAACGGCATTGATATTCGCAAGTACAACTATCGTGAATATATGGACATTTTCTCCGTTGTGTTCCAGGACTTCAAGCTGCTCAGTTTGAAGCTCGGTGAGAATGTAGCCGGTAAGCTTGATTATGATAAGGGACTGGCCGTTGACTGTCTTGAAAAGGCGGGCTTCTCCGACCGTCTTGCCGAAATGAAAAACGGCACAGACACCTATCTTTATAAGGACTATGATAGTAAAAACGGCGTTGATGTTTCGGGTGGCGAAGCACAGAAGATTGCCATTGCCCGTGCACTCTACAAAGATGCTCCGTTCATTATCCTCGACGAGCCTACGGCAGCTCTCGACCCCATTGCAGAAGCAGAGATCTACTCCAAGTTTGACGAGATCGCAGGCGACAAGACAGCTATCTATATCTCCCACCGTTTGTCCTCTTGTAAGTTCTGCGACGAGATTGCCGTGTTCCACGAGGGTGCTGTTATTCAGCAAGGCTCCCACGCTTCTCTCGTTGCCGACAAAAACGGCAAATACTACGAACTTTGGAATGCACAGGCACAGTATTATACGGAACAAGCATGACTAAAGTGTTCTTTTGCCGATATGCCTTTCTCCTGTTGCGTGAGTTGCTACTGTATAGCAACATCCCTTTTGACAAAATCGTAGCATTATTATAATAAATTGTAGAATTAGCCCTGCAGGAAGTACATTGTATTCCCTGAAGGGCTCTTCACATGCATGCGGACAACCTCGTGTGTATTAAATAATCCATATTCCGTATTCTTTAGGATATGGATTTTTTGCCTATGAGTCTGTAAAATATATTCAGAACAGGAGAAAAGAAGCTGATATACAATCCACTACTTATATTATTCGCCGTTCTTGCTTGTACAAGATTGTCCTTATATGAAGGTGGTAAAGCAATGTTTCTGTCAGAAGGACAGCTGTTGAAGACAATACGAACAAGCGGTTAGAGTGTTATCAGTTGCGGTTCATTCTTTTTCACATAGTCGAAAGTGTTTCATGATTTGAAGGAGGGGTATCTAATGAACTGTAGGCGTGTTGCAATGTCGTTAATTGGAGTGGTGATTACAGCCATTAGCGTTGCGATCTTGAAGTTTTCTGCTTTGGGTGTGGATTCCTTCCAGACCTTTATGGCCGGGGCGGATTTCTTGATCCCTATTTCCTTCGGAACGCTGTATGTGATCGTAAATGCTGTTCTGCTGATATTTGCTTTGGTGTTTGACCGGCACTACATTGGTATTTCGACATTTATTAACCTCTTTCTCTTGGGATACATTGTAGAATTTACTTTGAACCTGTTGACTTCGCTGTTTCCCACGGCATCCCTTCCATTCAGAGGGTTCATGTTCGTTGCAGGCTTTGCGTTCTTATGCCTCGGCTGTTCCTTATATATTACGGCAGATCTTGGGGTATCCACATATGATGCAATCGCCCTGATTTGTTCCAATAAATGGAAGCTGTGCAAGTTCAAATATATGCGTATATGCACGGACTTGATTTGCTTGTTTACGGGGACAGCGATGTTTTTGTTAAGCGGTCATAGCATTAAGCAGATTGGCTCCCTTATGGGAATCGGAACGGTATTAACCGCATTTTGCATGGGACCTCTGATTGATTTCTTTGACCGCAAAGTTTCTAAGCCTTTTCTTGCAAAGGGTAAAATAGAAAAATGTACCATTTCAGAATAATAGCGAGGTATAGAATATGAAAATCGGAATTGATGTTGGCGGAACAAATCTTGTTGCCGCTCTGGTAGATGACAAAGGCAATATCTGCAAAAAAGAACAGTGTCCTGTAGAGCACGGTTGCACAGACGTGGAATTGTGCAACCGGATCCTTCAGTTGGCACGCCTGGTGTCCGCCGAGGAAGCTACTGTTACTTCGGTAGGAATTGGTATTCCCGGTCTCGTGGACTCCAAGAACGGCGTGATTGTAAAGACTCCCAATTTGCCTTTTGAGAATACGCCAATCAGGGAACTCTTTCAAAAGGAATGGGATATCCCTGTGTATCTCGGCAATGATGCAAATTGTGCTGCAATCGGTGAATACCACGCAGGTGCAGCCAAGGGTGCGGAATCTGTATTGATGGTAACCTTGGGCACCGGCATCGGTGGCGGTTTCGTGTATAAGGGAAAACTGTTTGAAGGCCGCTATCACGGAGCAATGGAAATCGGTCATATGATCATAGAGAAGAACGGAAAGCGGTGCGGCTGCGGCAACCATGGTTGTTTCGAACAATATGCTTCCGCAACAGCCCTGATAAAGCAGGTGCAAGATTGTATGCCCAATTCGAAAAGCACTATTTTACGGGATTTGTGCGGTGGCGATGCCAATGCTATCAATGGCGCAATGATTTTCCGAGCCGCTAAAATCCGAGATCAGCTTGCTTTAAGTGCTGTTGATAGCTATACAACGCATCTGGCAATCGGTCTTTCCAATCTCATCAATATTCTGCAACCGGAGATCATCTGTTTAGGCGGCGGAATCAGCAATGCGCCGGAGGAACTGCTTCTGGAGCCCCTTTGCAAAAAGCTTAGGCAATATGTATTCGATGATTCTGCCCCCGTGAAAATCGAACGAGCCTCCTTGGGCAACGATGCAGGCCTAATCGGTGCGGCAATGCTGTGCAGTTCTATCTGATATAAATACATCGCAAATAAACGCAAAAGGGGAGCGTAGCAGTCGGACAAGACCTAAGCCACGCTCCCGGTTTTTAGAGTTATTTACTTAGCATGAAGGTTGCAATGTGGTTGGGTTTAATTTCATCGGTAGTTCCCGACGGCGCAATCGTTGTCCGGGAGGCCGTGTTTTGGGTAGTTGTCTTGAATCGAAAGGAGACAAACAGTTTTGTATTCATGGGTGCTATTATTAAGGTCACAGGAGATAAAGGGGAGCACTCTTTCAGAGCTTTTTCTGTCGGATAAGAATGGTTTCGCAGACGCGATCTGCAATGAGCCCCCGATCTCTTGGCGCGTAAAAGAGTAGAGAGGGTTCCATGAGAGACATGAGCTGATTGCGGGTAAATTTGGGAAGAGACAACTGTTTTCCATAAAGATCTTCCATGGTTTTTACTTGACGGTTAAAGGTGGTATGGAACGGACGGGCTTTGGCGGAGGCAATCAGCGCAGCGGGGGCAATATCCATTGCACCGTACATGACGTTTGAAAGCAAGCCGGCACCTTGGTCAAAAATGGGGCAGTAACGGAATCCCTCAGGGCTGCGGATCACGGCAATGTTATTCAAATGGCGATCATCATTCAAAACCAATCCGTCGATTTCAAACAGCAGCGTTAAATACTGCGGAAATTCGGAAAGCCCGGTCAGCTCTGTGGTTGCCTCGGCCAAATACATCATGCGCTTTTTGTCACTGGAAAGCCGTCCTAAATATTCTGCCACGGATTTGCCAAGGTGCTGCTTGAATAGGTGACTCAGTGTGATTATGGAACAGTTGGCAGGGAGAAAATTCGCACTACTACAACCGCTTCTTTCTCGTCCGTGTACATGGAGCCGTTCCATTTGGTAGCGGACAAAGGAAAAAGGGGAATCCCTTTCGACCGTACTGTATTCCAGAAGTTGTGAGGTCAACACCTCTGCCAAGGCTTCATAACCAAACTGATCCAGCTTGTACCAGCGGTCGTTTTCCATCCATTTTTCCTGATTCCCCTTAGAAGAGGTCTCTGCAATCTTTTGGTCTGATACTAACTTGACGGTCATGAAAGCACCTCCACTTTAACCCAATGCTGATCCTCCGACATCTTGCCGGAGGTTCTTTTTATAATCTCCAAAGGGTCGTACGACTCAATCCCCAAGACTTCCAAATACTCTCTCAAGCCTCCGCGAGATCGGGAAATGCAACGACTTTCCAAGAACTCTAAATAGTCCTTCCAAGTTGGATTTTCCATTCTACCGAAGGCTGTCTGGAAATAGTCCCGGCTGTAGTTTTCGATACAAACGGTCTTGCGACTATAGTTTGCTGCGATTCTCGTGCAAAGCTTCTCGGCATCGAAGTAAGACAGAAGAACAATCCTATCACCCGATTCATGTCCTTGACAAATAAAGGAATCTATACTTAAACGCTTTACGATCCGAATTTCTTTACCGTCAAAGGATAGCTCTACCCGACGGTCTTCCTCTGTAATCCCCATTTCTTGCATCCATACCGATGGTAAAGCTATCTTAAATGTGTGGGAACTGCGACCGGCCGTCCCACCCGGTGCTTGGATGATAATGTTCCCTATTCGTTGCTCCATAGGCTACACCTCCTTTTTAATATTATACCATATTCGTAACGAATAAGCAATATAAATTATCTGCGCAATTATATGATCCGAGAAAATATTTTACAACGCAGGAATGGCCTTTGTATGCTTTGGTTTCCGGAGGTACAAATGAATATTAGTGTAATACTTGCAGAAGATGATATGTATGAGAAAAATATGTGAGAAATAAAGTTTGAGACCGCTCCGTGTCTTTTAAGGCAAGACATAGAGCGACCTCAATTGTTTATATGAAAGAAGGGGTAACGGCAAAGGGGGATATGTCGAAACTCCTTCGTCATATATGTGTTGTGCCGGGGGAAGTGTTCTGATTAGGGAAAGAGATTATTTTAATTTGAGTACTATCTAATCCTGCGATTTCCAGCAAAGATCATCTCTTCATAGGTGACATTATAACATGATACTTCATATTTCGCAACAATCAATAAATACTAATTGTGTAAATAATTTGCATCATGTCGCTAAGCAGATATGAGATAAACAGACCTGTACACCCTCAGAAAGAGCGAGCAGGTCTGCTACAAGACTATTTGATATTAATCGGATAAACTTGCGAGTTGCTCATAGAGCCAATCGGGATCTACGCCTTTGCTACGGACGGTAACGACCATATCCCCATAGAGGACAGAGAAGGACATGCGCCAGCCGTTGCTGTCGCCTTGCTCACCGGATTTGTAGGCTCTTGCCCAAATGAGCTCGGGGCTTAGCTCCTCTGCGTAGAAGATGGGGTTGTCTACGACCTCCCGAAGCTCCTCCGGAACGGAATCCGCACGGGGGATAGGGTAGAGGGACAGATCGTAGCGTTCTGTTTCTCCTGCATGGGTTAAGCGATGATCGTCTTCCTCGGTAAATGCAGAGACACGCCAGAATAGCTCATTGTAGCTCTTTGTCCAAAGGCCGGAAAGGTATGCATTGTACGGATCTTGGTAATGGCGGATGGATTCTTCTGTGAAGCCGGAAAGGACTTCAGGGAGGAAATAAGAACCATAGGAATCTAAATTGAGAGCTTCTTCATGGGTTAGGGACTTATCAAATATGACCGGGATCTCTCTGGGGTGGATAGCGGAAAGGTCTTCGGGGGTGATGTGACTCTCTGCGAAGGCTTGTAGTATCAGGGCAAAGTCGGCTTCATTCTGTGCCAGGGTTTCCTGCGTCCCTCGGAGAGAGAAGGTGTAGTAGCAATCATTCAGACATGTTTCCCCAAAGAGGGTTACACTTCCATCCGGGGCATTGTACCGCGTGAGGGTATATTCCACACCGTTACAGTAGGAGGTTTGTGGTTCATTTGGCAGAACATAGCAGTAAAACGGCTCTTCTGTCCCTATGCTAATGGTGATGGGATTTTCAGGAATACTTGTGGCGCTGAACAACTGAATACACCGAAGGGTACTGTTCCCGTAAAAGATGCCATAGCCCTCCGGAGAGAACCATTCCGGCTTTTGGTTAGGGGTAAAGGAAAGAAGCTCTTCATCGGTCAGCTCTCCGGTAAAAAGACATACATCCGCTCGCAACGCACCGTCAATGGCTTCCTTTGCCACATTATAGTGAGGAGTCCATAGCAGGATTTCTTCCGTAGGCAAAACCGATTCGGACTCTGTGGGCATGGAAGATGCTGTAGGGACGAGAGAGGGTTCTGCGTTCGGGGTAGGGGAGTTTGGTTCTAAAATCTGGGTTTCTATTAGGGGCGTATCTCTTTGATTGGAGTTGGCAAGTGCCCACACGGTGATACACAATACGCACAGGCAGGCGGCAGCAGCCAACCACTTGTATCCTATACTTGATCTTTTGTGTTTAATGCAACGGATGCAGTCAACTTCTTGGAGCAGATCTTCGTTGGCGGCATCTAAGGCCTGTAATATTTGTCGGGTGTTCATAGATCAAATCCCTCCTTGATCAGGTAGCTTCTCAGGGATTGACGGGTGCGGTACAGGAGGCTTTTTAGTTTGCTCTCCTTTATGCCACAGTAGGCCGCCACTTCCTTGAGAGAATCGAAATAATAATAACGACCGAGAAAAGCGATCCGTGTTTCCTTTGGAAGAGTATGGAGAAATCGTCCGATGGCTTCCTGGAGAAGCTCAGCATTAAAAGCCTCTTCTACACTGTAGCTGCATGAGAAAGTATCGGATAACTCTGAGAGAGAAAGACTATATTCCGATGCCTTTCTCTTAACACTTTTCCTGTTTCGCAAACGATCAATGGCGATCTGACGGGTGAGCTTGGCAAGATAGCTTCGCAGAACCTTGGGACGATGAGGAGGAATAGAACGCCATGCCGCAAGACAGGCATCATTGACACATTCCTTGCTATCTTCCCAATCCGCGAGAATGTTGTAGGCTATTTTCTGCAAATACCCGCCATACCGCTGTTCTGTTTGCTCAATGGCAGATTCCTTTCGTTCCCAATACAGCTCCACGATGGTTTCATCCATGGTGCATCCCACCTTTCTCTTGTGTTTTAGGATCCTATACTTTATATCCCGTAAAATTTTGAAGTTGGTTTTATATGTAGATAGAAAAATTTATGATCTTGGTTTATAATAGAGAAAATAAACTGTCGCATTTTGCATCCCTTGGTCGTCATATAGACAGAAGGAGGTGATCTCGGTGGATCGTGAGTCCGTACAGAAACTATATGAGCAGTATAAAGTCGGTATCTTTCGTTACGTGTTGTCCATTACGAGAGATGTGTATTTGGCGGAGGATGTTCTCCAAGATGTGTTTGTGAAATTGTTATCGGGGAAAAGCTATATGGCACCGGAAAAAGCGCAGGCTTGGCTATATCGAGTTGCCAGAAATCATTGCTTTGACCGTTTGAGAAAAGCGAAACGGGAAGAATCCTTAGGAGAAAGACCTTTGGAAGCAGGAGAGCCATTCCAATACATAGATTTGATCTCTGCACTATCACCGGAGGAACAAGAAATAGTAACACTGAAAATTGCAGGCGGTCTGACCCATAAGGAGATTGCTTCCGTTTTGGGCATCACCGCAAAAGCGGCTCAGAAACGGTATGAGCGAGCAATCGCAAAACTTCGTGACAAGGAGGATAAAAATGGAACAGAAATTACATGATGCAGTAAGGAAGCTTCCGGAGCCTCAATTATCCTTTAATTCTATACAGAGTTGTCCCACGAAACAGGTCTGCAATCCGGTATGGAAAAGAGTGGTTGCCGTGGCGGCTTGTGCGATCCTACTGATTGCAATAGGCAGTGGAACCTATGTATATACTGTGGAAGCAAAAGAATATCGGGAAGCGGTTCGCTTCTTCGAGAACTACGGTTTGTCTACAGCAGGATTGACTCGAGATGAGATCAAGGCAGTTTACCGAGATATTACAACGGAATCTTTTTCCTATCCTAAGACCTCAGATGTGATCACAAACAGTATTTTGCAAAACCGGGTAGATGGCTATGAGATCCTACAAGAGGAGCCTACACCGGAAGATGTGGAAAACCTATGGAATTATATGAATATTGGAAATTTCATAGAAGGGCAAGAAGATGGAACCCATTATAACTATGGCTCGGAATATAAAGAGGATCCGAATTTAGGGTTTGAGGTCCATGATAAGAGCTATGTGGAAAAGTATGAAGAGCAAACTCTTGTTTGGCGTGTTGAGATTCCGGAATTTTGGATTACCGATTACAGCATTGTTTCCGATGGCGTGATCGCATACGGGCAGACAGATATATGGGCCAATTGGCAAACGAGTTATGCATGGATGGCAAAAATTTCGGAGGAAGGAGAAACGGAATGGATTTACAAATTAGAACACGGATTCGAGAATGAATACATAGGGGCTATTTTGCAAAATCCCGATGGGAGCTATGGAGTGATCAGCCGTGGTGATCTGAAATATTTTTGTGTGAGTCAATATACAGCAACCGGTGAAGAAACATCCTTCCATAAAACAGAAGTGGGAAACTACGGGATATGGAACGCTGTATGCTTCCAAGATGGATATTTGGTACAGTTGGGTAGCTATATGACGGACGAGTATGCCAAGATCGTGAAAGTAGATCGGGATGGCACGATTACGGATTCCTTCTCTTACAGCCAAGGGGATGCCTACTATTATATCACAGATATGATAGAATTTTCGGGGAAAATCTATTTATCCGCCTATTCCGTACCAAAACTTGAAGACGAGTCCCAAAGTGCGGGAGGTAGATGTGAAATCGCATCGGTACTGAACTATTTATTCGATCATAATATTTGGGAGATATCCGATGAAGAATTAACTCCTATGGTAAGAGAGAATTATATGGCACTTTTGTTGGTATGTGATCCCCAAAAGGGCACACCGCAGGAATTCTATTCCGTTAAGGGTTCCTTGGGCGGTTCCTTGTCCCACAGTGATAAAGGCATGCTATTGTGGGATGTGGAAAGCATTACAAGTACATTCTATTCCCCAGCGACCAGTTCCTTTACCATTGGGGGAACGAGTACGATCTTCCGTTATACCTTTGAAAAAGGCGGTATGCTGATCCAACGGGAGAAAACAGGAGAAACAGTTCCCTATCGCAGATAAAAATGCATACCGGAAACGAAGTCCTGCAGGAACAAATAATTCCTGCAGGACTTACGTATGGGGTTTGCTATTTTTTCTCTATGGGAAGCCAAAGTTCACAGTAGCGAGATCGGTAAATTCATTTATAACCTATAAATTATTCAAACAGAGAACATAGTGTGTTGTAAAGTTCTTCGTCAATTTCTCGGATGAAGCGACCGTCAACCGGGCGGTCGTCGATGAGATAGTATCCGTCGTATTGGGGTAGAACGAGGCAGTGAATCATATCTTCGTGAAGAACTAAATCGTTATGAGTTTTGTACTCTATTATAATGTCAAAACCGTCTTTGAAATCATATCCACCTGAGCCATCGTGCTTACGGTACATATCGTGTTCCCAATCCAAATAGGGGGAACCGTCAATGGAAGCTAAGATATCCAATGCGATTTCTTTGTCCTCGATTACCACAGCCCCTTCATTATGATTGTTAATGAGTTTCACAACAGTGATCCGTTCCGGCATCCAAATAGAATCATCGTTGGGATCCAATTTGTCGTACTGTGGGACAATATAGAAAAGGGTGGGGTTATAGTCTACAGTGGTGATGTTGCAAGAAAGCTTCTTCCCATCCAAAAGAATTTTGAGGTTAGGGAGTTCATCGGCAGAGGAGACAATGTTGTACAGAGAACCGCTGTGTCCCACACGCTGAAGTTCCAAAGTTAGGGTTGTTCCAAAGATACTTCCGGACTGCTTCATACCGCTGTCCATCAGCATTCCTGCTTTGGGTACATATACCAGGAAGAAATACTCGTTGCCGGATTCAGAGGAATAATCGTACCGCAGAGCATGAGCCTGAACGGTTTCCGGATCAATGCCGTTGAGCCATTGTTGTACCTTGGTAGCGATTACAGCTTCTGAGGCATAGCCCTCTCTGTTCATTTCTTCAAAATACTGATCCACGGAAACTTCGCCGAAACTGGAAGATCCGCTTGCGAAAGATGCAGAAAGAGAAAGTACAAGTATAGAGATCAAAAGAATGGGAATGATCAGCACCATAACAAGGATTTTGCCAATGGATTTGTCTTTCGCTTTTGTAGGTGCTTGTACTTCTGACAGAGGCTCTGTCAGAGGCTGAGTGCATTTGGGACAAACTTTCCAATCCAACTCTACAGCCATTGCACAATTCGGACAAGAGGGGCGAAGCTTTGCACCACATTTAGGACAAACGATATACTGATCTGTGACGGGAGTATTACAGCTCGGACAGCGGAGATCGGAGTAATTCACTCTTACCAAAAGATAGACAATAAGGCCGATCAATGCGGGTCCTATTGCTGTGACGAAAGCCCAGAGAAGGGCGTTCATTCCTCGCCGTTTTGCATCTCGGTAGACATATGCTCCAACAACAAATGGGATGATTAAGGCGACGATCAGCAAAAGAAATATGGGAACAGCACCAAAAACACTCATTGCACAAGACCTCCTTTCCGATGATAGGCTACGGCGACAATGATACAGCCCGTGGTAGAAATAACAATGTAACTGAAGCAGAACAGAGAAACCTTGGGATACCAATCAATTGCAGAATATCCCAGTAAGCCAACGACTATTTGCAGAAGAATACCTGCAAGCAAAAGCAAGCCGGTTTGTAGGCGAAGGCGGCGCCGTTCAATTTCCCTACGGATCATATTTTTATTTAGAATGGGGGGATCATGCTGTTCAAAATTGTAGATCCGGTTCATTGTTAAGCACCTCCTTCAAAGATTTTCGAGCTTTGCTTAGTCTGGATTTTACTGTACCTTCCGGTATTCCTAAAACCTGTGCAGTAGCGGAAATATCCATGTCTTGAAAATAATACAGAATAACTGACAAGCGAAGTTTTTCGGGTAAGCTGTCCACTGCGGAATACAGGTCACTGTAATCGGGATTGCTTGGTGCAGGGACTGACTGTAGGAAAGCGTCCTTTTCCTCATTGGTTCGGAAATTCAGCAGCGGGCTTCGAGCGATCCGCCGCAGGGTATTACGGTATGTATTGACGCAGATCTTCGTCAGCCACGGCTCAAAGGCTCGGCTCGGATCGTATTGTGAGATACTCTTGACAGCACGGAGCCAGGTTTCTTGATACAGATCCTCCGCCTCATAAGGATCGGCACAGAGAGTCATACACAACCCATAAAGCCGTTTTCCGTATTGTCTTATATATTGATCAATCAAGCTCTCTGCACCTCCCTTCACTTATACATACAAACGGGATGGTCGATTGGTTCAAATATTTTGAGAATTATCCAAATTTTATTTATTATATCATACATATGCAAATGTCGAAAGACAAAATGCGTTGCACAATGTTAATTTCGGTTTCTTTACATATTGGGAGATATCCTGTATAATAAAAGCAAGGATAGTATTATGTGTTTGTGAGGTGAAAGCAATATGTTGAATGTGAAAATCAAAAATGCACGGATAGCAAAGGGACTAACACAAGAAGAACTGGCTGTTTTGTTAAATATTACACGGCAAACCGTTTC
>JAZOXB010000064.1:0-9655 GCA_045659585.1 Faecousia sp. | reverse complement strand
TTTTGCAATTCCGTAATGATTTGGTCAAGCTCCGGGATCAGGTATTCTTTATTTTCAATAAACAGCTCCGACCACATACCGGGATTCAGCCAGGCAACGCGGGTCAGATCCTTGTAGCTTCCTGCGGAGAAACCCTTGTGGGTCAAAGCTGTAGGGCTTTTGATGAAAGCGTTGGAAACCACATGGGGAAGCTGAGAGGTAAAGGCGATCATTTCATCATGCTTTTCTGCGGTTGTCACAGAGAATTTCCCAAATTCGCAGGGGGCGAGGAGTTTGGTGATCTCATCGATGAGCTGCATATCATCCCGTCTGGGAGGGACAAGCACCATGGGAGCACCCTTAAACATGGTAGCGCGGCTGTACTTAAAGCCGGAAAAATGAGTACCCGCCATAGGATGTCCCCCAACGAAGAGGAAGCCGTATTTCCCAGCAAGAGAGAAGCCAACTTTGCAAATATCGGCTTTCACGCCACAGCAATCGATCACGGTGTTTTTAAGCAGGTGGGCTTTTTCTTCCATCCAACAGATGGCGGCCTTGGGGTAAACAGCTATGAGGATCAGGTCACATTCCCCTATGGTCTCATCTTCTAACATACTGTCTGCGGCTCCTGCCATGATGGCGAATGAGGATACCGTAGGGTCCAAGTCACAGACCAAGACTCTATGGCCTTTTTCCTTATAGGCACGGGCAAGAGAGCCGCCGATAAGACCCAGACCTACAATACCGACGGTCATAGGATAGCACCTCGGACGATTTGCATCCGCTTGGCAAGGTCTGCAAACTGCTCCGGCTTCAGGGATTGAGCACCGTCACAGAGGGCATGGATGGGATCATTGTGGACTTCCAGCATGATGCCGTCTGCACCGCAGGCCACTGCCGCCAGAGCCATGGGAGGGATCAGGCGGATCTTGCCTGTTGCGTGACTGGGGTCAACCACTACAGGCAGGTGGGACAGCTCATGGAGCATAGGAACGGCGGTGAGATCCAAGGTGTTACGGGCGTAGGTATCAAAGGTGCGGATGCCACGCTCGCAGAGGATGACCTTCTGGTTGCCCTCGGACATGATGTATTCCGCACTCATGAGGAATTCCTTCAGGGTGTTGGCAAGACCACGCTTTAAGAGGATGGGCTTGTCCGTTTTGCCCAGCTCCTTCAGCAGGTCGAAGTTCTGCATGTTTCTGGCACCGACTTGGATCACATCAATGTCAGCAAAGAGATCCAGGGTGTTAATGTTCATAATCTCCGTAACAATGGGCAGGCCTGTTGCCTTTTTCGCTTCCAACAGGAGGCGGATACCCTCGGCCCCTAAACCCTGGAAATCATAGGGAGAGGTACGGGGCTTGAATGCACCGCCACGGAGGAAGTCTGCACCGGCGGCTTTCACAGCCTGTGCTACCTGGATGATCTGTTCCTCGGTCTCCACGGAGCAGGGGCCTGCGATCATGGCGAAATGACCGCCACCGATTTTGGCATTGCCTACGGTAATGACGGTGTCTTCCGGTTGGAACTGGCGGTTGCACTGCTTGAAGGGCTCTGTGACCCGCTTGACGGATTCTACGATATCCAGACTGCTCAGGAGCTCCATGTCAATGGAGCCGGTATTGCCGATGAGACCCAGAACCGTATAGTTTTCCCCTTTGGAGATGTGGACATCCAGATTCCGGCTCTTGAGCCAGGAGATCAGATGGTCGATCTGTGCCTGAGAGGTTCCTTTTTTTAATACTGTAATCATAATCAAAACTCCTTTTCTTTGCGGGGGTCTGCTCGCCGGCAGGAGTCGGTGGCGGATCGGTGCCCGTATATTATATAATGTAGTGTCTGTATGATCCCATATAGGTATACAAAAAGCCACACGATAGAATTCTGTGAAAACAGCTTCCTCGTGCGGCATAAAAATCTGTCATGTTACATGAAACTTGGATTCTTACTGTTTGCTACACGATTCCCTGTCACTATAGTAATAGAAAAAGGTAAAAGCAAACTTAAAAAACATGTCAGAGGCTCCTTTCAGTAATAGTAGCTTTATTATAGCACTTCCTTTAGCGAATTGCAATACAAAAGTTTTTCTTTTCTCAGAAAAATTTCCTTCCAACGGAATTCCTGTTTATGGAATTGCCTCTCCGTTGGTGGCTACCTACGTATATAAGGTTCAGGCTTTTATCCCACTAAAAGGAAAGTGCGTTATAAAGCTTGTTGTTGAATATTACAGACGAATTATAGATTTGAGTGCGATGATGGAAATGCTTGAGGAAAAGATTGCGGTGATATATTGATCATCCTTTTTTGACAAGACCTTTTATTTTCCGTATTTTTGTGCTATACTGCTATACTATAGGTATAAGATAATAAGTGAGAAGCTGAAACTGTTTTCTATCTACTATGTATTATATAGAGGTGATCGTGATGAGTTACCGCATTGCATCATTTAACATCCAGAAGTTCAGTGGGAAGGCGGCTGTAAACGCTGAAAAGAAAGATCTGGAGAAAATTGCTCAAATTATTAAAGAAAATAAAATCGATATTCTTGCTATTCAGGAAATTCTCCATCCTGATGCATTAAAGTATCTTTTAAAAGCCCTTGATGGTACTCCCAAAACTGTTGTTCCGACAAATACAAGTGCTCGCACAAATCAAGTTGCCGGATTCAAAACCGCACATTGGGAGGGGAGGTGGGCAGCTCCAAAAGCAACATATGGGTATGGTTCAGCAGAAGGGTATGCTTTTATATGGAATACTACCAGGATTGAACTGGTTTCTAATTATAAAAACAAGGTTTTTGAGCCTCGCATTGAAACTTTTTCAAAGGAAGCATTGGCTCGCACACCGATGATAGGTCGATTTAAGCCACTGAGATGTCGATGCGAATTTCGACTAATCAACACACATATAATATTTGACAAGCCTTCGTGCTTTGGTGAGGAAAATAGCGAGCAATATCATACGGATTTATCTACAGTTGCTTTACGCCAAAAGGAATTGGAAATTTTGCTGAAGTCTGTGTATAGCAAATGGGATGACAAATTATACGATGTAAATCATCAAGATACGGAAGCTCGATTCATAGTTCCATATACATTTTTAATGGGTGATTATAATTTGAACTTAGAGGAATCTCCGAAAATACGAGAGGATTTGGCTTTATATCAAACGGGAAAGAAAAATATTGTCACTGTAAATAAGGAACAGACAACTTTAAAAAAACCTTCATCCGATCCGGAAAAAGCTAAAATTGATCGGCTTAAAACGCATGTGATTGACCATCTGGCAAATAATTACGATCATTTTTCTTATGATATTAATAAAATACAAAATCATAATATAGAAGAGCCTTCGACAAAGGTGCTTTATGATGTATTTCGATTGTATTCCGGTGATGCCAATAGCGAACAGTCTGTCTTTGAACTGTATCGTCAAAAAATATCTGATCATTTACCAATTGTGTTGGAATTTGATATTCGTAAGAAGCGTGTATTGAAGCGGTTTATAGCAGGGACTATATTTAAATAAAAATTGTATTTAGGAGGATAGATATGAGTACACCAGATAATCAGAATAACTTAAATGATCTTATTTCACCATTAAATAGAATTGCAACTGCTTTGGAGGAAACACAACTCCGGGAAGCAACATTAGAAGAAAGTGAAAAAATGCGTGCGGCGTACGCCTTGAATCTATGCTTAGTTTCTGTTTCTCAAATTGTGGACTATGCAGATCTTTATGTTCTGGAGCAGGAATACACAGGTATTCTTAATAATCTGAATTTGGAAAATATGCCTAAGGATGAAGCACTGTTAGATATTCTTCGTCAATTATTGGATACTATAACGTTTTTCCGTATTCAGAATGAAGAAAAGGTTTTTATTGAGCGAGAATATAAAAACAAGATGAAAACTGCAATATGGCGTGCTATGCCCAACTGTCAAGTCATATTGGGAGCGGGACATTGGGTGGCAATGCTTGTGACTTTGGCATGCCAAATCGGCACGGGCTATATGAACTACAGGAATGAAATGGCACTGGCATCTTTTGGTTACGATAAGGAAATGATGCAACTCCATACAGCCGCTATAGAACAGTTTAACGGATTACGACGAGAGTTGTTTACGACAGCGTGGAGATTGGCTGATAAATATCAATTTACAGAGAGATGGCGTTTGACCGAAAGCCAAATTGCTCAATATAACAGCGTCTTGATGGATAACAACTTGCATCGTCGTTGGGTAAGGTTAGAAAATCTGGAGAAGTATTTTGATGCGTATCCTCCTTTTTGGTATTTTAAAGGTCATACTGCCCTACAATTATCTGATCTTTTTTATGCAGAGGATGAATTCGCAAAGTGTGAAGAAGCACGCCTTCATGCGAAATCGGCATTTCGACATTACTTCAGCATTATTGAAACTACAGGAGAATTATTGCGTATTGATCCGATTGGAGCTGCATGTGCTTTAGAATACTCTGCATTGTTGGATAAGAAGAATTTTGAAGAACGTTTAAATTATATACATCTGGCAATTCAAAAAGCAGGTAACCACTATGATGTTTTGCAGTTATGTGCAACTGCATATTTAGATTTAAATGCACTTGACTTAGCGGTGGATTTGCTACGAGACCTGGTGTGCGAAGGATACAATACCCGTATGAATGCACAGATTTTAAGTACAATCTACATTGGAAAAGCTTTGCAAAACAAGCATAACTATGAACTGTGTCGTTCACAATATGGCTTCTTGGGTAAAATAGTGCCTGAAAGTGAGCTGCTTCCTTGGCCTGATGGTAATGACGTCAAACTAGAAGAGCAATACCGTTTATTCATTGACAATCGTCGAAAAGCAATGCAGAAAAGCTATGCTGAGCTTCTTGCTCGTAGCTATTCTTATGAGAATAAAAAATGGCAATTTGCTATAAATTCATACTCTGATCAAAGAGAACACATATTAGTTGAAGCGACTGAACAACTTTATAAAGAGCTGGCATCTTTCCCTTGTGTAGAAATGGATCGCATGACATTCGTACATCTTGTGAAGCCTTATCAAGGTGAATTAGAAAGTATAGTCAAATCCGGAAGGTGTACAAATAAAAGCTTCGAAACCGTGTTTGGCGATGTTTTTCTATATGTTGCGCGAAATATTGCAAATACCGAAATTACAACTATGGAGCAAATATCACAGTTGGAGATTGAGTTGAGCAACATCAACGGAAAGTATGCAAAGCTGGTTTCATCTCAAAACAGTAGCGCTGAACAGAAAAATTTCACTATTCGCGACTTTTTTGACATAGAGGATGAGAGTTCTAGGCTCCATAAGTGTATCAAAGAAAAAATAAAATCTTATCACCTGGTGAACGAAGGTAGTAAACATACGAAGCTTTTGCTTTCCGGAGAACAAGAATTCTTCCGCTATATTAAGCGTAATTTACTTGAACAAAGTCATATTGTTGCAATTATCAATGATCGTTCTGCCTTAGATTGTGATCTTATTTTTACGGAAAGCGGTTTGATTGTTCGAGAAAGGCAATCCGGAATAGCTGTTGGTGCAAAGTGGTTTGTTTTTGGTCCTCTTGCATTAATAGATGTGGGTTCAAACGCCATATTCCCTTGTGAGGTTGGTTATTCCGAAATAGAATATAAAGAAGATCACCTTACAAAGCCAAGATATCGCAACAAAGAGGTAAATATGGAAGAATTATTACGACTCATTGAAGAAATCAAGAGTACATGCGTTGATACGAGTATTGAACATCGTATCTCAAATATCATTCAAGGGATTTCCCTCAACAATTGATCTTTTGAGGGAGTGTCAAATATTCGATATATAACAACAATGAGGCGCTCCTATGCTCATATTGGCAGGGGCGTTTCATTGTTGTGAGAGGTGGGTGAAAAATCCCTTTTCTTTTTTCGGGTTTTGTGATATGATGATACTGGATAAATAGGAAAGAAAGAAGGTACTATTATAATGTATGAACTGACATTCCGATTTGAGAACGGTGACAGCCCTGTTGTTGCCCAGTGGATCGATGGGGAGAATATATTGGAGACTGCCAGACGGGTCAATGTGGCTATTGATGCTCCTTGCTCCGGCAACGGCTCCTGTGGCAAGTGTCGTGTCAAGCTCCTGAAGGGTGAGACCGAGGGCTTGCAGACCGCACACATTTCCGACGAGGAATATGCAGAAGGCTGGCGGCTGTCCTGTTGCTGTAAGCCTGCAAGTGATCTGGAAATTTTGGTTCCCGATATTGCTTCGGCATATCGTAGCCGTATGAAGACTGCTGACCTGTCCTCCGGTGAGGAGATCGCCATTTTTACCCGCCTCTTAGAAGGTGTAAAGGAAGCCGGCATCTCTCTGGGGAACAATTTCCGCGCTGTAGATATCATTATGGACGAGCCTACCTTGGATGACACTATGCCGGATAATGAGCGGTTAGAGTGGGCACTGTCTCAGGCTCTGGGCTTTGAGATCTCTATTCCCTTTGGGGCTCTGCGGGATCTGCCGACTGCCCTTAGAGAAAACGGGTTCCGCCTCCGTGTTTGGGGCGAGGAAACAAACGGCAAGTTTACGGTCTATACCTTTATGCCCTATGAGGACGAAAGCCCTCTGTGTGCCATCGGTATGGATATCGGTACGACTACTGTTTCCGCTGTCCTCTTTGACCTGAAGAATGGCAAGCTCCTTGCCAAGGCATCCGGCGGTAACGGCCAGATCCGCTACGGTGCCGATGTTATTAACCGTATTATCGAGCAGGGGAAGAAGGACGGCAGAGAAAAGCTTCAAAAGGCTATTATCGAAGAAACCATCCTTCCCCTCTTTAACACCCTGAGCAAGGAAGCGGGCGTTCCTGCCAATCGGATCGTTCGCCTTGCCATCGGTGCCAATACCACCATGAATCATCTGCTCTTAGGAGTAGAGTCCGATCCCATCCGCACCGAGCCTTATATTCCCGCTTTCTTTAGCTATGGGGAACTGCGGGCGGCAGATCTGGGTCTGCCCATCCATCCTCAGGCACAGGTGCGGATCGCACCTAACATCGGTTCTTATGTAGGCGGTGACATTACCGCCGGTACCTTTGCAGGGCTTATCTGGAATAAGGAAGAAATGTCTCTGTTCATTGACTTGGGCACCAACGGTGAGTTGGTATTCGGCAATTCCGATTTCTTAGTCTCTTGTGCCTGTTCTGCAGGTCCCGCCTTTGAAGGTGGAGACATTTCCTGCGGTATGCGTGCAACAGACGGTGCTATCCAAGCCTGTACCATTGATCCGGAAACTATGGAGCCCACTTATGACATTATCGGCGGCGGAAAGGCTGTCGGTCTCTGCGGTAGCGGTATCATTGACCTGATCGCCGAGCTGTTCCGTTGCGGCATCATTAACGCCAAGGGTATCTTTGTTCGGGAAGGTACCCGTGTTGCTCACGACAAGCACGGCATCGGCAGATACATTCTGGCTCATGCCAAGGAATCCGCAACCGGTCGTGAGATCGGTCTGACGGAGATCGATATTGATAACTTTATCCGCGCCAAGGGTGCCATCTATTCTGCCATCGACACTCTCCTGTCTGCTATGGATATGGACGAGTCCGTTCTGGAAGGCATCTATGTTGCCGGCGGTATCGGAAGCGGTATCAATATGAAGAACGCCGTTTTTATCGGTATGTTCCCCAATGTTCCCTTGGAGCTGTACCATTATATCGGCAATTCCTCTCTGGCAGGTGCTTACACCATGGCTCTGTCCGACGAGGCAAATGCCAAAACCGAAGAAGTGGCCAAGAACATGACCTACATGGAGTTGTCTACCCACCCCGGATACATGGACTCCTTTGTAGCCGCCTGCTTCCTGCCCCACACCGACGCAAGCCGCTTTGTGATGGAAGAATAAAAAGAGGAGAAACGCAATCATGCAAGTTGAAAATCATAAGGAAGAAGTTCCTTTCGGATATTATTGTGACAAATTTAAGGAAGCGGTTCCCGAGGAAATGGCTCTGCGGAGCGGTGCTAAGTGGGATGGCAAGGCCTTTACCCTGACTCTGTTGGGGACGACTTATACCATTACCCATCCTGAGTACTCCATCAGCCCCGAGGGAGCGACCCTGCCCACCCAGACCTTCCTTCTGCGGTTCCTACTGGAGGGTAAGAAGGGAAATGTGTCCACAGACTTTAAGACCTTCCGTGAAATGCCTTGGGGAGAACTGTACATCCAGCCCTTTACCGGTCGTGTTCTGACCCGTGCGGCCTTCACCTTCGGCACTCGGATCGAGAAGTACCGCAAGGCGGCAGAGGCTCTGGGCGGTCTACCCCTGTCCCATGGGGATGCAGGCTATGAATTCGAACTGACGGACAACTACCGTTTGCGCCTCTTAGTCTGGGAAGGGGACGATGAATTCCCTCCCAATGCACAGCTTTTGTACACAGAAAACTTTGTAGATGGCTTCTCTGCAGAGGATCGAGTGGTTGCCGGAGACATTTTAATCGGTACTTTGAAATGTAAAATGTAATCAAAAGGATGAATCTATAGTTTAAATCTATAGATAAACTTTTGAAAGAAGATTGATTTTTTCTCTTGATATGATAAAATGATGGAGCAATCAATCATGAGTGATTGACAAATCTTTAACACAGTGATATAATAAACTATGACTTAAAATATTAAGGAGGATACCCCATGGCAATCGAATTCGTAAACGGCAGATATGTTGACCCCGAAACCGGTCGCGTCACCCTCGACCCCGTCGAGTACAAGGACTGGCAGATCGCAGCAGAAGCAGAGAAGACTCTGCCTCCTGTAGAAGAGTTCCGTCAGAAGCTGGGCCTGCTCCCCGAGGAAATCATTCCTTACGGCAAGACCCCCAAGCTGGACTTCATCAAGATCATGAACCGTCTGAAGGACAAGCCCGACGGCAAGTTCATCGAGGTTACTGCTATCACTCCTACTCCCCTTGGCGAAGGCAAGTCCACCACTTCTCTGGGCCTGATTCAGGGTCTTGGCAAGCTGGGCGTTAACGTAGGCGGCTGTCTGCGTCAGCCTTCCGGCGGCCCCACCATGAACGTTAAGGGTACCGCAGCAGGCGGCGGCAACGCACTGCTCATGCCCATGACCGAGTTCTCCCTGGGCCTTACCGGCGACATCAACGACATCATGAACGCTCACAACCTGGCTATGGTCGCTCTGAACGCCCGTATGCAGCACGAGCGTAACTATAACGACGAGCAGCTGGCAGCCCGTGGCCTGCGCCGTCTGGACATCGACCCCAAGCGTGTCGAGATGGGTTGGGTTCTGGACTTCTGTGCACAGGGTCTGCGTAACATCGTTATGGGCATCGGCGGCGACAAGGACGGCTTCCTCATGGAATCCAAGTTCGGTATCGCTGTTGGCTCCGAGCTCATGGCTATCCTGTCCGTTGCCCGTGACCTGAAGGATCTCCGCGAGCGTATCGGCAAGATCGTTGTTGCTTACAGCCGCAGCGGTGAGCCTGTTACCACCGAGGATCTGGAAGTTGCCGGCGCAATGACCGCTTGGATGCGTAACACCATCAACCCCACTGTTTGCTACTCTGTTGAGCATCAGCCCGTTCTGATCCATGCAGGTCCCTTTGCAAACATTGCTATCGGTCAGTCTTCCGTTATCGGCGACCGTCTGGCACTGAAGCTCTTCGACTACCATGT